>JAQTTZ010000010.1 GCA_028710485.1 Bacteriovorax sp. | reverse complement strand
TTAAGTGATGAGTGGGAATGGTGTGTTTTGACTTTTTACCTGAGTTGCGACACAACTATTTCATTACAAATTCACAACGAGAGAGAAAAAATATAATGGGTATTTTTGAGACAAATTCAAAATGCCCAAGAGATCACTAACAATCCTAAAATCTATCTAAATTTTCATTGGAAAAAAACAAAAATGCAGGTTCGAATTTCAGGCGTGGCCCAACTTGTGTCCTCTGAAATGGCTGATCGTTTTTCACTCGAAAAAAGATTAACAGAGTTTACTGCCAGGTTCGGACTTGGTTTCATTATCAACCTTCAATGTTCTCGATCTCATATACTATTTTATTTAGGTCAACAGGCTTATTTATAAATTTTTTAGCTCCAGCTTTAAGGCAATCTTCTATGCTCATGTCTGCCTGAGCGGACAAAAAGAAAAATGTAGGCGGCCTGATCATCTTGTTGACGTGTTCTAGGACTACCATCCCATTTCCATTTGGCATTCTGAAATCGGATATTACCAAGTCGAATGCTTCGTCTTTTAAAATTTCTATCGCTTCGTTTCCGCAAATTGCCACCACTACCCAAAAACCTAGATTTTTTAATTCTTCTGAAATTAACTCTAATAGGGATGAATCATCGTCAATTAGTAAAATTTTTTTCATACTACATTTTTCCTTCGTAAATTTTATTTACCACTGATCTCGTGATAGCTCGCCCGTAATACCGTATAACTATACGGTCAGTATTTATATACTGCTATTGTACTATAAAAATCATGTCTATAGAAAAAGATTACAGCGAACTAATTTGCCATACTTCAGAAAGAATTAAGTTTTTCAGGTTATCGTGTGGTTACTCACAAAAGGACATGGAAAGTTTCGGTTTTGATATAAAAAACTATCAAAAGCTTGAATACGGGAAGCACCATTTTTCTTTATATACCATATTTAAACTATCAAGGATTTTCAATTGCTCAGTTAATGACTTATTGGTGGACGATATCAAAAGACCATAGTTCGTTGGAAAATGGCTTGTTTTTGTGATACCAAAAAATTGCAGGTTAGGCACAAAGCGTGTCCTGCTTCTGGCCCAAAATAGACAAAAATAGGACACAATTGAGAAGAATAGAAAACACTCAACAACAAGAGTCTCAAGTTAAGGAACATTCCTTAACTTATTGGAAGCACTAAATAAATGATTGTTTCCAATAAGTTAAAAAATTTCCGAAAAATTTGTGTGAAAACCGTGGTGCCTTTCGTCGGGATTGGGACAACAAGTCCAGCGGTAAAACTTCAAGTTGCTGGTGAAATCAGAAATGCTGGTGACTATAGTTCGTCAGCGGATTCTGTCTTTTACTCATTTAATGGAGCAAGTGCAGGGACTGTTCAAGCAGGTATTCAAGCTGTGGGCTCTGGGCAAAACTTGCGATTTTCTACGGCTAACTCTGAGCGACTTCGCATTGATTCCTCTGGCAATGTCGGGATAGGAACGACAAGTCCTGGGTATAAGTTAAATATTGTAGCTGACACAAGTGGTGCAAATACCAATGAGCTGCTAACTCTCTCTAACAATGCAGCAACAATTGGAACTGGAGCATCAATAAATCTTGGTATTCTTGGATATACGATGGGGAAAATCGAAGGATTAGCAGATGCCTCAGGACAAGGATCTTTGAGGTTTTATACTTATACAACCGCCCCCCCAGTAACTGAAAAAATGAGAATTACATCCGCCGGAAACGTCGGTATAGGGACGGTTGCGCCAGGGCAAAAGCTATCAGTTGCTGGAGTTATCGAATCGACCACAGGAGGGATTAAATTTCCCGATGGAACCACGCAAACAGCGGCCGTAAGAAGTGCCCATATACCGACAGTTCAAAAATTTACATCTGGTTCTGGAACTTACACGACTCCAACTGGCATTGTACCTCTTTACATTAGAGTGCGAATGGTTGGCGGTGGCGGTGGCGGAGGCGGAGGTGGGATTGATGGAACAACGACTTCGGCCGGATCAAATGGCGGGGCCTCTACTTTTGGTTCGAGTTTGCTCACTGCCAATGGCGGATATGGCGGAGTTACTGGGATAGCTGGAGGAGGAACTGCCTCACTGGGGACAGGTCCTATTGGATTGGCAGTAACTGGGGCCAGTGGTACAGGTTGGATGGCAAACAATTCAATTGGCATGTTCTTGACTGGCGGAGTAGGTGGAGCCTCGCAATTTGGTGCAAATGGAGCGGGAAATCCTAATTCATCAGGAACTAGTGCTGGTGCTAATTCTGGATCTGGCGGTGGTGGCGGGGGGACGAATGGAACGACTTCTTATGCTTACGCTCTATCCGGTGGCGGTGCTGGTGGTTATATAGACGCTATTATAACAAACCCGGCATTAACTTATGGTTATACTGTAGGTGCAGGTGGAGCTGGTGGGACAGCTGGAACAAGCGGATTTGTTGGAGGAGCAGGTGGTTCAGGCATGATTATAATAGAAGAATTTTACCAATAATCTGCAGAAACACTTTATGGTCTTTCTGAAGCACTCCAATTGGCCTAAGCGATCAATTAAAATCCGGCGTATAAACAACTGATCGGCGGCAACGTCGGGATTGAGATGACTATTTTCCACCATGAGTGTAATGTTCAAAGCAGCCGTCACTCTTATCTTCGATAACTCAGAGACCTGAAAAAATAAACAGCAAACAGCTAAAAATATCGCCCCAATTCTCGTACGTACATCAGGAACCTGTTTGTCAGATGAAAGATTGAAGAAAAATATTCGTCCTTTTGAACTCGGACTCAATCAAGTTTTAGGCATTCAACCCAAAACATACCGATATAACGGGTTGGGAGGCACAGAGGAGGATCATGAGGATCGAATTGGTGTGATTGCTCAAGAGCTTGAAAAAGTGGCCCCTGAATTGATTGAAAAAAGAATGGCAAAACTCAACAAGAATGACAAAAAAGAAACTGAATTCAAAGCAGTGAATTACAATGCCTTCACCTATATGGTGATTAATGCAATGAAGGAGTTTTATCATAAGTGGTTCGATGACAGTACGGCCATCCACAGAGAGTTGTCTTCAGTGAAAAGTGAGAATGAAAGACTCAAAGAAGAAAATGCTCTTAAATCAAAAGAGATTGAAGCCGTTAAAGCTCGCTTGGATAAAATCGAAAAGAAACTCAACTCGAAATAAAGAAAATTAAATTATAAGAACTATTCCAACGCTTTCGTAGATAGAGATTGTTAAACTCACTCAGAGACCTGGCAAACTTTCTTCTGGTTCTATTTCTATTTCCAATTTACCAAGGTTATTTTGAAGATCAAGTATCTCTTTTGTCTCAGGAGTTGCTTCCAATGGAGTCATTGGTGGCAGTGGCATTATTTCAGGCAACGGATAGATTTTTATTTCAGAATGTTCTTCTTTCGGAGTTGTGGCAAGAGATGGTGTTAGCTCGGAAACCGAACATGCTTCAACCGAAGTATATTCAATATTTTTAAATACCGCTTTTTTTACGTAATTGTATTTATCAGGACATCGGGCCTTAAAATTTGCCGAATTATATCTATAGGCCGCTACCGTTTCGGCAAAATCCTCTGATGGATCTTCCTTTGAGTACCGAGTTGGAAAGCAGGCATTGGCGCCGTGAAACCAACTGTCTCCTTTTTTGACCCATTGGCTTTTTTCAAGCCAGCTAGGATCTTCATCCATTTTATTGAGCTTAAAGGCAATATTATGGGACATTTCATGGAATAATAAATATTGCCTAGTGCTGCCTTGTCGCTCAGACCAGTTATCAAGTAGCATGATAATAGCATTCGCAATATCTTTTGGATTGGAGCCATAAGGCCTATACCCACGAGAATAATGGGTGAGTCTTTGGTTGGTTTTCCCCAGCGGTATGAGGTGAGAAGGCAGATCCTCAAGCGCTAATAGCACATCATCAAGTTCTTCTTTATTAAAGCGAGAACTATTTTCAAACGCCAATTCTGAAGCATTAAAATTATGGCGAAGATTAAGATAGAGAATTTTAGTTCCCATTTCCTCGCCCCAAATTTTAGCAACCGCACACTCGACTTTGTTACAAGATGGATCAATATTATAACTTTTTTGGATGTCTTTTTGATTGGCCAGATTTTCATGACTGCCAAAACCATCTAGAGAAGTTGTCAATTGCCTAAAGGCCGCAATCAGAGCGGGGGACTCGTCTTTAAAATCCACACCATTCACCTGAGTACTTTCGGTGCCCCTATCTTCTCCATTTTTTTTGCTAGCAATAAAATTTTTCATCTCCTCACTAGTGGGAACATTTAATTTTTTACAAGGAGTATTTCTTATTTGATCAACACTGGGACTTGACCACGGAATCTTGCCTGATGGGGTAGCTTTCTTGGGCATGCTTTTTTTGAGTTGCAAATTGTACTTCGAGAGAATAGGTACAATACTATTGGCAAGTTTTCGAACCTTACCAGTTGGTTGTTTAGGTAGCTTACATTGTTTATTTTTTGCTGAGACATCATTTACGGTAAGCATAATGAATATTAAAAAAAACATTATTTAAATCTCAGGGAATAGGTCGTTTTTAAATGAAGTAGTGACAAATTTGTTCATAAACCCTATTCGGATTTAAAATTAAAAAACTTTAATATAATCACTCAGCATTCAGTGATTAAAAACTAACTTATATCTTTCAAAATTTTTTTTTGTTCCAAAATGACTTTTAACTCGGCCTTTAAGCCTTGGCGCAAGCTTTCCTTCCCCGTGCTCTTTAAATACTCATCTAAATCACTAAATTGATATAAAATATAATTAATACTTTTTTCTAAAAGATTAAGTGCCTGACTTTTCTTAACGGCATTTCGACATAAATTTTTTACAGTTAGGTTATCAAATGGCTTATCAATAAATGCGTAAGCCCCGAACTGAAGTGCCTCTTGCATGCGCTCCTTCGAAAGATTTCCGGAAATAAAAATAACAGGCGTATTAGCAGAAACTTCATGGATGGCCTTAATCATTTCAATACCATTAAGCTTTGGCATCAAAATATCTGACAATATAATATCTGGTTTGTATTTTTCAAAAGAATTTACTGCTTCTTCACCATTATAAAATTTATATACGACATAATTATTTTGTTCAATAATTCTGCTCAATATATCTACCAGTTCAGGTTCATCATCAACAATGAATACAACCCCATTCTTTCTAATAATTTTTTCAGTTTTTATCGGTGCATTTTTTGGAATTTCTGGAGATATCAAACTAGCAACTGGAATTTCTATATTAAACTTTTCTAAGTCGACATGTACAAAATTAGTTGCGTTGCCATCAATTAACGATTTTGCCCCATCGATTCCATATAAAAAATAGTCAATTTGATTTTTATTCATTACTCCATATTTTTTTTGGGCCTCAAGTAGAGACTCTAATTTATGCATATGCAATTGAAGCTCTTCCATCCCAAACATTCCGGCCGCTCCTTTCAAGGAGTGAAATGAACGGAAAATGCTATTGTAATTTGAAATAAAATCTAAACCTTTATCGATATTCAGCAGTCCATCTTCCGCGCTTTCAAACATTTCGGCAGCTTCAATCTTAAATTCTTTAATCATTAAGTCGTCGTTCATATTTTCTCTTTTGTGAAATAAATCGAATAAATATTTTAAAGAAATGACATTTTCTTAAGTATATCACTGGTAAATTTGTAGTAAATCAAGCATCCTTTACCTCATTGATTGTAATGATTTCAAACAAGATTTGTGGAATCTAAAAGGCAAAATAGTTATTGCAACAGAACCTCTTTTTTGGGTTTGTTTCCGATGCTAATTTCATAGTTTGTGACATCTTTAATTACCCTCCCGAGGTTCACTAATTTCAGTTCTGTTGCAGTAAATTTTTACCTTCTAAATTCTGACACAAATCTTCTTTAAAATCACCACTACTCGATTAGGTAAAGGATGCTTGATTTTAAAAGACGACAATTTGATTCCTAAATAATTATATTATGCTATCGACAGTGTCCTTAGGGACACGTATCGCTCGCCGGAGTCGAATGACACATAACAAACTCATTGCAACGGCTCAATTCCATCTTCTCAAACCCCATTTCTCCCTATAGAATTCCGTCTGATTACCCCATAGACAGGATTATATTAAATGAAGTTTGAAAATCAAACAGCGATAGTTACAGGTGGAACGCGTGGAATTGGCAGAGGAATCGCAGAGGCTTTTTTGAAAGAAGGTGCCACTGTCGTTGCTATCTACGCCGGAAACGATGCAGCTGCCATGAAATTCAAAGAAGATTGTCTTCAGTACGGTGAAAAACTTATCGTCAAAAAATGCGATGTCAGAGATGAAGACGCCATCATAAAATTTTTTGCTGAAGTCGAAGCAGCACATCCTAAAATAGAAATACTGATCAATAATTCTGGTATCAGAAAAGACCAACTAACGGCCATGATGTCTCTAATCGAGTGGAATGATGTCATCAGCACCAACCTCACTGGAACATTTTTAATGAGCAAACATGCAGTCCTGCAGTTCATGAAAAATCGCTACGGTCGCATTGTCAATATGTCTTCCATTGGTGGATCTTTGGGGCTTCCCGGGCAGGCCAACTACGCTGCTTCAAAGGCCGGACAAATTGCTATTTCGAAGTCCCTTTCCAAAGAAGTCGCCAAGCGCGGTATCACTGTCAATAATATTTGTCCTGGATTTATCGACACAGAACTTTTGGCAGATCTTCCGGAAGATCAACGTAAAGAGTATATGAAAGACGTTCCGATGAAACGTTTCGGACGAGTTGAAGAAGTGGCAGCTGCAGTTTTATTTTTAGCAAGTAAAGAAGCTAGCTATATCACTGGAGCAAGTCTTGAAATTTCAGGGGGCCTATAAAAATGTTTCCAGACATCAAAGATCTCATTCCTCAGCGAGCACCATTTTTATTTGTCGATAAGATTATTAATCTCGATGAAAAAAAGATCTCTACATCTCTCCACCTTACTGGCGAAGAAGATTTTTTTAAAGGTCATTTTCCCGGAAACCCCATCATGCCAGGAGTTCTTTTACAAGAAGCTCTTTTTCAATCGGGAGCGGCGTTGATGGCCAAGAAAGCAGGCGGAGGATTAGGAGTTGTCACCAGAGTCCAAAATGCTAAATTCAAAAATATGGTTCGTCCCGGGGAAACATTAGAAATGGAAGTCGAGCTAGTTGATAGCCTTTCAAATGCCAGTTATATGAAAGGGACAACAAGAGTTAATGGCAAAGTCGTTTTAGTTCTCGAGTTTGCAGTCGCCAGTATTTAAAAATTATGAGGATTTGAAAAATGAGCTTTCTTGATTTAGAAAATAAAACGTTTTTGATTACTGGTGTGGCCAATAAAAAATCTGTCGCCTATTTTTCCGCAAAAATCTTACAAGAAAACGGGGCCGATTTAATTTTCACAGTTCAAAATGCAGAAATTAAAGAGAGAGTTGAAAAACTTTTTCCAGAAAAAAAGATTTATCTGCTAAACGTAGAAAATGAAGCAGCTATTAAAGTGTTTGGTGAACAGCTCAAAACTGATGGAGTAAAGCTACACGGTTTTTTACACTCGATTGCCTTTGCCAACTACTCAGAAGGCATGAAACCATTTCATGAAACAAAACTACAAGATTATCTTCAAGCTTCTACTATCTCAACTTTCTCATTAATCGCCATCTCAAATGCTATTAAAGATATCCTAGACCCTCATGCTTCAGTGGTTACCATTTCTATCTCCAGTACTCGCGCCACCAATTACGGCTATATGGGACCTATTAAGGCCTCTCTGGACGCTACTATTGCATTCCTTGCCAAATCTTTTTCAAGCATCAGCTCGGTTCGTTTTAATGCTGTTTGCGCGGGTCCATTAAAGACTTCGGCTTCAGCGGGAATTCCGGGTTATATTGAAAATTATCTCTATGCTGAACAACTTACTATGAGAAGACAGGCCCTCGAGACATCTGAAGTTGCCAATACCGTGGCCTTTCTCTTGAGTCAGCGCTCTAGTGGGATCAATGCAAGTGGTGTCTTGGTGGATGCGGGGATGAGTGCAAATTATTTTGATGAAAAAGTGGTTGCGGCCTATTCTCGTCAGTCCTAAGTAAGTTTTCTCAAAATGACTACCACTGCAATTAAGTACAGGACGATAGCGCCAAAAATCATGGAAAGAAAAACTTCTCCATCATGAACCTTCGCATCTTGAGATTCCTTATAGTATTTACCAACAATCATCAATTCATTATTTATTGAAATGTCTTTATTAAAATTTTCAGTCAAGTGGTCAATCTCTTTGGTTCGCTTTAAAATGATATCGATATAAACGCTAAACTTTTGAATATAAGGATTTGGTGCTTTGGCAAAACTTAGGATTTGGCCAAGAATTTTTTTATCTTCACTAAGACGGGCTTCATTATCCTTATTGGATAGCGAAATATAGAAAAGTGCGTCCACTACACACTCGCGGTAAAAATCTCTATTATCTAGCGAGAATTTTATTTTGTTTCGATTTAATTCATTATAGGCGGGATTGAGAGCGTCTACGGCTTTTTTTAATTCGATCAGTCCCGTTTGAAAATTATCCAAATCTCTTATTTTTTTATCAAAATACAAACGGATTTTTGTGATTGAGTTACTGAGTTCCGGAGTACTTTTGTTAACATCAGTTACAATATTCATTAATTCTTTAATGCGCGAGACTTCCGATTCCAGCAGCGTTGAATCGGCACTTAAATTTTTTCTCAGCATTGCCGCTGACGCATTAATCTGCAGATCGGTATAGCGAAGTTCTTCAAAATCAACTTTGCCGCCAGTGGTGGGGGATTCAAGAAGAAATAGGTTCTTATAAAATAAGAGCCCACTACTAATTGTTAATAGAAGAATCGATAAGATCAAAATTATAAGACGTGTCCCTTTCATAATAACTATTCTAACAGCTTGGGTTTCAATGAGGAATATTTATGGCACTTTACCTAAAATTTTTTAGAGCTAAGTAATTAATACCAAAACAGTCAAGTATTGCCTTTGTCCTGCCGATGAGTCTGTCATAATGGCGTTCAGAGGCAATGATCAATATGAAAATAAAATTCAGAAAAATTTGCACAATCGCCACGCTATGTTCTCTCGGAGTATTTTCAAGTGTTCACGCTCAATCCGCTCCTAATTCTAATTCATCGTTTAACTATTTAAATATAGTTAATCCAATCGAAACTAAAAGTAATCTCTATCAACAGATTCTTGATGAGATGAATTTAGAATATGATCATATCGGACAAAGAGAAGCGGGGAGAGTACTTCAAAATGGTACAACTTCAGTAACAGGTGGTCTAAATAGTATTGGGTTCTCTTATAGAAGGCCCTTTGTCGATTTTTCAATCAGTGCTGACAGAAACCTTGCTCCCGACTTGTTTGATGCTAAACGCTGGATCGTTACAGATACATTCTCCATTTTCATTGATGCTTCAAAAATAATGAGCAATCTTAAAGACCAAAAAGTTATCGATATAACTCAAAATAACCTTGCGGCATTTGCGGGAATTGTTTTTAAACGAACTTATACCTGGGTCCATTACGCCGATTCTTACAATGAAGGACTTACTACTCATTTCGAAAAATTATTTTTACCTTTTAATGCTCTTCAATTTAATAAAATCTCAAATATGCAAACCAATGAGATGGTTTTTAAAGAAGACTCTCTCTCAGTAAAGGCCGGAGGCATGGTTTCCGTTCCTCTCTATACCGGAATATCAGGGATGGCCGGAGTGCTGGCCAAGTTTGAAAAATTATCAAGAGTAGAAGTCGTTTCAAGTCCAAGTAAGACAGGCGTTGGCGACGATGTTCATATGTCTTATGAAAAAACTAAAATGGTAATGGCAGGTGTCTCCGTTGGAATACAGGCCGACTTTTTAAAAATTCTAAAATTTACTCTTCTTTCTTATGATTTTAGTTATGACCTAGCAACAAGCTACAAAATATATTTAAATTTTAATCAAAATAATTTACGTGAAATGGTTCCAGGAAATCCTGTTGCAGATGAAATTGGACAACTTCTTAAAAACCGCGAAGGGGATTTAAGGATACTTGCTCCTTATATTATTTCCGAAGAAAAGAAAATTGCCCAAACAATTGAACACAAATACAATTTCCTTCTTTTGGGAGGAAGTAAAAGTTCAAAAACTCAACAGATAGAAGTCACAACCGATGGACGAGTAAAAGTTTTCTTCAGACATTATTATGAAAAAGTTAAGTACACTGAAGATATAGTTTCTAGACTTTTTGCGAGCGTTATTTATGCCATTACTAACTCTGAAGCGAGTGCTGCTAAAATGGCCAGTGATAGCAAAAAAGTTACCATCGAATATGACAGTGAAAGAAATCTTCTGGAAAATCATGAGGATTTGAATATTTTAGACAATGAACAAAAACTCTCTATGACTTTCAGTGCGGAATTCACAACGAAAAAAAGCAAAGGTACTTTTGGAAAAAAATACCGCGACCGCGCTGTCTTTATTCTTGAACGTTACTCTGGAATTGATCCATTGGCCGTAGATTTGGTTCAAAATGAATATTTGATCGCTCCATTTTCTATCACTGGCCAGTACCAGGTCAACACTGAAGGAATACGTTATTTAAATTCATTGAGCGTGGGTGATGTTTTTGATCATATTAATGGATTATGTGACGAGTACCCAAAATCAAAGTTTTTTAATTTTAGAAATCTTTTTGATAACTGTCGCCGTTCTTTGCAAAATGATTATATTGAATATTTCAAAGACCTCTCACATGAAAAAATAACTGCCGATACCATCAATGCCTGTGAGTCTAAGTCGAGGAAGTATATTTTTTCTGCATCGAAGTCTCGGGCCTTCTTAAAACAATGTCTTTCTCAAATGACTTTTAAAGACAAGGCCGATTGGGTAGAAATTCCACTATGGCCTTTGAAAAACTTAACCAATAATATTGTGAATAATTCAAACAGCAAGGTTCATTACTATAATCTTTTTGGTGTTCAGAATGTTTTCTTCTACGGCAATTTTAATGCGGTAACTCCTGATGGCCATGATTTTACCACAAGCTTTCATGAAGGAGCTTTCAAAGGTTTAGGAGCAGTTGACCATTATATGCGACTTGAAAACCTTCGCTCTCCAGCTTCTGTTGTTGTTGATCAGTAGTTGGTTTTCTTCAGGCCTTTAATCACACTCACAATAAGCTTATAAAACCGAACGATTTTTTTATTTAGATGCGAATAATCTATTTATGCCTTCTTCAATAGAAATACTCGGGCCATATCCCAAGTCCGCTTCAAGATTATGATGACTAAAATAGTGAGATTTTGCTAACTGCAAGGCCACAAATCTTGTCATGGGTGGATGGACATTATAGATGCGGAAAAATTTTAAAAAGCACTCAATCATAAATCCGATGGCATAAGCTTTTTTGAGAGTCATTTTTTTTGTGACAATCGGATGCCCGGCCTTAGTTAAAATCGTATTGGTAAAATCCCATAATTTGATTGGTCCTTGCCCTAAAAAATAAGCATGTCCTGCAATAGGGTGATTGAATTCTAATTTTTCAAGGGCCATGACATGAGCTGCCGCTGCATTTTCCACATAGAGGACATCAACTAAATTTTCCCCATCTCCAATGATTTTTAAACGACCCTTTTTTTGGGCCTCAATCACTCGAGGCACCAGATTCATGTCACCCGGTCCAAAGATTAAGTGCGGTCGCAAAGCAACCGCACACAAACCATTCACATCGAGGTCCTGATTTGCCCTCAGTACCATCTTCTCCGCAATGGCCTTAGTCTTTGCATAATAAGTAAGATAGTGCTCCGGATAAGGCGTCGTCTCATCCACTCCACACAAACTCTCTCTCCCAAAAACAACACTCGGTGTACTCGTATAAACTAACTTGCGAATCCCAAGCTCTTTCATCGCCCTCAAAACATTTTCCGTCCCCGTCACATTGGTGGCAAAAAAATCTTCATAGCGCCCCCACATACCAACCATCGAAGCAGTATGAATAACAGCATCCATTCCATTTAGGGCATTTTTAACATCATGATAATTTTTCAAATCACCCAAACGTTGACTAACTCCAAGCTCACCCAAAAAAGAATACTCAGATCTTGAAAAACTAAAAACCTGGTAATTTTTTTTAATCAATTCCCGGGCAATATAACTTCCGAGAAAGCCGCCAGCACCAGTAATTAAAACTTTAGTTGATTTCATGATGTTCAATTTCTTCTTTTAATTTTAATCGGTCGATTTTGATATTATGTCTAACATCTACGGGAAAAGATTTACTCAAATATATTTTTTGAATGTTTTTAGTATGTGGATATTTTTTCGCTACAGAAAGAAGCTCACTTTCAAAAATAGAGCGTCCTTTACCTGATAGGTATTGGCCATCACGGCGCTCAATTACGATTGCCGGGATTTGGTTACCGGGAACTCCAAGGCCCACGAGTGCCGATCTTTTAACTGCAGGGTGCTTATTAAAAATAGCTTCACAAGGAATAGGAAAAAGTTTTTGAGTTTTAGTGGTTACCATATGAGCTTTTCGTCCGCAAAACCATAAAAGTCCATTCTCGTCGATGAATCCTAAATCTCCCATACGATGCCAAAAAGTATCATTCACGTCGTAGATTTTAGCTTCGCGAGTTTTATCTGGAAGATTTAAATACTCTCTGGAGGCAACGGGGCCTTTAATGATAATCTCGCCAACTTCTTTGAGTGGTAGTTCTAAATTTTCATTGAAGCGAGAAATCACATCATCCGTAATTTTAATTATTTTTATTTCTACACCGGGGGCCGCTTGTCCAATACAAGTTCCATGACCCTCATCAGTTAGTTGGGCGGTATTTTTTAAAACAAATTCACCGGAAATATTACTGACAGGGAGAGCTTCTGTCGCACCGTAAGGTGTATAAGTGGTTCCGTTGGGCAATAGAGTTTTAAATTTGCGATGAAGTTTAACTGAAACAGGTGCTCCAAACATGACGACATATTTTATTGTTGGTAAAACTAATCCTTCCTCCAAACAGTAGTCGGCCACTCTCTCCCAAATTGCGGGAGATCCAGCGACAAAGGTAGGGGACTGATCGTAGATATTTTGTACTAATTTTTTTGGGTCACAGCTTCCAGGCTTGGTAGGATCCATGTCCGGGATACAACTAGTCATACCCATTGCAATTGTAAAAAGAGAAAAAAGAGGAAAACCGGGCATATCAATATCATTCTTAGTTAATTTATAAAGATCTTGCAGCATAGTTGTTTGTTGATCGAAAATATTATGAGTATAGACCACACCCTTTGGAGTGCCTGTCCCACCTGAAGTAAAAAGAATGGCCGCTGTATCTTCGGGGTCAAATTCAACGGGACTAAAGCTTTGAACCTTTTCCTTTTTCATCTTTTTAATGCTGATCATTTTTCCCCAGGTCAATGATCCATTCGTGATATTCATCTTTACCGTTTTAAAAACATCAGGATAAAAAAGTTTAAGAAAGTGAATTTGTTTTTCGGCAATCAGACCTACGGGCCGTGATTCTTTGATACATTTAAGAAGATTTGAAATTCCCATTCCCGGATCGATAAAGACGGGAACAACTCCTAACTTAAATAAAGCAAAGGTCATCGCCGAAAAATCGAGACTTGGTTTTAAGAATAGGAGAGTCCTGTCGCCTTTTTTTAATCCAAGCTTTTGAAGTTGTAAGGCATATTTGTTTGAGAGAATATCAAGCTCTTTAAAAGTTAAAGAGCTATAATCATAGCGTTTGGTTTTTTTATTAAAACGGGGGAAAACCACTGCCTTTTTATCGGGAGTGGCCTTGGCGTTCACCGTTAGTCGAGAAGAAATATTCACTAAATTATTCCTTTAAAAATTTTTCGATCTCGCTAATGACTGCGGACTTCTCGTCCTCAATTAAGTAGTGTCCTGCTTCCGGGTAAGTGATGGACTTGGCATTTGGAAAAATATTTAACCAGCGCTTTTGAAAGTTCATGGTGAAACAAAAATCTTTTTCTCCCCAAAGAAGAAGTATTGGAGCTTTGATCGTTGGGAGTTTTTCTTCAATATCTTTTAGTGTCTGATAAGTAGGATGAGTATCATTCATTGGAATATCTTGAACAAATTTTGCGGTGGCAATTCTTGATTCATAATCATGATAGGGAAGTGTGAATCCTTTTTTGACCAGAGGACTAAGTCCTTTGGTGGTGGCCATAAAAGTCGCGGGACCAGCAAAACCATTAAACGATCTTATAAACCACTGGCCAATTGGATTTTTTAAAATATTTATTCGTGCCGGAATTTCCATCGACCTAAAGGCCGCGGTGTTCATCACTACCATTTTTTTAATAAGATGAGGATATCTTGTCGCGAGGCCCATTCCAATGGCCCCTCCCCAATCGTGAACGACCAAGGTGATGTCGGATAAATTTAATTTTTCAACTAACAAGCAAAGATTTTCAATATGAGTTTTTAATGTGTACTCATAGTCTTGTGGTTTGCTCGAAAGTCCACAACCCATATGATCAGGAACAACCACTCGAAAATCTTTTGAAAAATGCTTGGCAAGATTGCGATAAAAAAATGACCAGGTTGGGTTTCCATGAAGCATAAGAATGGTTTGCCCGCTTCCCACGTCTATATAGTGTAAATTATTATTTTGAATCGGCATAAAATGAGAATCAAAAGGGTATTCCCCTTTTAATTCGGCGGGTATCGTAATCATTTTTTGCATATTATTTTGTGTACTCATTACCACTCTACTCCCAGCATGATTGAACTTAATCCAGAACCAATTCCAAGCAATGCAACTTTTTCACCCTTTTTAATTTTTCCATCTTCATGGGCCATCATTAGTGTGATAGGGAGTGCACTCGATCCTGTATTGCCAAGGAAGGGATAAGTTCTAAAGGTCTTAACGTGAGT
The DNA here is from genome assembly GCA_028710485.1 of Bacteriovorax sp. Classification (GTDB taxonomy): domain Bacteria; phylum Bdellovibrionota; class Bacteriovoracia; order Bacteriovoracales; family Bacteriovoracaceae; genus Bacteriovorax. The sequence goes on along the minus strand of JAQTTZ010000010.1, from coordinate 54,094 downwards.
TAACTCTAAGGACTCTAACGATAGTTTTTCATGGGCCGTACCCACTTGATGAGTGAGAACTAAATCCGGAGTATTATTATCCCAGGCAAGTTCAGTCAAAAGACCCTGCCAGGTTGACTTGGCCAGGATCACGCCATATTTTAATAATTCTTCTGAATCTGTTTGCATCACGAGGGAGTGAGTATTGCCATCTCCTCTGCAAAGATGATTGGCACTTGAATCTGTCTCAACAGCACCACCTAAAATAGTATGGCCGGATGGTGCACAATCCCGATGAGTCAGAAGTATAGCAGTGGCCGCAGAACCAATCGTTAAATTGGCGATGTATTTTTTAATACTCTTGCGATCAATATTGGGATTGCTCAATAATTCACGAATCGTATTTTCAATTAGAGGCCCGCCGTTTTCACCTGAAACAATCAAGGCCGTTTTAATTTGTCCATTATCAATCATATTTCCTGCAACGACGATGGCATTGATCACACCCAAACAAGCATTGGATAAATCAAAAATCATTGTTTTACGAGGAAGGCCTAGATTAGCGTGAACGACAGAGGCAGTTGCTGGTTCTAAAAAATCTCGACATACAGAAGCGTGAATCAAAAGATCGATGTCTGTTTTTTTTATATTAGATTTTAAAAATAATTTTTCGGAGGCCAGAGTTGATAAGTCACTTGGTTTAGTCCCTGATGGCCACACTCGCCGGGACTGAATGCCTGTCATCAACTCCAATCTTCCTTCCGGAAGTTTTAGTTTTTGATAAAGAGGAGCAAGAGCTTCTTCAATCATATTAGAAGTCATCAGTTGCTCAGAGATCGAATAAGCAAAAGATTCAATGACTACATTATTAAATTTCATAAATTACTCGATAGGATATGAAGATTGGCCATGGAAATTCCAGAAAGTATAGAGCCCACAATTCCTAAGAATCCCTGGTCAGTTCCACAGATAAACAGACCGCCAATATCAGTTGTTCCGTTTCTGGTTTTATCGATAGATCCATAAACCGTTCCACCGAAATGACCGGTATAGCGCTTGATTGTAGTGGGAGTAAAAATATCTTTAAAAAGAATTTCATAATTTGAATCATTAGATCCAAGACCACAATTTTTTAAAATGCGAAGACTTTGATTAAAAACTTCCATTTTGCTTTCTTTATAGGCCTCAAGCGATATTAGTTTTTGCTTATTCCATAATTCAAAATTCGCAATATTTGTCACTCGGAGAACTCCTTCGTTGTAGTCGTCCCCATGGGATCCATATAAGAAGTTATTGGGAAAACAAACCACAGCACTCTCACTATCAAAAATAGTCTTTGGTTTTTGGTAATGGTACTCAGGACGATTATTATAAAAAATAATAGTTGCATCTATTCCCAGATCTTTTGGCTTTTTATCAGTAATCAAAATACTTTCAGTAAAAGAGAGATTTCCAACTCGTGGCGAGTAAGCAGAATCCTGATCCAAAACCGATATTGTTTCAGGCAACCCCATTGATGAGAGGATATTATCACATTCAATAATTTCATTTCCGTTAATTTCAACAGCAGACACTTGAGCATTGGCCGAAATAATCCGGGTCACCTCAGATTTGAAACGAAGCTCTCCTCCACATTCTTCAAATCTTTTTAAAAGCAAATCAATAATTGTTCTCACTCCACCTTCGGGGCGAGAAAATCCTTCAAGGAAAATACTTTTAAACATAACCACAAACTGAGAAAAATCCATATCGTTTTCCCAGGCACTTCCGTAAATCAAAAGGGGGCAAAATATCATTTCAATGAGAGATTCATCTTTAATGAAGTTTTTCACAACAATTTTTGCCATGGCCATTTTATTAGACAAATCAACTTCATTAAAATTCTGAATATGATTAAGCAGACTCATGAACCCATCAATTTCGTGGGGGAAATTGATTCTAACTTCTTCAATTAAAAAATCAATATCATTGGTAAATTTCAATTTTTTATCAGGAAACTGAATGACCGAATAATTTTGCGGATGAAGTTTAAACTGATCATAAGGAATGCGCAGTTGTTTCATCAATTTATTAAAAGGTTTTCCTCGCTCTGTGGGATCGATAAAATTGGTTAGAGCATGAAGTCCAACATCAAATTTTCTTTTTCCACGGGCATAATAGGAATTGAGTCCACCGCTAATAGTGTGTTTTTCGAGAATCACTACTTTTTTGTTATACATCGAGAGCCGGATGCCGGCCGCAAGGCCTGACATTCCAGCTCCGATAATTACGCAATCGTATTTGGCCATTTTAATTAAGCGTTGAATTTTGGTGCAAGATATTCAACACAAGACTGCATAGACACCAGACGACTGTAGTCTTCTTGAGGAACTTCAATCTTATGACGTTTTTTTAATTCCATTACGATGTCTAAAAAGTCCATTGAATCCAGGTCAAGTTGTTCTCTCAACGCAACTTCATCTTTCAAGTTTGATACATCATCATCAAGAGCGATATCTGCAATAATATCTAAAACTTTTGATCTTACTTCTTCATTTGTTAGCATAACTACTCCTTAAACTTTTGCACAATTAACGTTGAATTTATTCCGAGCATTCCGAAAGAATTATTTAATATGATTTTTACATCGCGAGCGACTTTCTCGCCGTTGACTAAATTGCGAACGCTACATAGGGGATCGAGGTTTTCTATTTTCTTACAAGGGTGAATATAACCATCAGTAAACGAAGGAATATTTCCTGCTAGTTCCAGTGCTCCGGCCGCTCCCATGGCGTGACCGATAAATCCTTTAGTGGCATTCACGTATACGTTTGGGCATTCACCAAAAAGTTTTTGAACAGCATCACATTCTTGAATATCTCCTAGAACTGTTCCTGTGGCGTGCATATTAACAATATCAATTTCGTTAATCTCGATGCCTGCTTTTTTTATGGCCATTCTTATACATTCAATTTGGCGTTCTGTATTGGGAAGAACGAAATCGCTGGCATCACTATTGCTGTGATACCCTATAATTTCTCCGTAAATTTTTGCCTTTCTTTTTTTCGCATCACTTAATCGCTCTAATACATAAACCGCACCACCTTCAGAAACGACAATTCCATTTCTATTGACATCAAGTGGGCGAGTGGCCAGAGCTGGATCTTCATGGTGACCAAGAGCACCTTGGGCCTTGAAGGCCGCAAAAATTCCAAAAGTTTCAGTAGATTCAGAAACTCCACCGGCGAGAGCAATATCAACTTCGTCTAATAAAAGTTGCTGCACTCCTTGGATAATGCCTAAATTTCCAGCGGCACAAGCGGCGCCGATAGTATAATGAGCTCCCGTGATTCCCATATTAAGAGTGACTTCTCCTGCTGGATTATTGGCCACTGTTCTGGGGTTATGGTGATGGGACCATAACGACACATCCATTTTATGCTCGTTATAGAGATCGTGGATTTCGTTTTCTGTTTCAACGTTTCCGTGTTCTGTAATTCCGAGATAAACTCCCACTCGATTCTTATCGACGCCAGCAAAATCAATTCCTGAATCAACAACGGCTTCATTGGCACAATAAATTGAAATAGCACCAGCGCGAGTTCCACGTCTTCTCATTTTTTTAGGCTGGTAGCGGGCTTCATCGAATTTACAAAGTCCGGCCGCGACCACGCCCATATGGCGAATTTCGGTATGGGTAATTCCCGAGCCATTATTTAAAAGACCATCTCTAAATTCTGATAAATTATTTCCCATTGGGGAAGTGAGACCGATACCGGTAATAACAATTCTTTGAGTGTCTTTGCAATTCTCTGGTTTCATTTCAGCGTAGTCCTTTAAAATTATTTTTAAATGTTGTGGTTAAAGTTTCTTTTAAGCTTATTGTCATATCAGCTAACGGACCGGCCGTAGTGGCAATCAAATCCAGCGCCTTTGGCAATCGCTTTACGATCGCTTCGTATTGAGCGGCATATTGTTCGTGATTTTCTCTCGATTTATTTTGAGCTATTGTGATAACGAAGTTCATGACTGATTCTGCTATCTCGCAAGTGCTGATGATAGATTGCATGCGTTTTTTGCGAGCTAAATTGTCCGCACCATTGGATTTATCTAATACTCTTTGGGCCATCAGTTTAAAATCGACAATATATTCTTCTTCGCGCTTTCTAAAAAGCGAAGCTACAATATTTAAAGAATCTTCTTTTGCTGTATGAACGCGGGCCTTCGAATTTTCTCTGAGGTCTTTAGTTTCAATCGCCCCAAAATGGGCGAGAGTTTTAAGAGAAAGGGACACCGCACTTTGAGAGAGCTTCAGGGCCTCTTCAATTTCTTCAGAAGTCAGCGGCTTTTGGGCCAAGACCAAAAGACCAAAAACTGATCCATCAATGCGCTTAAAACCTATTCGATTAAAAAACATTTCAAAATGCGGCAGTTCTTTTAAAATCTCTGGTTCAATAAACACATGACACCTGTTGATTATCTTGTATTACAAAAATATAATAAATAGAATATCTGCGATTTGTGTTTAGAATGTCCAGAACTTTGTTATTATTATCACAAAATCTAACTTTTAGGAGGTTTCATGGACTCAAGAAATTTATTACTAGCAGCAGCACTTTCAGGATTAGCTCTATCGGCAACAGCGGCCGACGTTGCAAAGGCAGTCGCCCCTCAGCAAGAAGCAAAAGCGATCGAAGGTCAATGCCATGGAATTAATTCTTGTAAAGGTACGTCAGCGTGCCATAGCGAGAAAAATTCTTGTGCTGGGACTAACGCATGCAAGGCAAAAGGATGGCTGAAAACATCCGAAAAAGTGTGCAAAGAGAAGAAAGGGACCTTTAAGAAAGCTTAATCCTAAATAAAAAGACCGGTGCAAGTTTAGGCACCGGTCCTTCATATGGGGTTATTTAGCCATCGTATTCTTCAACATCATTGACTGCACCAGAATCACTTTCATCAATAATTGGCGGAGGCGCACTATTATTGCTTGAAGGAATTATTGTTTCCTCATCGTTGGGCATATCGTCTTGGGCCATCGATCTTATAGGTGTTGTTATCGCCATTACCGCAATAAAAGCGATTATAAATAAATAAGAGAAATGAGATAAGTATTTTATTTTGCGCACATAATCCTCCATACATGTTCCTGATATCAGTATAGCACTTGCCGAGTTTGGGAGAAACCTTAAAAATTTCACCAAAGTGTTGATTTTCTAGTGATTATTCTGAATTTTTTAGTCTAAGATATAACTGTAACCAAAAAGAGAAGTAATTTATTAAGGGGAATACCTATTTATGGGTGGATTCAAAGACGAATTTGAAGATGGTGATGAAGAAATTGATACTGATACCGAAGGTGGAGATGAAGAATTTGATGAAGATGGTGAAGGGAAACCTTCAGGTAAAAAAGATAAAGCAGAGGGATCGGGATTTAATCGCGATAACTATTATTTCTATAAAGACAAACTAGTTCAACTTTCTGGAACGATCAGGCCTCGCGAGAGATCCAAAGAAGGAAAAGTTGTTTCACTAGATTTTAAAACTGAAGATAAAATTTATAGTGTAGTGATGGACGATATGGGAAAAAAATTAACAAGCTCTTGTTTTCAAGAATTGTTAGTGACCGGCCTGGTTAGTAAAATAACTGAGAAGGAATACACCATCGCCATTAAAACTTATATTTAAAAGAATCAAAATGATGAAAATTGGGCCTGGTATCTGCATGTGCTAAGGCCCAATAACTCATGGCCCCCGACTTATCTTTTATTACACTCGTTATTCCCGCATTCAATTCAGAATCAGCATTAAAAAATTCTTTGGGAAAAAATGCTTTTTTAATATCAACGAATAGTAAAAAATGTTCGCTGCTTAATAAAATATCAGTTACAGGCATTGCCATGTCATCCCATTCTTTGAGGACGTCACCTTTTTTATCAAAATAAAAACAATTCCATTCAAAGTTTGGTGAAAAATTAAATTCAATGTACTGGTCATTTTTATTTTTTATAAAGAGCTCAAAACAAGTTTTTTCCCAGAGTTTTAATACGCGGGACTTGTTGGGGGTAGAGCACCCTAAATCAATTAATGGTGTGCCCTTTTTTATTCTATAACTTACATAAACAGATTCTTCATTATAATTGAGTTCCGCTTCGATCGTGATGTCTGGAGCATTTTCTTGTGTGAAAGGGATTAGGGAAAATTTTGCCATTTGTATACCTTTTAAATTTTATAAATTTTGAGAAATTGTCTTTTTTCTCCAATACGGATCAGGGTTCAATCTCAAGCAAGATAGGGCAGTGATCGCTCCCTAAAACTTGATGATGATGCTCAACTGTTTTTACCTTTGATAATAGATTTTTGGTGGCAAAAAAATAATCCAGTCGCCAACCAATATTTCTTTCCCTGCAGTCACCTCGGTAAGTCCACCATGTATATTGATCGGGAAGCCCCGGGTGAAAGTGGCGGAAGACATCTGTGAGCCCACCAACAATCATTTCATCGATGAAAGCTCGTTCATTAGGAAGAAAGCCGGTAGTTTTGCTATTGGCCTTGGGGTTAGACAGATCAATTTCGCAATGAGCTGTATTGATATCACCCGTGATAATGACTTCCTTTTTTGTTTTCAGGTGAAGTTCGTGGGCCAAGGCCACTACACGTCTTGAAAAATCTAATTTAAATTCCACTCGAGTGTGATCCCGTTGTCCGTTGGGAAAGTAGCCATTGATAAAAATGATATTTTCAAATTCAGCGTATATCAATCGTCCTTCATTATCGTATTCAGAGACTCCTATTCCGCGTTTGACGTAGAGAGGGGCGGCCGTTTTTTTTATCAGCAAAGCGGTTCCAGAGTATCCTTTTTTGACGGCCGGATAAAGATGCACATCATACACATCACTCCAGTTCAAAATGAGGGCCTCAACATCCTTTTCAGTCGCTTTTATTTCCTGTAAAGCAATAACGTCAGGTAAATTTTGCCTGAACCAAAGTTCGAAACCTTTTGTCGACACTGAGCGTAATCCGTTTACATTCCAGCTAGTAAAAATCATTGATGCGCCTTTTTGTTATTTATCACTTATTTTTGTTTCCCATTAATTCTTTGTTTAAGTTTTCTATATTTAATGTTAAGTTAGTCTAAAGATTTCTTTCTTAACAGTTTAGAAATCAAAAAAATTTTACTAAACAAAGATAAATAAAGATAAATAAAGATAAACAACAAAGATAAAAAAGATAAACAAATTCGGAGGAATACTAAAATGAGATCATTTAAAAATATCGCAACATTAATACGATCTAAGAGAATTGGACACCCAAAAAATTATTCTCAATCAGATTTATCGCTATTATTAGGTTACAAAAATGGCCAGTTCATCTCTAACGTTGAGCGCGGTTTATGCAATGTACCCTTAAAGATGATGAAGAGAATTTCTGAGGTCCTTGATATCAACCCTGATGAACTTAAAGCAGCTATTCTAAAAGATCATGAAGAGACTCTGACTAATTATTTTAACAAAGCCAACTCTACAAAAAAAGGTCCTACTAGAGATCTTGAAAATGTAGAAGTTGTTTAATCCTAAATAAGATTTTTGTATTTTAAATAGTCATCTAGCGAACCCGTACTTTCCTCTTTATCACCGGCATAGTCCGCAAGCTGTTGAGAGTAAGTGAAGTGCGGATCTGCCCATTCTGCTTCAGGTGGAGGATTCTCTCCAGTCATCGGAATTTCATGATTCGACGTATAAATATTGTCTGGGCTTAGCCCATTATTTCTTTTCTCAAAGAGCTCGCGCGCTTCCGGAGCAAGTTTGCTTTCAAAATCTCTAATATCGTTCAAAGTATTATAGAAATTTCTCTCTAATTTATTTTTCTGACCTGGGTCAGCTCTAAAAAAGAGATCATGGTATTTTCTTCTGGCAATTAAATGCTGATCGAGAAGATTTAAATACTTTTCATAAATGCGTTCAATATTAATTCCCTGTGGCCCATTAATATTTTGGTTTGGATTCGCTCCCGGATTGGGATTTCTCGGGCGGTTACTATTTCTATTTGGGCGTCTTCGTTGTCCACCGCCACCCTGAGGGTTTTGTCCTTGTTGTTGTAGTTGTGGTCTCGGTCCACCACCCCCCTGAGGACTTTGTCCTGGTGGTCGACCTTGTCCTTGCTGTTGCTGTGGTGGTCTTGGTCCACCGCTACCTTGAGGACTTTGTCCTTGGGGCTGAGCCTGTCCTTGTTGCTGCTGTGGTCTTGGTCCACCACCGCCACCTTGGGGACGACGTCGTGAATTTTGATTACGCCGACTGTTATTATTTGGATTATTACTGGCCGGTGGTCTAGTGTCGTTATTATTGCCTGAAGCTGGTTGATCGCTCATGGATTTCCTATCTAGTGATTTTCATCTTATGTAAGTTAAGATTTAAGTTTAAGACTTTTATTAAAGCTATTATTGGTTATAATATTTTTTAGTCAATTCGCACATCTAAAATTCTCTCATAAAATTCCAATTTATGCTTATTTACCAAGGATATACTTTTGGTTAGTATTGCTTCAAGTTTAATTCCTAAATATGTTTTTACCCACTGGAGAATTTATGAGCGCAAAAAATCGCGTTAAAGTTGCTGTCACAGGTGCCGCTGGCCAAATTGGATATGCTTTATTGTTTAGAATCGCTTCAGTGCAAATGTTTGGACCTGAAACTGAAGTGGAATTGCAATTGATAGAACTTGAAGCGGCGATTCCTGCTCTGAAAGGTGTAGCGATGGAATTGGAGGATTGTGCTTTTCCTCTTCTCAAAAAAATAGTTTGTACAAGTGATTACGCAGTTGGATTTGGCAATGTTAACTGGGCCATTCTAGTTGGATCTGTCCCACGTAAGGACGGTATGGAGCGAGCTGATCTCTTGAAAATCAATGGTGGAATTTTTACCACTCAAGGACAGGCAATTGCCGCTAATGCCGCAAAAGATGTTCGCATCTTTGTTGTTGGTAACCCATGCAATACCAATGCACTGATTTGTATGAATGCAGCTAAAGGAATTCCAGCTGATAGATTTTATGCTATGACTATGCTTGATGAAAACCGTGCTAAAACTCAACTTGCTCAAAAGGCCGGCGTTGATGTCACAGCAATCACTAATATGGCCATCTGGGGGAATCACTCAGCAACTCAATACCCAGATTTTTACACTGCTAAAATTAATGGCAAATCAGCTAGTGAAGTTATCACTGACACTGAATGGCTAAAAACAACTTTCATTGAAACAGTCCAAAAAAGAGGAGCAGCTGTCATTAAAGCTCGTGGTCTTTCTTCAGCAGCTTCAGCGGCAAACGCTGTTGTTGATGGAATTTTTGCTCTTACTCATGAGACAAAAACTGGGAATACATTTTCTATGTGCTTGGCAAGTGATGGCCAGTACGGAGTTGATAAAGGATTAATTTTCTCATTCCCATGTACATTGGTTAATGGAAAATTGAGCGTTGTTGATGGAATTAAACACAATGACTTCTCAATGGAAAAATTCAATCTTACTTTGAATGAACTTCGTTCAGAAAGAGATACTGTTAAAGAATTAGGCCTGATTTAATATAAAAAAAATAGGTTCCAGGAGCCTTTTTTAAAAAAAGGCTCCTGGAACCTATTTTAATTTCTATCTCGAACGTATTGTGTGTTAACGATTTTGCTATTAAAGCTATTACGTGAGTCTCCTTCCGGAGAGCGTTTGACTGCACTTTCCTCTGCAACACTTCTAGAGGTGCTTGCACAACTGGCCAATGAAAAAAGTGTGATCAAACAAAGAGACAGGTAGAAAACTTCTTTTGATAATAACAAACCCATAAAACCTCCCTGTAAACTACGCAAAAAAATCTTTTCTTTGCTTACATCTTACATTTGCTAGTTCTATGCCAATATTTAACGCTAGATTCGGTGTCAGATATTCACCGAGTATTTTATTTATTTTTGGACTTAAAGCGATCGACCAACTTAAAACAACGAGTTTGCTCTTCAATTGCGAGTGGCTTAATAGACTCTAAATTTTTTTTACGGATACCTTTTGACCTGATTAACTCATCGCCAGCACGAATCTTTTTAGTCAGCTGAAGGCCTACCGTTTTAAGCCAAGCGGGAAAATTCTCATTCATCTCAGTGGTGCTAATTTTGATAAACTCACTGTCTTCCAAGCAGATGATACTAGCGCTGCGTGCATCATTATCAAAGAATGAAAGCTCGCCGATATATTCACCCTTACCAAGATAAGCAACTGGAATAATCTCGCTACCTTTTTGGACAAAGACCATAACCTTACCTTTTTGAACAATATAAAGATCATTATCTTTTTCCTCTGCAAGAAAAAGAATATCATCTTTTTTTAAGGCAATAGTTTGAGTCCCATCTTCCATTTAGATCTCCTAGTCGACACTTAGTATTTTTTTTAAGCTTTCTTTTAATTCTGCAATCATTGTTTGGTAAAAAACATTTTGTGGAAATATATCATCCATAAATAATCCATCTCTTGAAAGTGCTGAGGCCATGTACTGGTCGAAATCAATCAGTGTCACCTGACGCTTTTTGGCAGTTGATTTCATGATGGAATTATAGACTGCGTTTCCTCTCCAATGAGTACAGTCAAAGACAGTCGCTTTTTGAAAGGACTCCCGTGCCATCGCCAGATCTCCCAGCCCCATGCTCGCTTGACCCAGTAGATAAAATGAAAGAGCGTTACTAAAAGTTTCATTACTTAAGGCCAGTGCCATGGGATAGGCCTTCTTAAAATTTCCTTCTTTAAGTAATTCTTCTATTTCTTGCTGCATTTCAATCACTCCGTTAGTGGTCGAGTGAGAGCAAATTTCATGTGGGCGAACTTCTAAATTAAGAGGGGTGGTAATCAGGATCAAATTGCTTTTTTTATCTTTCACCAAATCAATCAGCTCTCGAAGTTCGTAATCAAAAAGTTTAAATGAGACCTCTTTTTCTAAGATTTTAGAAGTGCTCGGAAGTCGGTTTTGATATTCCTTAACTGGCCCCAATTCCAGGTATTGCATTTTTTTATAAATAATTTTAGAAAGCCCGGGAAAGGTGATAATTAATGAAATAATTTTTTCGTCGTCATATAACGAAAAATTTTTAAAGATGGCCTCTTTATCCGCTACTTCAAAAGTCTTTTCAAACAATTCTGAACTCGCCCCATGGTAAATAATAATTGAGGGAAATTTTTTAAGTGATTTTAATTTATTGAGGGTTCGGTGGAGCCCCTCGTGAGGTTTGGACCAGTTATAAATTTTAGGCGGATATTTAAAACTTTTTGCCAATTCATCGATTAATTCGGGTGTATATTTGGAAAGAGCCTCACCTAGCCGGTCGCCCACAATGAGAATTTTGGCATTTCCTGCTTCAACTATCTCTTTTTCCAAGGCCATTTTGGCGTTAGCATTGAAGCTATAGGGGTAGGGAATGATAAGGGTTTTTTTGGCAGAATACTCAAAATATAGGAAAGCGGCCGCGCCTAGGAGTAGTACCAGAAGGATTATGAAAAACTTTTTGATCATTCTTTGATTGTATTCAAAAATTTTGGTATCTAAAAGCTTAATAAAAAGGAAATTGCATATGAGTTATTGGACACCAGAGCTGCTTTCACCGGCCGGAAGTTTAGAAAAGCTAAAGGTCTCTGTTTTATATGGAGCGGACGCGGTCTATTTGGGTGGACAAAAATTTGGCCTTCGCCAAGCTTCCGACAATTTTACTTATGAAGAGCTAGCTGAGGGAGTAGAGTTTGCTCACTCGCGCGATTCAAAAGTATATGTGGTGCTCAATAGTTTTTTACACGATAAAGACTTAGAAGAGCTGCCTGAATTCCTGGGCCTGTTAGAAGAACTTAAAGTCGATGCCGTAATCGTGTCTGACTTAGGTGTTATCGCCACCCTTCAAAAACATTCCAAATTAGTCGTGCATTTATCAACTCAGGCCAGCTGCTTAAATATTGAGTCCGCAAAATTATGGCAAAAAATGGGCGCTCAAAGAATTGTGCTCGGTCGCGAAGTGACGATTAAAGAAGCTGCAAAAATTAAAATGGCCACCGGTCTTGAGATCGAAATGTTCGTGCATGGATCAATGTGTATGTCCTTCTCTGGAAATTGCGTAATTTCCAATTACACTCAAGGGCGTGATTCAAACCGCGGCGGGTGCGCGCACTCTTGTCGATTTGAGTATTCAATCGATTTTAAGAATGGGTCCAATGAATCTTCCGATCTTAAAAAAGCTTATTTCATGAGTTCAAAAGATTTGGAAGGCATTCGCATGCTCCCTGAATTTATTGAAGCAGGAATTGATTCACTAAAAGTTGAAGGACGAAATAAAAGCCATCATTATGCAGGAACTATTTCCAAAGTCTATTCAGAAGCTCTTCGCTATTATCAAAGTCATGGCAATTTTCTCTCGAGTGATATGCTTGTCTGGGAAGAGGAACTTCGAAAAGTTTCTCACCGCGATTACACTACAGGGAGTTTAGACGAATATGCCGGCCTCGATTCTATTTATAATCATCGCGAACAAGATGATAACGAATATGTGGTTTCAGGAATTGTTTTAGAGGCGAGTGTCGGTCAGCATTTATTGGTCGATGTTAAAAGTGCTTTTCATCCCGGAGACATTTTAGAAGTGATGCCCTTTATAGGCCAGACCGAAAAATTGAAAGTTGATTTTCTCAAGAGTCTCTCGGGAGTAAGTCTTGAAAAATCTAAACCCGGCAGTGTGGTGAAGATTCCTTATCAGGCCGGTGCTGAAAAATTTAATATCATTCGAAAGAGAGCAGTGTCGTGAATAAACAATCCAGGCTTGTTACTTATATTGAGAATTTTTCTGAGTTAGAAAAACTAATTGTACTTAAAGCTCTTCATAGCGAAACTCCAGTTGAAATCATTGTGGGGGCAAGGGAGCTAACTCGCTACTCAAAAACCTCACTCGAAGAAATGCTAGAACTTACTCAACAGGCGAAAAAAAATAATTTTGAGGTTGTTCTAGAATGGGATGCCCTTAACCAGGAAGAAAAATTTTTAAGTACATGTTCAGTTATTGATCGTCTCCCTTTGCACGACTTCAAAGCGATCCGCGTGCAAGACCCTGGGGCAGTTGAATACATTAAACATATTTACCCATGGCTTAAAATCCAATTGATCTTGGAAAATGGTAATCATAATCTTATTGGGTTAACCAAGTGGAGTGAGTATCTCGGTAAGCAGTGTGAACGCTTAGTGCTCTCTAATGAACTCTCAAGAGAAATGCTACGAGACTATGCTAAAGTTCTAACAATACCTCTTGAAGTGTTGGCCTTTGGGCGAATTCTTCTTTTTTATAGTCCTCGTAAACTTTTATCTCCTCTGGAAAAAAAGAATATTGAATCAAAATCAATTGAAGCAAGCGGCTCAAGCGAAGAAAGTCCTCACTCTGGTTTTCCTTTGATTGAAAATACTCATGGAACTTTTATGTTTAATGTAAAAGATCTTTATCTTTTGGATCATCTTGATGAAATTCGTGAAATGGGAATTGAGCATCAACGAGTCGATCTTCGCTTTGATGAATCATTTGATAATTACGCTGAAAGTGTTTTTAACTTATTTTCAGGAAAGGTCTCCGAAAGCGAGCTTCCTATTAGGAAAATGCACCCAAGACCATTGATAAAAGGTTTTTACAATATCAATAAAACCGATGTCCTTTTCACAAAACTTAAGAATAAAAGAATTCAGCGCCTCGATCAAAACTATCTTGGCGAAATTGTCGACGTTGAGCGCGATCAGCAGTTGGCCCTATTGATAAAGACTAATGGTTTTGAAATGGGTTCCCTTCAAGAAATTAAAATGATTACTCCCGAAGGAAAAGAAAAAATGGTTCAACTGAGCTGGATGAAATCTTCTCTCGGGGAGAGTAAAATATTTGCTCAAAAAAATGATTTAGTTTTGATTCCTTACACCAATGGTGTGACGGTAAAAACGCAGGTTTATTTAAATCCTAAGACATAAAAGACGACTTCAAGGCCACCATTTTTAAAAGCTCTAGCTGAATGAATGGTAAAGTCTTTATTGGATTTTAATTTATAATCATTAGGCACAATGATTCCTAAAAGCTCAGGCGAGAATTTCTTTTTGATCGCCGCGATCACTTTTAAATAATAGGGTAAATTGATTTCTTCTTCGCCGCTTCCTCGCTCTCCCACACGAATGCCGTATGGAGGATTGATGATAACCACTGAATGATTATTAATCTGTGGGGCCCCTTGAAAAAGATCCCCAGCTTCTATTTTTATTTTGGTCCCTTCACAATTCTTGAGGGCCTGTTTAACCACCTCAGGATTAACTTCAAATCCTAAAAACTCCTTAAAAGGTTCCAGGAGACTTTTTTCCTTTTTTTCCAGTTTTTTCAAAATGGTTTTATCATCGAAGGCCACTGGAGTGTGAAGATAAGAAAAATCGCGGCCAGTCGTCACCGCATTTGATTCATGTGCTTCCAGTAGAAATGTTCCTGAGCCGCACATCGGATCAATTAAAGTATAGGTAGCGGCATCTGTTGTCCGCATATGCGATTGAAGTTCTCTTAAAAGGAGTGCGGCCAAACTCTCTCGAATAGGTGCTAGACCGGTGAGTGTCTTCTCATGGCGTTTGTGGAGGCGCTCCCCGGTTGTGTCTAGGCTTAGGGTGCAAATATCGTCAACAGCTCTAAAATAAATTTTAGGGAGATTTTTTAAATCAACAAGGGCCAGATGCTCTAAGTATTTTTTCTTAACAGGTTTATGTCGATAGTACTGAAGAACTCCATCTTGAATGGCCTTCTCAATTTTTCTCGAATCAAAAAGTCTCGAATTTGTTGCGGCACTAATAACGTCTGGAGTCTGACCTATAAGCCACGGAGACCAATTAAATTTTGAAATTTTTTGGTAGAGCTTCGGGGCGTCCCTGCACTTAAATTCCCCAAGGCGCAATAGAATACGAGTGGGAGTGCGAAGAACAGTATTTAAGCTAAGACCAATATGTTGAGGGCAATCGATTTCAAGGCCGCCGGGGATAAGACTGACTAATGTGAAAGTGTCAGCACTAAAATGCTGAACAAATTTTTCTTTTAATTCCGCTAAACCTAGGTCTTCTAAGTCCATGGGATAAACAATAAAAAAGCGTGCCTGGTCAATTAAATTCATAAATCTTTTATCAGGCGAAGGGCCTGCTTTGTCACGACTTTTATCATTTCCCCTTCGATTCAATTACAAGTTAATTGCAATTGATTTGCATTATTGTTTTAGTATGCTTAAATTTATAAGCTCAAGTACATACTGATTAATTTATTAGGAGAAAACAGATGAAAACTCACTTTTTGG
This sequence comes from Bacteriovorax sp., assembly GCA_028710485.1. Lineage (GTDB taxonomy): Bacteria > Bdellovibrionota > Bacteriovoracia > Bacteriovoracales > Bacteriovoracaceae > Bacteriovorax. The sequence goes on along the minus strand of JAQTTZ010000010.1, from coordinate 38,787 downwards.
TTATAGGATTCTTACTTTCAGTGCAGACAATGGCCAGCGAGCACTCGCTCGGGGCCCATGAGCATGGATCAATTAAACTTGGTATGGCCGTAGAAAAAAATATCGTAGATATAGATCTAGATGGACCAACAGAATCTTTTATCAGTTTCGAATATTTACCAAAAACCGAAAAAGAAAAAAAGATTTTTGCTGCAGTCGAAAATCAATGGAATAAAAAACTTTTTGAACTCATAACATTTGATAAGAAATTAAACTGCAAAATCACGGAAACAAGTTTTAAACAAATTATCGACCAAAAAGAAACGGCAGAAGCTCAGTCGAAAATTAAAGAGACAGCTAAAAAAGCATCTGGCGTGCATAGTGATATTGAAGCAAAAGCAAAGGTTACATGTGCTTCTAATTTAGTGGGAAGTAATGTTGAAGTCGCACTCAAAAAATACTTCCAAAATATTAAAAAATTAACAGTGGAAATTATCAGCAACGAAAGCAAAAGTGTTGAGATCACAAAAGCAGTTCAGTCTTTTAAGATCTAATTTTGAATTCTCCCCAGTAAAACCAATTTTAAGCTGGGGAGAATTCTGATATTATTTCTATTTGCTACTGACGTTTAATAATTAATTCAATTCTACGGTTTTCAGCACGTCCTTCTGCTGTAGTGTTGGTCGCTATTGGAGAGGCCGATCCTACTCCTGTGGCCTCAATTCTGCCGGCCTCGATACCACGGGCCATAAGTTCATTCTTAACTTCTAAGGCCCTGCTTGTTGAGAGAGCAAGATTATTAAGCGTTGGTCCGACATTATCTGTGAAACCTTCAATTTTTACTGTTGCGGCAGGATAATTTTTCAAAGTCGCGGCGATTTGATTTAGCTCAACTTCAGAGCCGGGCACTAATGCAGTTGTGCCCATTTCAAAATTTAAATGCTCAAAGCGAAAACGCTTAACAAGACCAGCTGTGGGCGAACTCATAAAATTATCAAGTCCGCTGAGTGCCTGGGTTACTTCCGGAGCAGGAGCAGGAGCAGGAGCAGGCGCCTGGAATTGGGTGATAGCTCTCGGAGCAGTAGGGATAATTTTAACACCTGTTTGGCGCGCATTAAACCACCACAAGAGGCCAAGGGCCACGAGGGCCGCAAGTCCAACTTTTCCCCATGAGCTTTTCTTGCTGATTTGGTCTTGTAATGCGCCTGCAGTTGAACTAACGCTAGCACTTGCACCAGTCAGTCCTCCAAATAAACCTGATAAACTTGCTGGAACCATTCCTACAAGAGAAGATTTTTGTTGCCCTAGAAAATTCATCAAACCAGAAGCATTGAGCTTTTCACTTTTTATTTTTGTACCAAGTACACTCATAATCATAGGCGTAACCATGCCCAAGATTTTAGTTATGCTTCCAGAATTCAAACCGGTTGAAAGGCCCAGATTGGTAACGACATTATTAATATTACTTCCAAAAATTCCATTCACCACTTCAGTACTTTGATTTTGATTGATACTTTCAGGAGAGACAACAGGACCTTGTTTGTTTGCCAGATTAACTAAACTTTCTGCTCCCTCGGGCGTGGAGCCCTTACTTATAATTCCCATTAATACTGTCGGGATGATTGATTTTAAGATCACTTTGGTTTTATCAATTGGCCGTTGAATTTCGCTGCTAAATTTTTGAACTATATCTGGTGATAATAAATTTTGAGTGGAACTGAATAAACTTTCGCTTACTGCCATAATGACTCCTCTTTTTAATAGCTCTCGTAATAGAACTTTCTTCTTCTGATAATCTAATAATGCAAGATCAGAACCATAGAAGAGTATTAATAATTGAGTTTATTGAGGTAGTATTGCACGGTGCTGAATTATCAATTTTAATCTTTAAGACAAGTATTGCAATCATTAGAAGTGAGAAGATTAAATTGTTGGCTGCTCTTGGGGCCTTTATCACCTTTTTTTAAAATACTTTCTTCGTAAGATTTTACAATTCTTAAAATTTCACCATTTGCTTCTAATTTATGGATGGCCAGTTTTAGCGCTTCTATCGTTTTTTGATCGATATTTTTTTTGGTCAAATGCAGTACAAAAAATTTGTGTTGCAAATGCAGAGGTCGGCCTAATTCCTTTCTTGATATATTCATTTTTTTTGCATTAGAATATAACCCAATGCTCGATCCAATGATAGCATCATATCGTTTTGCTAAGAGCATTTTAAATAATTGATCATAATCATTGACCTCATATTTTTCAATTTCTTTATCTTCCTCGAAATGATCATCGAAAATTCCTCCTCTAATCTTGCCAATTGTTTTACCGCGAAGATCTTTAAGGGATTTAAAATGGCCGTCTTTATTGCCAAAAATAATTGTTTGAAAACTAATAATGGAAGCTACGGGAAAGGCGATCTTATTAAGCTCAGCATTTGTATATCTGATGACGAAATCAGCGTTTCCATTTTTTAAATTGATAATTGTTCTTGGATAAGGGGCCAGGATATTTGTAAAGGTGAAACCCGCTGTTTGGGCGATTTTATTGCTAATTTCATAAATCAGTCCGGTCGCTTGACCATCGGGAGAAGTGTAACCAAATGGAAAAATATCAATTGTATTGATTTTAAGCTCTTTGGCAGAAAGGCCAGTACTTAAGAGCAGACACGTTACAAGGGCCAATCTGTTCAAATTAATGAATAGCAATCTTAAAATAATAATCATTTTATAAAATTATTACTTTTGTCACTAAAACCCAATTCAAGAAATCATAAATTTTAAGACACAATGTAATATTTAGGGATCTTTTTTTCACGGTTTCTTTAAACTGCTATAAGTTCGGGCAGCTTTTTGATAGATTCCTGCTATGAAAAATTCTGGAACCCTGACCCTTATTCCCACTCCTCTTTCCGAAGGAGGAGAGCTAGAACCTGTGGCCTTTAGAAAGCTTGCCATGGCAGCACTTGAAGATAGTGCAAATTCTGTTTTTGTCATCGAAGATTTAAAACCTGGGCGTCGGCGGTGGTTGCAATTTAAACTCCCTCGAGAAACAGTCGATAGTTTTGTTCTTTATAACGAACACACTGCGAGTGTGGTTGCCCGTGAATTATTGAGCGCTCTTGAATCGGGGAAAAATGTTTTTTTAATGAGCGATGGCGGCCTTCCGGCCTTCTATGATCCGGGAGTAGAATTAGTCAAAATGTGCCACCAAAATCGCATCAAGGTGACGTCAACTCCTTTTTGCAATTCAGTTGTTCTGGCCTTGGCCCTCTCGGGTTTTTCCCACAAGAAATTCTGGTTTGAAGGATTCTTGCCACTAGATGCAGCTGAGAGAAGTACCGTTATAAAAAAATTGCTCGCTCAAAAACATACTAGTATTTTAATGGACACTCCTTATCGAATGAAGCGAGTGCTAGAAGAATTTGCAGAATGTTGGGGGAGTAATACTGCTGGCAAAAAGCTTTTTTTAGCGATGGATTTAAATAGTGAAACTGAAGAATTAAAGCTTGGCACTCCAAACGAGCTCCTTAGTTCTATCGCGTCTATGAAACGTGAGTTCGTGATGATAGTATCTGAATAATTACACAATAGTTTCACACAGTTAAGCCTTTAAAAAGACATGACTAGAGCACCGCTGCCGTGATAAGAAAGGATTTATGCCAAGAGTAATACAAGAGACTAGAAAAATGGATCATATTGATCTGGCGATCGCGGCCCAGACCAAGCGCGTGGAAGTTGACCATCGCTTTTTTTATGAGCCCTTAATGTCTGCTCATCCCAATGAAGAAACGGATCTTTCTCTCCTATTTTTAGGAAAAAAACTTAAAGCGCCTCTTTGGGTTTCAAGTATGACAGGCGGCGTAGGTCCCGCTCGGCATATCAATCAAAACCTGGCCCGCTTATGCCATGAATTTGGTTTGGGAATGGGACTTGGATCATGCAGAGTTTTACTAGACGATGATACTTACTTCAAAGATTTTAATCTTCGCCCAATCCTAGGGCCCGATCTTCCCTTGTATGCCAATCTGGGAATCGCTCAAATTGAAAACTTGCTTGCCGAGCGAAAACATCAAAAAATTACAGATCTGATTACACGCCTGGATGCCGACGGCCTGGTCGTTCATATCAATCCACTTCAGGAATGGTTTCAACCTGAAGGGGACCGTCTTAAAAATAGTCCAATAGAAACTCTAGCGAAGCTGTGCGATTTTTTTAAAAGTAAAATCATTGTGAAAGAAGTTGGTCAAGGTTTTGGGCCCGAGAGTTTAAAAGCACTTTTGGATTTACCGATTGAGGCCATTGAGTTAGCGGCCTTTGGTGGGACAAACTTTACCAAGCTAGAGCAGATGAGAGGCGAAGGGGTTTGGATGGAGTCCCTGTCTAAAGTCGGTCATACTGCTCCCGAGATGGTTTCAATGTTAAACTTACTGCTGAGAGCTCATCCCGAATATAAACAGAAACAAATTATCATTTCTGGAGGTGTTGAAAATATTCTCGACGGATATTTTCTTCGTGAAAATTTGATGTTTACTTCAGTTATAGGGCAAGCGAAAAACTTTCTCTCTCATGCACAAGATTATAAAGAGCTTCAAAGGTTTACTGAAGGCCTAGTCAATGGTCTTAAAATAGCAAAAGTATTTTTAGTGGCAAGACCCCTAAATTCTTCTCAGGCATTGAATGAGGATTATCTATGAAAAATACGTCTAACCAACAATTGTCTCCAATGTCAGGTTTTTCAAAACTTTCTAAATTTGAGAAAATTGATTTAGTTGTTAAAAATTTTTTTTCAGATTCCGAAGCCGCTCGCGGACAGTTTAAAAAATACTGGCATGCCGATGAAACAATTCAAAAAACGATTGATGAATTCAGTGAAAATACATTAACTAATTTTCTATTTCCCTTAGGCGTAGTTCCCAATATTTTGTTAAATGGAGAACTGCTCTGCGTTCCTATGGTCATTGAAGAGAGCTCGGTGGTTGCGGCCAGTGCGCGCTCTGCTAATTTTTGGCTAACTCGCGGAGGCTTTCACGCCGAAGTGATTTCTACTACTAAGATTGGCCAGGTTCATTTCATCTGGAATGGCGAAACTTCAAAGTTGTGTGACCTCTTTAATGAAATTAAAGATGAACTTATCACTAGCACAAAATCTCTGACTGATAATATGGAAAAGCGTGGAGGGGGAATAATCTCTCTTAACTTGATTGATAGAACACTCGATGAACCAGGCTATTACCAACTGCTTGCTGAGTTTGAAACTTGCGATGCGATGGGTGCGAATTTTATTAATTCAATCCTTGAGGTAATCGGCAGAAAGTTTAAAGAGATCGTGACCACTGCCAAAAATTTTACAGACGAAGAAAAAGATCTGCAAATTATCATGGCGATTCTTTCTAACTATACGCCTAACTGTCGAGTTAAAACTTATGTTGAATGCGATATTTCGGATTTGAATGACCCAAGCTTAGGAATGTCGGCGGAAGAATTCGCTGAAAAATTTGCTCGCGCCATCCGCATTTCAAAAGTTGATATCACTCGCGCGACAACTCATAATAAAGGAATTTTTAACGGGATAGATGCCGTGGTGGTGGCCACCGGAAATGATTATCGTGCAGTTGAAGCTTGTGGGCATGCCTATGCCGCCAGAGATGGACAATACCGTGGTCTCAGTGATGTGAGTCTTGAAAATGGCAAATTCCGCTTTAGCTTAGAGATGCCTTTGGCGATTGGAACGGTTGGAGGTCTTACTTCACTCCATCCATTAGCTAGACTCTCTCTCAATATGCTTGGAAGACCAAAGGCCCCTGAGTTGATGCAAATTGTGGCCACTATTGGTCTTGCTCAAAACTTTGCAGCAGTGAGGTCCCTGATCACTTCCGGTATTCAAAAAGGGCATATGAAAATGCATTTGATGAATATTTTGAATCATCTTGAGGCCAGCGAGAAAGAGAGCGAACAAGCAAAAAAATATTTTGAAAACGAAGTTATTTCCTACAAATCAGTCAGGGAATTTGTCTCTGGTTTAAGGAATTACATAAAATGAACGAGATTAACTTGAATCAGATCAATAGCGACTTAAAAAAATCTTGTCCTGAAAAAAACCAGTATTTTTTTGGGCATGGAAAACTTCTCCTTTCTGGAGAGTATTTCGTATTGGATGGTGCCCTGGCTTTGGCACTTCCTACAAAAGTAGGCCAGTCTTTGGCGGTAAATTACACTCCATCATTTTCACCAACTCTTAGTTGGAAATCTTTTGATGTAAAAGGCAATTGCTGGTTTGACAGTAAATTTGAATTCTGGCATTTCAAATGCCTCGATGAATATCCTTCAGAGGAAGCACTTTTTTTACAAAAAATTCTCCAACAAGTTCGCAAACAGAATTCTCATTTTTTAAGAGATGATGTGGACGTAAAAGTTGAAACCCGTTTGGGTTTTCCTCTTTCGTGGGGATTGGGAAGCAGTTCTTCACTCATTTATAATATCGCTCAGTGGGCCTATATTTCTCCATTTGAGCTTCTTTTTAAAACTCATGGTGGTTCTGGATACGATATTGCTTGCGCTCAATCAGATGGGCCCATTGCCTATAAAAAAATCGCGACTGGCCCTAATTGGTCTCCGATTTATTTCCATCCTAGTTTCAGAGAAAATATTTACTTCATCTATTTAGGTAAAAAGCAGAACTCTCGCGAAGCTGTTGCGGACTATTCCAAAAAACGTCCAATAGAGCAGTCTACAATTTCTCAAATTACAGAACTAACAACGGAATTCCTAAATGCTCAGACGCTTAAACAATTTCAAGCGGCAATGATTGCTCATGAAAAAGTTGTAGGAGAGTCTCTGGAGCAAGTTCCGGTAAAAGAGCGATTGTTCTCTGATTTCAAAGGTGCCATTAAATCTCTTGGAGCTTGGGGAGGAGATTTCGTAATGGTTGCGACAGAAGAGGACTTAGGCCTTGTTAAGACCTATTTTTTAAGTAAAGGTCTTGATGTGGTTTATAGTTATAATGATTTAATTTCAGAACCTGCTGAAGCGATGTCGAAAGATTCGGTGAAAATGGGATTCTCAAACCACTTAATCCATTAAATATGAATCCGGTATTTAAAATTACTTGGACCTCACCTTCGAATATTGCACTGGTAAAATACTGGGGAAAATTTGGCGTTCAACTGCCTCAGAATCCATCTCTCAGTTTTACGTTGAAGCATTCGGTGACAACTCTTTCAATGTCCGTCACAAAAAGCTCAAAAGCTTCAGTAAGCTTTTACTTTGAAGGGACTGAGAATAAAAAATTTTTGGATAAAATTTCTAAATTTTTACATAGTCAACAATTACGTTTTCCTTGGCTGGCCGATCACCATTTGGAAATACACTCCAGCAATACCTTTCCTCATTCTTCAGGAATTGCGTCTTCCGCGTCTTCGATGAGTGCTCTTTGTCTGTCGCTCTTATCAGTTGATGAATTTCTCACTGGAATAAAATTAGATAGAACTAAATTTTTTGAATCAGCTTCTGAACTCTCAAGACTGGCCTCCGGATCGGCCTCCCGCTCTGTTTATGCGGGCCTTGCTTCCTGGGGTGATAGTTCGGCAATTCCTTCGAGCTCAAATCAATTTGCGACTCCGTTTTGTACTGCTGATGAAGTCTTTCGAGACTACTGCGATTCGATTCTGATTGTAGATGATGGAGAAAAATCAGTCTCTAGTCGCGCTGGGCATGGTTTAATGGAAAATCATCCTTATAAAGATCAGAGATTTCTTCGCGCTAAAAATAATTTAATTCAGCTTGTTGCGGCCCTTCAGTCGGGGGATCTCAACAGCTTTATTGAGATCGTGGAAGAAGAGGCCTTAACTCTTCATGCCCTTATGATGACCTCGATCCCTTCATATATTCTGCTTAGACCCCAGAGCTTGTGGCTAATTGATCGGATAAAGAAATTTCGGCTAGAAAAAAATATTCCAGTTTGCTTTACTATTGATGCCGGCCCTAATATTCATCTTCTTTATCCACAATCTTATAAATCCATAGTGCGAGCTTGGATCCAAACTGAGTTGGCAGGGAGTCTTGTTGGCATAAAATGGATTCATGATGAAGTAGGTAATGGACCTGCCAGTATTGAGGAGTTGTACTAGGTGACTCAGACAATTAGCGACAAAAAATTCTATTCTAAAATAATTCTTTTCGGTGAATACAGCGTAATTCAAAACTCCATGGCGCTTTTGATTCCTTATTCTCTTTTTGAAGGGAAGCTTACCTTTAGAAGAGATAATACTTCCGTCATTGACCCCGAGCTTAAGGCCTTCTCGCTTTATTTAAAACAACTCTTAGACTCTAGCCAGCTCAATTTTCAATTCGATCAATCTTCATTTGAATTTGATATTTCTCAAGGTCTCTTTTTTGATTCGACCATTCCACAAGGTTATGGTGTCGGAAGCTCAGGAGCTTTGGTCGCAGCTATCTTTGCCCGTTATGAGCAAGAGAATCCTTCAATCCTTGATATCAAACGTTTGAAAAATATTTTTTCACAATTGGAATCTCATTTTCATGGATCAAGTTCGGGGGTGGATCCTCTGATTAGTTATTTAAACTCGCCAATCTTGATAAAAAATAAAAATGAGCTGGGACCAGTCTCTATTCCTAAGTTTTCAAAAGGCAAAGGTGGTATTTTTCTATTGAATACTAAACGATCGAGAAAGACTGAACCGTTGGTAAACTTATTTTTAGAAAAATCTCGCAATGAGAGTTATTTCAATCTTTGTGAAGATGTTTTAACTCCAATTACAAATCACTGTATTGATAATTTTTTGAATGTGAATATTGAGTTATTATTAAAGAATTTTAAATTGCTTTCAGCTTTTCAGCACGAGCATTTCTCCCCGATGATTCCTAAACTTTATCGTGATCTTTGGAGTGCGGGCCTTTCTTCTAATGATTATTCTTTTAAATTATGTGGGGCCGGCGGAGGAGGTTTTCTGATGGGCATCACTGATGATTTCCAAAAAGTAAAACGAGTCCTCGCGGGCCACGAAATAAGACTGATACTTAGTTTCTAGTTTCGGCCACTTTCTCTTTAAACTCAGATGGATTCATAAAATCAGCTTCTTTGGTGTAATCCTTAGAGTGCACAACAGCATTGAATAATTGGTTTTCCACTTCCAAATCTTTTTGATGAGCTGTTTGATTGATTCCATAAAGACCACGCTTGGCCTGCATGCGAGCAATCGGTGCCTGGGTAAAAATATTGGTGAGGATCGAGCAGGCGTCTTTATCAAATTCGCACCAGCCACCGAGGGCCAGGAAGCTGTCTTTGCCAAATTCTACACCTGATAATAAAAGGGAGCGAAGAACATTTTGGTTGAGGTAGGATTTTAAAAACGAAAACATTCCGCAAGTGGGAGTGAGTCCAAGAGATAGATGGTCAAAGCAAAAGACAGCATCGCTTTTAGCAATGCGAATATCAGCGGCAAGGCTTAGTTCAAGACCTACTCCGCGAGTTCCTTTTTTCATGTCGACGACAATCGTTTGTGAAAGACAGAGAAAGGACTGGGCGATTGTTGAGATTTTAGTAAATTGTTTTTTTAGTTTTTCTTCAGACAAGCTTTTTATTTCTGCCGGATCAAATCCCTGTATAAACTCATCACCAAAACTTGTGATGAATAAACTTTGAACTTCAGTATGAGTCGCTGCCCACGCAAGGATGGATTCAAGTTCAAAAAGTGTTTCGGCATTTAGAAAATTTTGACGGAATTTGATTTCAAGAGACTTGGTTGGAATGAGAAGCGTAGTTGCGATTGTGTTGTAGCTGAAAATCGGAACTCTTGAGAGTGCTTTCATTAAACCTTCCTTGGTTATCTAACACTGTTGCGGGAAAAATCCATTCTTCCCATACAACCATTCTTTCAAGAATTAAAAATGTATGTCAAAGGTGCATTACGATTATTTTGCAAAATTTAAATAATAATGTGAATTTGAAATTAAATCGAAGAGTTAGATACGTAGCCCGACGAAGCCCGTCGGGCTATTAAAGAGCTTATTAGTTATTTTTTTTATCGTGTTCAGCTTCAAGAAAACGTTCCGCTCTAATCGCTGCCTGACAACCTGATCCCGCTGCCGAAATAGCTTGGCGGTAGTAAGGGTCTTGAACGTCACCACAAGCAAATACTCCCGGTATAGATGTATCAGGATGTTTTCCTTGAGTGAGAATATATCCGTGATCATCAAGAGCGAGCTGACCTTTAAGAAATTTTGTATTGGGCTCATGACCGATTCCCAAAAAGAACCCATCTGTTTTTCGTTCAGTCATTTGATTAGTCTTATTGTTCCAAACTCTTAAACCATTCACACCGGAGTCATCGAAGAGAATTTCTTTTACTTCAGTATTCCAAATAACTTCAATTTTTGGGTTGTTGAATGTGCGATCTTGCATTGGCCTTGTAGCACGAAAATGCTCTTTTCTATGAAGAAGAATGACTTTATCAGCAAAGCGAGTAAGGAAGTTTGCCTCTTCTAAAGCAGTGTCTCCACCGCCAACGACATGAACGATCTTGCCGCGATAGAAGAATCCATCACAAGTCGCGCACGCTGAAACACCTTTACCGATCAACTGCATTTCGTTGGGAAGGCCTAAGTATTTAGCTGAAGCACCCGTTGAGATAATAATTGTTTCTGCTAAGAACCCTTGTCCATTTTCACACTTGACGTGGAAAGGTCGTTTGGCCAAAGCTATATCGACAACTTTTGTAGAAAGGAATTCAGTTCCAAAACGCAATACTTGGTTCTTCATATTGGCCATGAGGTCTGGCCCCATAATCCCTTCTGGGAATCCTGGAAAATTTTCAACGTCAGTAGTGGTTGTTAATTGTCCGCCTGGTTCATGCCCTTCAATTATGATTGGTTTTAAACCAGCACGAGATGCATAAAGGGCAGCAGTATAACCTGCAGGGCCAGATCCGATAATGATTACTTGTTTAGTTTCCATGTGTATTGTCCGAATGAAGGTTGATTTACACGGTTAAAGCTTTAAAAGCCGCGTCATCTTCTTCTTTTGCCTTAACCTTTACCTTGATTTCCACTGGGCGATCGTCTTTATCAGGATGCATTTGGTAATAAGCGCTCACCGTTGTTAACTCATCTGGATGAGGTGCTTCGGCAGTTGTTTTGAACATTTCACCTGTAATGGTGCATTCATATTTATAAATTTTTTTGATCTTCTTTTTACTCATGATAATCCTCGGGAGAATCCGCTATCTTTTGAACATATTTTTACCTACTAATTATAGTTAAAAAAGTGCTGTGAAGCAAGGATTTCCCTAATGTATGCAGGGCGTATTCTCATGATAAACTTGACCTATTATGAAAATTTTAAGCCTGACTACATTGTTATTGGCCTTATGCCTACAAACACCCAAAGTTTATGCCGTAAGCCTCGATGAAGTTGTGCTTCAGGAGACCAGCAGCTCGGCGCAAACGGTAATCATAGACCGGGGTCTCCTAGAGAAATATAGCGAGGGCGCCTACGGTAAATTTTTCATCCAAATTGGCGATTATAAATTTCCCAAAATTTTTTTAGTGGCCGAAGGAAAATTGGTTAAAATTTTTCCCCAAAAATCTATTTGGTTTATGAGTAAAATTTATGCTCCTAACTTTATTAAAATGAATGGGCATTTGCTGGTTTTAACTTCCAATCAAGTCAAAGTTGGAAGATCTATGAAAGTTAAGCAGCGCCATGTTGTGCTTTCTCCAAATGAATATGGAAGCGTTGATCAATATCTCGAAGAAAATAAAAACAATGTGCCCGATCGCCTTTTGCAAGATGCAACCAGCTATGAGGAATCGGATGAGCTGTATGAGACAAAAAAAGTACCTGAGGCCGATTTGCAAATCCAAACTTATGAACAGATGAGAAAAAAAGCAGGTGTTCAATTCAGTGATCAATACAACGATGATACCGAAGAAAAATATTTTGTTGGAAATCGCGAAGTAAAACTGGCCGATATTACCAAGGATGAAGATAAAAAACTTCTTGATTCAATGGCCGCTGGATATGTTGAAAAAATTAATTCTCAAAAATATGGACTGATGCATGGCCTTTATAAAGATCAAGAAAAGACTCCTGGAGTTAGAGATATTAATAACAGAATCACTGTGACATCAGTTTACGATACCATTAAGGAAGAAAAGAAAATCCATGAACAAATCAATCCTTTGGCCGTGGCAAAAATTAAGCGCGATGGCCTTGCGTGGTCAGAAGATATGGACGATACTACTTTGCGTCGCTATTTTATTCGCACCGGTCTTGAACATGAAGAGCGCAGACGTGAGCTAGTGATGAATGAACTTGATGGAAATGAAGTCTTGTTCCATTATTCTGGCTCAATGGTTGATCACACCACTAGTGTTGATCAAAATTATAGAAGTCTTGGTTATAGTTTAGGCCTTGGTTATGATCTGCATTTATCTCGCACCTCAAAAGATTTAATAAACTGGTCTCTACAATTTGTTCTGGAAAGAGGTGTGTCTGACTATGATGTTGGCGGTCTGAATGCTCGTGGACAGGAAGGTTATTATGGAGCTTATCTAAATTATTATTTCATCAATAATCCATTGACTCTTAATTCATTTATTTTTCTGGGTGGGATAGGGCTGAAAGCGGGTTCGATTGATATGAGTGCTACTGGTTTATCAAAAAAGTATACTTATCAAGTGTTAGCTCTGCCTGCCTTGCAAGTGTTGAGCAAATACCGCTTCAGAACAGGTGATCTCACTGAAGATACGGTTAATGTAGGGGCAAGTTTTAATGCCGGAATCAATCTGGACATGAAGCGCTTGAGTGTTATTGACTCTCTGGATGACAATATTAATGGAAAAATTTCCATCAACGACATAAAATATCTTATAGGGATGAGTGTTTATTTTTAATGAATAGTTTAGGGGATAAGATCATGAGAGTTCTTTTAGTTCGTCTTCTTTTAGTTCTATATTTTTTAAGCTTAAACTCTGTCTCTGCTTTAGATATCGATGAGAAATTAACTCTTCGCTTTTTAAAAGTTTCAAACTCCAAAAAAACAGTCCTTATTAACCGAGGGGCGGAAGATGGAGTGGTCGTGGGTAATCACGCAAAGTTTTTTATTACTTCAGGAGTTATTGCTCGCGGAGTGGCCGAAAAAGTTTCTCCATCTAGGTCTATTTGGTCGTTGTACCGAGTTGTCGATCCAGCTGAAATTACCGATGGAAAAGTTTTAAATTTAAAAATCGCAAGTCCGGTTAAAATTACAGATGACCCGTCTAAAAGCATGAAAGACGAACCGATTCCGGCCGGAACTGATAAAATGGATATGGGGGATGCAGCTGCAGAAGCAACAACCACTTCTAAAATTAACGAAGATGAGCAAAAAGAATTAGAAGGTATGGGGCTGGAAGAATCAGGAAGGCCTGCGAAAAAAGAAACTCCGGCAAAGTCGACTAAAGGGAAAGAATCAAAAGAAGTAAGCATAATGGAGGAGACTCCTGTTCATGGCGGAACAAACAAATCCAAAAATTGGGAAGTATGGGGATTATTAAATCTAGATTCAATTTCTGGAACACAGACCAATACTACGAGTACCACTAGTGTTTCGAAAGATTTAACATCTTCGAAATTTGATTTTACGTTAGGTCTCGAGCGCTATTTTTTAAATTCAGATAGTTTTCTTAAGGATGTTTCAATTTTTGCTTTTCTTAATAAGGCAGTAGAATCGAGCGGTTTAGATATCACTAAAGATACAATTGATTGGTTAAGATTTGGTGGAGGTGCATTTTATCATTTCTACAATTCTGCGGCATCGACCAATAAAATTATTTGTTTTGGCGAATTCCGCTTCGGAGGTGGGACCGGCACGTTAACTAGCAGTAGCGGCACTTCACCAGATATTTCGGCAAAAGGATCAAGTACTTTAATCTTAGGTGGTCTTGGATTAAAATATGTTCTAATCAATGGTCTTGGGATGAGAGCTTCGCTTCAATATTATAATGCTAGTGAGAGTTTAAGTTATCCAGATGATCAAACAGTTAAGAACACTTACTCCGGGCCGCGAATAGAGTATGGAATTTCATATCGCTTTTAAGCTAATCTTGCATTGTAATTTTTATTTAAATAAAGTTCTTAATATCTTCTTCTGAAATTACTAAATACTTTTTTAGATCATTTAAATTGGTCATAAAGTACTGATTAAAATCCACCCCAGCTGCTCTTAATTCCCAAATCTTACGACTCGGAATCGACAACCTTCTGACTACTAAATCGAGAAAGGTTTGCGGTCCTTCAGTTTCACAAATACGAATCAATTCCTCTTTGGTTGGAACTTTCCAGTCAAACGGAAGTAGCACTGATCTTTGACGAAGTATCTGTTTGGAAATATCCTGGTTGTAGCTCCTTCCAAATTTATGACAAATTTCGCGGGTAATATCCTGGCCCATCACTCTAAACGTTGTGTATTTTCCACCGGCGATCACATAAGTATCGCTCATCGGTTGAAAAATTTTATGTTCGCGAGAAGTCTTGCCGCGATTTCCATCGCCATTTTCTTTTACCAGCGGTCTGATGCCCGCAAAGGATGAAAGGATATGATTGTGAGAGAGGCCAAGTTTTGGGAAATAATCATTAAGTGCGGATAGCAGATAGTCGATTTCAGCTTCAGAGGGTTTTACATCAAAATAATCGCCGTTAAAAGCGACTTCAGTTGTTCCAACTAATATTTGATCGCCGTGAGGAATAACGAAAATCACACGGTCATCATTGGTGGTTATAACGATTGGGTATTTAAGTGGCAAATCCTTATTTGAAATCCATAGGTGAGAGCCTTTGGAAGGAAGAAGAACATTTTGCCAGTTATACATCGGAATGGAATTTAAAAAGCGATCGGTAAAAGGGCCAAGGGCATAAACCACTTGGTCACAGGTCACAGTGAAGACCTTACCTGTTAAAACATTTTTACAATGAATAATATTTTTATCGTGAACTTTGGTAACAGTTGTCACTTCAGTATAAGTCATGGCGTGAGCGCAATTTTCTTTTAAAGCATCATAGATGACTTCTAGAGTGATTTTGGCATCATCCATAATTCCGTCATAATAAACTCCGGCCCCTGCAAGCCCGGATGTTTTTAAATCGGGAATTAGAGCGTGGACATCTTGCGCGGACTTTATTTGATGAGGAGAGTTTTCAAAACTCGATAAAAAATCATAGAGAAACATTCCAAGTCGAATCATCCACAACGGGCGTTTAGCATCTTTAAAAACTGGAAGATAAAAAGGAACTTCCTGGGCGAGATGGGGTGTAAGCTTCAGCCATAAGTTTTTTTCGTGGAGGGCCTCAAAGACTAGAGCAAAATCCAAATTTTCGAGGTAGCGGATGCCACCATGGAGCATTTTTGAGCTGCGCTCGCTAGTTTGTGAAGAGAAATCTTTTTTTTCAATTAAAAGCGTATCTACACCGTGGAGAGCGAGGTCGCGGAAAATTCCAGCTCCAACAATTCCTCCTCCGATTACGACCGTTTTGTAGTGTTGTGGTTTCATTTATATTCGGGCCTTACAACAGCGAGAGTAGCGCTGCATGTGAGTTGATAACAAATACTTCCTTGTGCAGATTTTTCAAAAGGTAGGGAGGTGAGTTGATAGTTTAGACCCAGAAGAGCATTGGCCTTTTCTTTCATCGCTTTGACTTTTAACTGATCGCAAAGATCAGTAAAGAGCAGATTAAATGAATTTTGATAGTCTTTGAATGCTCGTTCACTTGTAACGGATTCATCAGTTTTATAGTCCAGAAGTTCAATATTCATTCTCGCCGTTTTTTGAACGAACTTTAATCGCTCTAATTCTTCTTCGTCGACAATTGCAAAACTGGTTTGAACACCGATGTATTTTTTTATCACGTGGCCTTCGAGTGCCGAAGTGGTACTGACAATGATTTCTTTAACTGGAGTATCGTCTTCATCCCTTTTGAAGCTTTCTGCAATATTTTGTCGAAGGCTATTTTTTTTCACGAGGCCGCGAGGATTAGTATCACCGGATTTAGAGGGATGAACTTCGTCCGATAGGCCAACTTCTATATCGCAATCGTATCGTCTTAGTTTATGGGCCAAAACGATAGCGCTGTATTCACTGATCTGAGGAACGAGTAATGATCCGAGTTCCAGACTTTTTGCTGTGTCCGGAGTATTTTGATCTGTCACTAGACCAAATTCGCGAAGAATAATCAAAATATCTTCGGCCTCTTCAGAATATTTTAAGTTTCTAATGACTAAGCTAAAGGGAGGATTTCCTCCGCCTTGGATTTGTCCGTAAGAAAAATTCTGGGCGAAGTTTTTTACTTCTTCAAATCCTTCTTGGGATGGGGCTTCTTCATTAAGAGAAGCGGGCGTGTAGGGTGTTACATCTTCATAAACGAGTGCTTCATCTGCTATCAGGTCTTCAGAGGACTGATTAGACTCATTTGCAAAAGAGAAATCATTAGTATCATCAGACGAAAGCTCAAAAGGTGAGTCTTGTGTTGAGGCCGATTCTAGTGAGTCACCGAAATCTGCAATGGGAGATTCGCTCTCGTATTGAAAGTTGAGATCGTCATTTAATTCATTTAATTCATTTGATTCATCAAAAAAACTGACTTCATCATTTTGTTCTGCTTCCTGTTCTGCTTCTTCCGACTCTGGTAATTCAGGCGGCAACTCTTCGCCTTGGGAGCTATCGAGATCATCAAGACTTATTCCAGTAGTCATGTCAGCATGACCACTGGTTTCTGTCTCAAAACTGCCAAACAAATTATCCACATTGGAATCTTCTTCGTGAAGAAACTCAGAAAGATCTTCAATGCGTGTTAAGTCGCGGCGATTGTCGTCGTCGTTATTACCATTGGTCATTAAGCATCCACTCCATGACATTGCTTAAACTTTTTCCCAGAGCCACAAGGGCATGGATCGTTGCGACCGACTTTGGTAGCTCCGCGCTTGATGGCAGACTGGATCGCCTTTGTTTCTTCTTTTATCGTTTCTGCTTCAATCATTCTCTTGTGAGCTTCAAGTTGCTCTTCTAGTTCTTCTGTGTGACGTCTTTGAAGCTCGTCTATTTCTTCTTTAGTATAAAGTCTTACTGTGAAGATATTAGTAACGATTGATTTTTTAACCTCGCCTTTCATTGTTTCGAAAAGTCCAAATGATTCTTTCTTGTATTCAGTAAGTGGATCTTTCTGAGCGTAAGCCCGAAGATTAATCCCTTCTTTAATATGATCCATTTGAAGAAGATGGTCTTTCCAATGTTGATCAAATGCTGAAAGAAGAATTTCGCGAAGAGCGTACTTAACTTGCTCAGGTTCATATTGTGCAAATTTTTCAGTCATTATGCCTTTAGCTATTTCACCAAAATAATGCTCAAGCTCGCCATCGTAAGACTTAATGCATTCTTGAAGACTGACTTCATAATTAGTATTGAAGGCAACTTTGAATCCAGTCTTCATTTCAGGCCAGTCCCAAGATTCCAGAGGAACCTTTTTATCTGGACGGTAAACATTTAACAATTCTACTGCAACGTCTTCAACCATCTCGCTAATGAATCCAAGATTGTCAGTATCATTTAAAATATCGCGACGGATTTTATAAATAATACGACGTTGCTCGTTCATAACGTTATCGTATTCTAGCAAATGTTTTCTGATATCAAAGTTATGCGCCTCAACTTTTTTCTGAGCTTTAGCAATAGCATTTGAAATCATTTTGTGTTCAATAGGCTCGTCTTCCTTCATCCCCAAGGTATTCATGAGGCCTGCGATTTTATCTGAACCAAAAATTCTCATCAGGTCATCTTCTAATGACAAAAAGAATTTAGAAGTACCCGGGTCACCTTGGCGTCCAGATCTACCGCGGAGCTGGTTGTCGATACGGCGAGATTCATGGCGTTCAGTTCCTAGAATATAAAGTCCACCAAGTAATTTTGTCTCTTCACTTAGTTTAATGTCTGTTCCGCGTCCGGCCATGTTGGTCGCAATGGTAATAGAGCCTTTTTGACCGGCATTTTTAATGATTTCAGCTTCACGTTCATGTTGTTTTGCATTTAATACTTCATGAGGCACACCAGCTTTTGATAATTCTGCTGATAGCAATTCTGATGTTTCAATGGCAATGGTACCAACGAGAACTGGCTGTCCTTTTTCATGAAGAGTTTTGATCAATTCTACAACTGCACGGTACTTGGCCGCACGGTTTTTGTAGATGATATCTGCCTGGTCATCTCTTATTAAGGGAAGGTTAGTCGGGATAACGACAACATCTAGGTTGTAAATTTTTTGAAATTCTTCTGCTTCCGTATCAGCTGTCCCGGTCATACCAGAGAGCTTCTTATAAAGTTTGAAGTAATTTTGGAAAGTGATTGAAGCGAGAGTTTGGTTTTCAGATTTAATCTGAACACCTTCTTTGGCCTCAACAGACTGGTGAAGTCCATCAGACCAGCGAGAGCCTTCTTTAAGTCTTCCGGTAAACTCATCTACAATAATGATTTGTCCGTCGCGGTTAACATAGTCCACGTCCTTTTTAAAAAGACTGTGAGCTTTTAGAGCTTGGTTTAAATGGTGAAGAAGATTTGAGTGTTCAACATTGAAGAGGTTCTCAATTTTTGTGATTTCTTGAACTTTCACAATACCATCATCAGTGAACATGGCATTACGAGCTTTCTCATCAACCGTGTAGTGAACGTCTTTTTGTAATTGAGGAATAATATCGTTGGCCACATAGTACAATGAAGCGTCGCCCTCGCTTGGTCCAGAAATAAGAAGGGGAGTTCTCGCTTCATCGATTAAAATTGAATCGACCTCATCTACAATACAGAAATGGTGTTCACGTTGAACATATTCTTCGAGCGAAAATTTCATATTGTCGCGCAGATAATCAAAAGCAAATTCGTTATTTGTCCCGTAAGTAATGTCGGCGTTATAGGCCACTTGTCTTTCTTCGTCAGAAATTTGAGAAAGAATACAACCAACAGTTAATCCCAACCAATTATAGAGAACGCCCATTTCTGCAGCATCTCGTTTTGCGAGGTAGTCGTTGACCGTTACAACGTGAGCGCCACGACCTTCAAGGGCCACTAAATAAAGCGGAAGGGTTGCTGTAAGAGTCTTACCTTCACCCGTCTTCATTTCAGCAATTGAAGCATTATAGAGAGTAACTCCTCCCATTAGCTGCACGTCAAAATGTCTCATTCCCAAGACCCTTTTTGAAGCTTCTCTAATCGTAGCAAAAGCTTCGGGCAAAAGATCAACACTAGGTGTTCCCTTGGCAAGCAGTTCTTTTAACTTTGGAGTTTGGGCCTTTAGTTCGTCGTCAGTCATCTTTTGCATCTTTGGTTCAAGAGCATTGATAAGTTCAACGAAAGGTTTTAATTTTTTTAAATCGCGGTCGTACTTAGTACCAAAAATCAGTTGTAGAGGGTTCATGCTAATTAGCTCCTAAAAATCTTAACAATATATATTTTCATTTTATAAAAAAGTTTAAATAAAAATTTAATTTAGAACGTAGTAAAGTGGGTCAACGGGAGTCCCGTTGACACGAACCTCGTAGTGAACATGAGGTCCCGTTGAATTACCAGTGCTTCCAACTGTTGCGATTTTATCTCCGCGATATACTTTTTGGCCTTTTTTAACAGAGACTGATGAAGCATGACCAAAAATAGTTTCTACTCCATAACCATGATCGATCTGGACAAAATTTCCAAACCCTTGTTTCGCTCCCGAGAAAGTGACAACACCATCAGCGGGAGCCACGATAGGAGTTCCATTTGGTGCTCCTATATCTAAGCCTTCGTGCATTTTAATTCTTCTGGCGTAAGGACTCATTCGAGGTCCGTAGTTGGAGGTGAGATGGCCCCCGACGGCAGGCAAAAGTGAAGGAGTTGAGTGCATGAAAGATTCTTTATCCAATAAATATTGATCGAGTTCATGGACATGAACTTCCACTTCTTTTAAAAAGTTAACTACCACATCGTACTTAAAATCAAACTCGGCATAGAGTGGTGCCATCGATAAAGTTTGGCGAGTGAGAAAAGACCATTCTTTGGTATAGCTGAATTCACCCCCACTTCCAAATGAGTTGGCGATTTTTTCTTCATATAATTTTTTTGTTTCTTGGTATTTTTTATCTTCTTCAAACTGTACTAATTTTTCAGACGCTTTTTTTGGAACGGACTTAAAAACCTTAATCATAGCTCCCGGCGAATAATCGCGATCGGGTTCAGCAATGGAATTAGATTGAAGTTTTGAAGGCAGCATAGATTTATCGGCACCAGAGCCCGCGTCAACGGTAGTTGCTCGTATGGCCTCAAGACCTGTAATGGCCCGAAGTTTTCTTTCGAAAACATTTATGCGCTCCAAATCTTCTGTAATTGAATTGAGCTTCATCTGAAATAATTGAACTTGTTCTTTGAGCTGTCGGTTTTCAACCAATAAATGTTTATTCTCATAGACCTGACTTAGAACATTCCAATAATCGTAAGTCAGAATCCCTAAAAGAATAACGAAAGTAACAACTAAGAATATTAAACTTTTAAAAACTAAGCGCGGGATCTTGATCGATCTTACTTCTTTGTTTTTTTCGGGAATAATCATCAATGTATAATAGCGATCCAATGGGATTCTCCATTTTTTAAAAATAACTTAAAGCGAGAAGGAAATGGCAGTTTTTAACTATAGTAAATTGTAAGTTTCTTAAGGGGGATATGGCAATAATTATTGTGCGATGACAAGAATTGCCGTGATGTTGTCTTGACCACCATTTTCATTTGCCTGGTCAATTAAAGCTTGTACGACTTTATCGGCATCTTTTTGAGTGGCAGTTGAGGGATCGGGGATATGCTTATTAACGATATAAAGCATGTCTTCGTCACTGACTTTTCCATGTAATCCGTCTGTGCAGCAAAGAAAAATATCGTTCTTATTCACTTTATAAACAAAGACGTCGACCTCAACGTCGTCCTCGAATCCAACAGTGCGCACCAAAACATTTTTTTGGGGATCTAGTGCCGCTTGCTCGCGGGTGTAAACCCCGTAATTGAGCTTTTCTTGGACTAAAGAGTGGTCGCGCGAGAGCTGGAATATTCTTTTTTGATTTATTAAATAGGCCCGAGAGTCTCCGACGTTTCCGATATAAATATTTTGACCTTTAAAGAAAAAACAAACAATTGTAGTACCCATGCCTGTTAATTCTGCGTTTGCTTCGCCAAAACTTTTAATGGTCCGGTTAGATTCCTTAATAGATCCAGTTAAAAGTAAAACAGGTTCCATATTAAGATTTTTTTCAACATATTCCGGAAGCACCTTAACTGCCATCTGCGAAGCGATGTCGCCGCCGTTATGTCCACCCATTCCGTCTGCCACAACGAAAAGTTTTGTTTCAAGACCCATGTACCATGAATCTTGATTAGTTTTTCTTTTCTTACCGATGTCGGTATTGCCTGAGGCAATTAGTCCCATTTTATTCCTAATCTTTTAGCAGAATCTTATTTGAAAAAATCTTATTTAATTATTCTCAAGGCCCGGTGAATTTTTGTCAACTACGAGTTTGCAAGAAACTGCTTCTTAAGTTTTTTAGTCGGGTTTATAATTTTAGGAAATTTATTTTTTCTATGTCATAATTAAAATTGAAAACGACCAATATTAAGTTAGGGGGATCAATGTCGAAGTTAGATATTAATAAATTCATGGATGAGAATTATAAAATTTCAGATTTTTCTCATCTCCACTGGACTGGAACATTTCAAGATTATTTAGATTTAGTTACGGAAAATCCTCGCATAACGAGAAATGCGTTTCAACGCGTTCACGATATGATTATGACTTACGGATCAACTAATTATACAGAATACAAAAAAGAAGTTTTACGTTACCACTTTTTTGATGATCCTATTCAAAACGGAAAAGATGCAGTCTTTGGTATCGATGTTCACTTAATGAAGTTAGTAAACTTTTTTAAGTCGGCGGCCGCAGGTTACGGAACAGAAAAACGCGTATTACTTTTACACGGTCCGGTTGGATCGGCGAAATCGTCTATCTCGCGAATGATTAAAAAAGGCTTAGAGCATTACTCTAAAACTGATCAAGGCGCACTTTATACCTTTGAATGGTTTGATGATCATGAATCGGATATTTTAGGCGGACAAAAAATCTTTCCTTCACCGATGCATGAAGAACCACTTAAACTTCTTCCTATTGATGTGAGAAAAGCTTTCTTGGATGAAATAAACAAAGGAAAAAAAGAAGGATATAAAGTAAATATTAAGGCCGAAGTTTGTCCGGCCGACCGTTATATCTTAGGAGCATATTTAAAAAAATATAATGGCGATTGGAAAAAAGTTTTAAGTCACGTAAGAGTGAAGAGACTTCTTCTGTCGGAAAAAGACCGCATTGGGATTGGTACATTCCAACCAAAAGATGAGAAAAACCAGGATTCAACAGAGTTAACTGGTGATATCAACTACAGAAAAATTGCTCAGTACGGATCGGATTCAGATCCACGCGCTTTTAACTTCGATGGAGAATTCAATATCGCTAACCGCGGTATCGTTGAATTTATCGAGATGTTGAAATTGGACGTAGCTTTTCTCTACGATCTTCTTGGTGCTTCACAAGAGCAGTCCATCAAACCTAAAAAGTTTGCCCAAACCGATATCGATGAAGTTATTTTAGGCCATACCAACGAGCCTGAATTTAGAAAACTTCAATCAAATGAATTCATGGAAGCTCTTCGCGACAGAACTGTGAAGATCGATGTTCCATACATCACTCGCCTCGACCAGGAAGTTAAAATTTATCAAAAAGATTTTAACTCTGAAAAAATTCCACACGTTCATATTGCGCCTCATACTATTGAGATGGCAGCGACCTGGTCAATTTTAACGAGATTAGAAGAACCAAAAAAATCTGATCTAACCAAATTGCAAAAATTGAAGTTGTATAATGGTAAAACTTTGCCTGGTTATAACGAAGACAATGTGAAGGAATTAAGAAAAGAAGCTATCAGAGAAGGATTAGAAGGGATTTCTCCTCGTTATATCCAAGATAAATTGTCAAACTCTCTGGTTAAAAACGGTCACGTCGGATGTTTAAATCCATTCATGGTTTTTAATGAACTTGAGTCGGGACTAAAGCACCACGGTCTGATCAATTCTCCTGAGCAACTAGATCATTACAGAGAAATGCTGGCGATTGCTCGTCAGGAGTATGAAGATATTGTTAAAAATGATGTGCAAAAAGCTATTTCAGTTGATGAATCAGCGATTCAAACATTATGTGCAAACTATATCGACAACGTTAAGGCCTTTACTCAAAAAGAAAAAATCAGAAATAAATATTCTAATAAATTAGAAGATGCTGATGAGAGATTCATGAGAAGCATCGAAGAAAAAATCGATATTCCAGAGTCGAGAAAAGATGATTTTAGAAGAGAAATCATGAATTACATCGGGGCGTTAGCGATTGAGGGAAAAGTTTTTGATTATAAAATGAATGAGCGTCTGCATAGAGCTCTGGAATTAAAACTTTTTGAAGACCAAAAAGATTCAATTAAGCTAACCACTATTATTTCAAAAGTTGTCGATAAAGAAACTCAAGAGAAGATTGATGTTGTTAAGTCACGTTTAATTAAAAATCATGGTTACTGTGAAATTTGTGCAACAGATGCACTTAATTTTGTAGCTTCGATTTTTGCTAAAGGTGATTCGGCTAAATCATAGAGGACGAGAAAGAATGGATCATCCAATAAAAAGAGACCATGCACGTTTTAGAAAAATCGTTAAAGGTCGCATAAGAGATAATCTTCGAAAATACGTATCAAAAGGTGAAATGCCATCTCCGAAAGGAGATGGCACCTTTAAAATTCCTATGCCTTCAATCGACACTCCGAGATTTAAATTCGGAGATAGAAATCAAGGTGGAATGGGGCAAGGTAACGGAGAAGAAGGTGATCCTGTTGACGGCCAAGAAGGCGAAGGTCCGGGTTCTGGGAAAGAAGTTGGAAATTCTGCCGGCAATAAAGAGCTTGAAGTTGATTTAAGCCTGGATGAACTCGCAAGTATTTTGGGTGAAGAGTTAGCTCTTCCCAAAATTGAACCCAAAGGAAAAAAGGCCATGCCTTCGGTGACTAATAAGTACACCTCGATTGGAATGACCGGTCCCAATTCATTAAAACATTTTAAGCGCACTTATAGAGAGGCCATGAAGCGACAGATCGCTTCGGGGTCTTATGATTTTCTCGATCCAAAAGTTATTCCCATCAAACGCGATTTTCGCTATAGAGCAAGTGACGCCAAAGTTGAATTTGAAAATTCAGCCGTCGTTATTTATATGATGGATGTTTCCGGATCGATGGGGGACGAACAAAAAGAAATTGTTCGTACGGAAAGTTTCTGGATTAACCTCTGGTTAAAAAGCCAATATAAAGACATTGAAGTCCGCTACATCATCCACGATGCCACAGCGAAAGAAGTAGATGCCGAAACTTTTTTTAAAACTCGTGAAAGCGGGGGAACATTGATTTCAAGTGCTCTCAAGCTTTGTCGGGAAATTATTCAAACTGATTACGATCCTAGTGAATGGAATATTTATCCTTTTCATTTTTCTGACGGTGATAACTGGTCGGCAGACGATACTAAACTATGCCTGGAGATCTTAGATCAGGATTTGCTTCCTGCTTCCAACGTATTTTGTTACGGACAAGTTGAAAGCCGTTATGGTTCGGGGCAATTTTACAAAGATCTGGTCTCGCGTTACGGCGAAGATGATGAAAAAGTTATTTTAAGTAAAATTAAAAATAAAGAGGCCATTTTAGATTCAATAAAAGATTTTTTAGGTAAGGGAAAATAATTTTATGAGTACTAGAACAAAGCAGATTTCTGGTGAACTTCTTAGAATTCGTGAAGAAATTCACGGCTACGCTCTTGAGTTCGGTTTGGATTTTCATCCAGTGCGTTTTGAAGTTTGCGACTATGACACTATTAATATTTTAGCTGCTCAAGGCGGATTTCCGAATCGCTATCCTCACTGGCGTTTTGGAATGGATTACGATCAACTTTCAAAAGGCTACGCTTACGGTCTTCAAAAAATTTATGAAATGGTGATCAATACAAATCCTTGTTATGCTTATCTCTTAAATGCCAATCATATCGTCGATCAGAAAATCGTTATGGCCCATGTTTATGGGCACGCTGATTTTTTTAAAAATAATGCCTGGTTTTCAAATACTGATCGAAACATGATGGCGGTTATGGCCAATCATGGTACAAAAATTCGTCGTTATATGGAGCGCTATGGTCAAAACAAAGTTGAAGAATTTGTTGACCGGGTCTTATCAATTGAAAACTTAATAGATGTTGGAGTTCTTTTTGAAACTCAGGAACTAAGACGTCAGAGCGATGAAAGAATGAAAACTTCGGCTGCGGAGATTGCCAACGAAGCCGATGAACGTTCAACTGCCTTGAAGTCTTTTATGCGTGTAAAAGAAAGAACTGGAAAGATGAATGGGCCAAAAGAAGAAGAAGAAGTGACTGACCTTCGAGATAAAAAAATTAATACTCCTCGCGATGTTATGTTTTATCTTTTAGAAAATGCCCCACTTGAAGAGTGGGAGTCTGATATATTGGGAATTCTTAGAGATGAAGCTTATTATTTTCTTCCTCAAAGATTAACCAAAATCATGAATGAGGGCTGGGCCAGTTATTGGCATTCTCATATTATGACTAACAGAGCTCTCAAGGCCTCTGAGATCATAGATTATGCCGATCATCACGCAGGTGTAATGGCAATGAGTAAGCAAAATATCAATCCTTATAAGATTGGAATTGAACTTTATAGGGATATTGAATACCGCTGGAACACCGGACGCTTTGGAAAAGAGTATAACGATTGTGAAGACATGCATGTGAAACACAATTGGAACAAAGAGCTTAATCTTGGTCGCCAAAAAATCTTTGAAGTAAGAAAAACTCATAATGACGTTAGTTTTATTGACGAATTTTTCACGCCAGAATTTTGTGAACGCCAGCAATTATTTACTTACAAATACAATCCTCGCACAGGGCGAAGCGAGATTGAAACACGCGATTTTCTTGAAATAAAAAACAAGCTGCTGACTCAATTATCAAACTTTGGTTCTCCGGTGATTGAAGTTGAAAGTGGAAACTATCAAAATCGCGGCGAGCTTCTGCTTCGGCATAAACACCTTGGAGTGGATTTAGATTTTGGGTACGCTTCTGACACACTTAAAAACTTGTATGCTTTATGGAAACGTCCAGTGAATATTGTGAGTAAACAAGAAGAGCAAACGCTTACTTTAAGTTTCGATGGACACGAGTTCAAGCAAACTAAATAACTCTAGACGTCTTTCATAATCAGAGTAGAATTAATTTTAAAAATATCAACTCGATTTTTATCATGAAAGGATGTCATGAGACATATCATTTGCATTGCTCTTCTTATTCCTACGATTCTTTTCGCTAATACTCCCAGTAATACTATTGCCGAAGTGGTAAAAATTAGAGGGGAGGCCACACAATTATCTCCAGGCGCTCGTCTTGCTCGCGTCGTAATCCTGGGTGATAAATTTGTTGAAGATACTTCTATTCTTACTGGAGCGAAGAGCTTTATTAAGATCAAGTTAATTGATAATTCTGAAATTAATCTCGGACCTGAAAGTAAAATTGTTATTTCCGAAATGAAAAAAAATTCTGTAGGAATTATCTCTTTGCTGAAGGGAAGAATCAGAACGGAGGTGGAAAAAGATTCGGCAAAACCTAATTCCAATAAATTTTTTGTTAAAACCAGAACTGCTGCATTGGGAGTTCGTGGAACAGATTTTCAAACCATCTATAATCCTGAAAATAAAATGACTTCTCTTCTGACTTACCGTGGAGAGGTCGCGATGGCAAAAGTAGATGAGACTACCTATAAAAACTTAGAAGAATCTAAGGTTTTAACTGTTGAGCGGGATGAATTGACCAAGGTCCCAGAAATTAAAAAAGCTAAAATTAAACAATTCGATGAAATCGAAGAACTTAATAAAGTTTTAAAAAGTAAAGGAGCTGTTCTTGTTCCTTCCGGACAAAATGCATTTTCTTCTGACAGCTTAAAGAAGACTTCACTTCCTGTTAAAATTTCGCCTGTTCAGCTTGAGGCACTTTATAAAAACCAAGATTTTCAAGAAAAATCAGTGAGCAATCTCAATTTGCAATCTGCCACAGATGCCATTTTTAAGCCTACATTAAAAGTGGCAAACCAAGTTGCCCCTGCTGAAGGCCTATACAACGAGAAGACTGGGGATTTCGCTCCGAAGGCCGGAGGATTCATTGATTTGAATACTGGTCTTTATGTCGCTCCCACTAATGATGCAAAATTAGATGCTAAGTCAGGTGTGTATGTCGCCAGTAAGATAGGTGATATCGATGCTGATACTGGCCAGTATATAGCTCCAAAGGGTCTTATCCTCGACGCGAAAAAAGGATTTATCCTGGCAGAAGGCGAAGGAGATTCTAAAGTTGAAAAGAGGCCGGAACTCTTAGCACTTAGACAAGATCTAAATCACAGTATTGCTAAAGATATCGTGGTTGGTGGACTGGAAGAAGAGGCCGAAAAAAGTTTTAATATTAATGAAAAATTTATCCGCGACCGGGTTAGTTTCTCGCTCTGGACGATGAATCAAAATATAACGGCCAACAAAAATTCTAATAATGCCTCTTTTCTCGAATTGAACTCTTCTGGATCTGTTCGTTTTCAATTTGAGTGGCAAATGGCAACAAATAACCGCTTCAGTCCACTAGTTGGAATTGATTACGGCATTGTAAAATTTAAAGATCAGGCAATCAAGGGAGTTACTCAGGCCTCGGATAAATTATTGGGACTCTCGTATGGAATTCAATATGCGGCCACCAAAAATATTAATTTTTATTCTAAACTTGGCCTTCACCAAGAGCATTACCTCGATCAAACTGCTAGTGGAAATAATGCCTATACTTTGAGAAAAGTGGTTTTAACCCGATTAAGTCTTGGGGCCAATGCTGAGTTCTGGAGACTGAAAAAATGGTCTATGGATGGGAGTGCCGGAGGGGTATTCACTTTTAGAAAAGGCATTAATAATTTAGTGATCCATGAAGGAGCGGGGGTCATTTTAGAACTCTTGCCAAAGTACAAATTATCGGAACAAAAATGGTTGGGATTAGGAATCAAGATCGAAAATCAATTCCAGAGAGTCGCCAGTTCTGTTGGCGTTAACCGTCAAGATCGAAATACTGGCGGAGTAGAGCTTAAGTATATTTCTGATTTTTAATTATTTGTTATTTTTTAAGAGCTGGATGCCTGAACCGTCGAGCTCTTCTATGTCTCTTTGGTCTACGGTGATGGTTTCTTTGAGAGGAATGAGCACTTTTTTTTCTTTAAGTGAATCGATAGTCATCTCTTTATCCGTGAAAATTTCTTCATCGCGCTTTATCGTTTTTCCCAAATTCTCCCATTGAATATATTGCAGAGAAATCCAGCAACTAATTCCATCAAAAGATCGACAGGCCTTTTCAGTCGTTTCTTCAACTTTTCTCTTATCAAATTTTTTGTCCTTTTCTCCCATAATCAAAGAAACATAACTGTCCATAATGTTTACTTCAAAGGGAGGTTCATTTTGGAAGTCAATTTTTAGGAGAGTAAGCTCTCTTTCCGCCTCAGTAAAATTTTTCTCGCGAATAAGAAAGGCCACTCTGACTGCACGCTTATTTCTAGGATCGAGTCCTTTGTTGGTGTTATTTTCCAACATACTAAGGCCGTCTTTCCATTGGTTTAAAATCCAGGCCAGGGGAATTGCACGCTCGAGCGAATTATTGGAATCTTGTTTTTTTTGAAGAGCTAGTCTGAAGTGTCCAAAGGCCAGTTCGTATTCTTTATTTTGAAGATTAATATTTCCTTTTATGTTTTCAGCATTGGCCGAATCAATATCGTCGACAAAGGAGAGTGCCTTTTGAATGTCTCCTGGAGTGTTGGATCTTAAGTACATGAAGGCGATAATTTCGCGAAGTCTTTTAGATTGATAGGAACTCTCAGGAAGAATTGTTAAGAGATTGAGTAGATCTTTTTCTTTATTTAAATATAAACCAGTCTTAAGCCAAAGCTTCGACATCTCGTCATCGGATAAAGTCTTCTCTACATCGGTAATGAGATTTCTTTTTAATCCCTGCTGGTCTTTAAGTTTTAATTTAATCATTGTATCGAGCCAGTAGGCATCGTTTTTAGAGGTAAGTTCTGTGTAATACATGCACGATTCCTTTTCGCGCCTAAGGGACTCAGTATCGTTGACTGCCATAAAATTAATCAATTTTAAAAGGCAAATTTGTGGGTATATAGAATTATCGTAAAAGTGTTTGTCTTTTAAATGTTCAAGGGATTGATCAAAATGTCCTTCGATAAAAGAGATTATGGCGAGGTATCTTTTTTTGATAGGATAGACCCGGCTTTTTTTATCGTCGATCCGATTGAGATAAAATTTTGCTAATTTTAAATCTCCGCCAATCATTCTATATTTGGCACGAATAAGATTGTCGATATCACTGCCTCGCTCAAATGTTTCGTTTTGCAGCTCAGCTTCAAAGGCCGCAGCATCGGCGAATTCATCATCTTTAAACCAGATCTCTTTGAGGTTTGCCGTAGACAAAAGGCCAGCTTCATCGGCAAAGGCCGTAGGCTTAAGAATATAAAAGCTTACTAGTAAGCTCAGGAATAGAATTCTAGTAAAAGTATTCATACTCAATTTTTCGGATAAACTCCCGATAACTTGAGTAATGATCTAAAAAGGTATTAGAGTGAAAACGTTATTGAGTTTCTTATTTATTTTATTTTTAGCAGCTCCGTTGAGTAGAGTTTGGGCATTAGCACCTATTGAGAGTCTGGTTCTCGGAAATTTTTCAGAAAGTTATTCTGAAAATGAATCTGATCCCTTAAATTATGTTTTTGCCAGAGATAAATATCAAAACAAAGATCGAAGTACAAACGCCGGCCATAAGCGTGAATTGGCCTTGTATCGCGGTTTTTATGAAGAGGGGAAGAACACTCTTAATTATTGCAAAGGCAATCGGGAAATTCGTTACTCAACGGAGTGGCAAAAAGTTCAAGTCATGCGGTCAATGCTTTCTGAAATTCAATATATAGGCCTTGATATCACCAGCAGAGCATTACCTCAATACGCCAAGGCCTTGGAATTTACCAGAGATGAATACAATAATTTAATCACTGGTTTGGTTGGAAATTATTGTTCGGCCAATCTTTCGATCATCAGTAAAAAAGAATTGCTAAATAATCTTTTGGTCAAATTTGATAAAGAAAATAATTTCAAACTCCCCAATGTTACCGGCAACCCATATTTTCCCTTAAACATGGATGCTTATCTTCCACCTAAACTAGCACTCGAACAGGAATTTAAATACACTGTAAAACTATTTCAATCTATTTGTTCTTGGGGAGGGAATCCCACTAATCCAGGACTACTGGTTCCCATTTTAAAAAATCCCGCATTAATGTCTTTTTTTACTCGCCAAATGAATAATCAGGCGATTGATTGGAAAGAATTAAATAATACTCTTTTTCTTAAAGAAGATAATAATACTGTGCAGGTCTGGTGCGATAATTTAATTTGCCGAAAAACTTTCCGCGATAACTTCTATCATAAAATTTATTATTCAGTCGGTGGAACAAACTTGAGTGAAGATTTAAGACGACTGTATTGCGAAGAATTTAGAACACTCGATTATAAACCCGCCGATAGTGATGATCGGTTATCAAAAATAATGAACTCCAGAACTTTTGATGAAGAAAATTTTATCAATTCACAATTTATTGCTCTTTTAACCGGCGTTCCTGATTTTCTTCTGCGCGCAGATAAATTTTCTCGAGGTGAAGATGTTCTGCGATCAAGCGTGGATTATACTTGGGACAAATGGGCAAAGGCCCAAACCGATATGCTCAATCGTGAACTTTATTTTGAGGAGCCACTAACCTTGGAGCTTGTCGAGAGAGGGCTCTATTTCAAACCACAAAAAGCACAAATCAAAGCGGCCTTCGATGTAAGCCTTGGAGAGTTTGATCGCATTAATCAAAGAACGGGAAAAGTGAGAGTCATGTTTAATATTCTTATTCAGAGGAGTTTTCTTCATTACTACCGTGAAACTCTAAAAAATCTGGATCCGCGCAACACTGCCGAAAAAGAGCGATTATTAAAAAGATTTAAAATTCAGATGACTAAGGACGTAACTCTGGCGCGAGACAAATTTATTATTCCTCCTTGGAAAGGTGACCTTGAGGCGCTGATCGCTAGCGAACTCACAACCCAATTACTACTTATTTCTGACGGCAATTTTAAGATGCCAACTATTGGTTTTGAGCCCATAACTGTAGAACTCAATTATGGACTCTTCGCTTTAAAATATATTAATCATCAAAAAACTGTTCAAAATGCTCGAGCAATAAATAGTAAGTAAATAATGAGCAGATCTCTAAATGACAAAGGTTTGCGAATCGTTTAAACTTTCTCCATGTCAAAAAAACTTGTAACCACAGATAGCGCTAAAAACACGACAAAAGTTACTAAAAGTTCCAAAGTAACTAAGGCACTAAAATCAGATTCCTCTCTACCGGCAGTTCTCAATTCCATGTCGAACGAACTAGAAATCGTGGCCCGAGTTTTAAATGGCGGAGCTGATCTTCCCTCTACTGCCTCCCAAGACCCGCTTACTCAATACGTAAAAGAAATCAGCCGTTATAAACTTCTAACGATTGAAGAAGAAGAAATACTGATCAAGGAAATGCAAGAATCAGGAGACATCGAAGTCGCCAAAAAACTTGTGCTTGCCAACCTGCGCCTGGTTGTAAAAATCGCCCTTGAATACCGTTCTGCCTGGCAAAACGTGATGGATCTTATTCAAGAAGGCAATATTGGTTTGATGAAGGCCGTCTCTAAATACGATGCGACTAAAGGGGCCAAGCTTTCTTATTATGCCAGCTGGTGGATCCGCTCCTATATTTTAAAATATATTCTCGATAATTTTCGTCTGGTAAAAATTGGGACAACCAACGAGCAGAAAAAACTTTTCTTTAATCTCTTAAAAGAAAAAGAGCGCTTGATTGGAATGGGAATTAATCCCGATCATAAAATAATTTCCAGTACCCTTGGAGTTTCGGAAAAATCCGTGGCAGTCATGGACCGCCGTCTTGGAAGTGGAGGCTCTGAACTTTCCATTGAAGCGAGAGTCGACGACGAAGGGCCTAGTTTAGGAGATAGTCTTACAAATCTTGACGAAATTCCAGTGGATGACCGTCTAGCTGATTTGCAAGGGATCGAGATTTTACGGGATCATCTCAAGACTTTTTTGGAAGATTTAAAACAACGAGATCGCGAAATCTTTGAAAAAAGGCTGCTTTCTGAAGTTCCAGCATCGCTGCAAAGCATTGCTGATCAATACGGGGTTTCTCGGGAGAGAATACGCCAAATTGAGGAGAGGCTGATCAATAATTTAAAGGTTTACATGTCCGAGTTTATCCGCTAAAACACTAAAACTATTATTAAACACCTTTATTTTGGTTGATGAAAACGATTCAACTGAGACATTGGCGAGGAGACATTTATGATTTCTTTAGAACAATCAAAGCAAGTAGTGGCCGAATTCGGAAAAGAATTTGGTTCAAGCGAAAAAGACAGTGGATGCACAGCTGTACAAGTTGCGTTGATCACGGCAAGAATTGCTAATCTTGCACCACACTTTGCTAAACATAAGCACGACTATACTGGGAACCGTGGTTTATTAAAACTTATCGGTCAGAGAAAAAGACTTTTGACTTATCTCTCAAGAACTAATGCTCCTAAGTATCAAGCTTTAATTAAGAAATTAGGTTTAAGAAAATAAAAAACTTACCAAAAAAGGAACCTTCGGGTTCCTTTTTTGTTTTTAAAGGTTAAAATATTACACAGGAAAGTCGTTAAATTTTTTAAGTTGGGAATTTGAGGGATATTTGAATACTGCTGCCTTAGAAATTCTCCTTAGTTTCTAAATCGCTTTATTGAAATATCTTTTAAGTCTCACAAAAAATCTTTAATTGCTTTCCATCACACAATGCCGCTAATGGCATTATTATTTTCGATGGAGAAAATTCAAATGAACGAAAACAAAAAAGAGTACAAACTCAATTACGGTGGAAAAGAAGTCGTAATCGAAACCGGTCGCTTGGCAAAACAAGCAGACGGAGCGGTGCTAGTAAGCTGTAACGGAACACAAGTACTTGTTGCTGTTTGTTCAGCAAGAGAATTAAAAGACGGACAAGATTTCTTTCCGCTTTTAGTTGAATATCAAGAAAAATTTTATGGTGCAGGAAAATTTCTAGGTGGATTCATGAAGCGCGAAAACCGCCCTTCAACAGCTGAGATTTTAACTTGTAGAATTATTGACCGCGGTCTTCGCCCAATGTTCCCAAGTGATTATATGTTCGACACTGTCGTTACATGTTCTGTGCTTTCGTACAACCCAGCGGGAGATCCTGAAGTTCTAGCTGGTCTTGGGGCAAGTGCTGCTATCGCTATTTCAGACATTCCATTTTCAGCGAGTCTTGGAACATGTAAAGTTGCCCGCATTGATGGAAAACTTTTAGTTAACCCAAACTTAGAAGAATGGGCAAAATCGGATTTAGAAATTGCGATCACTGCTTCTTCTGAAGCAATCTTAATGGTTGAAGGTGAAGCTCATATCGTTCCAGAGAAAGATGTTTTGGCCGCGATCAATTTTGGTCATGAACAAATTAAATCTTTTTGTGTTGTTGTAGATAAAATGCAAAAAGAAATTGGGAAGAAAAAACGAGTTTACGTTTCAGCTGCCTCAAACACAATTTTAAGCGAAAAAATCAAATCAACTTTTACAACCAACGCCAGAGCAGCTCTTGGAATCAGCGACAAAATGCAACGTCAAGATGCAGTTCGCGCTCTTAATAAAGCAGCTGCTGATGCGATCAAAGCTGATCCCTCTGCATTCGGATTAAAAGACGATAAAGGAGCTTCTAAAGAAGCTTATAAAGGGATTGATGAACTTCTCTATAATATGATGAGAAATGATATTTTAGTTGAAGGAAAAAGAATTGCAGGAAGAAAATTAGACGAAGTCAGAAAAATTGAAACTGAAGTTGGAGTTCTAGCAGCACCACACGGTTCATCTTTATTTACTCGCGGTGAAACTCAAGTTATGGCCACAGTTACTGTTGGTGGATCTCTTGGGGATCAAATGCAAGATCGCATCACTGGTTTAACTTATAATAAATTTTACCTTCACTATAACTTTCCTGGATTCTCAGTTGGGGAAGCAAAAGGATCTCGTGGAGCTGGTAGAAGAGAGCTTGGGCATGGTAATCTTGCAGAGCGCGCGCTTAAAGCTGTTATGCCATCTCAAGAAACTTTCTCATATACAACAAGAATTGTGTGTGAAGTTTTAGAATCAAACGGTTCAAGCTCAATGGGATCAGTTTGTTCTGGATCATTAGCTCTTATGGATGCTGGGATTCCTATCACTTCCCCTGTCGCTGGAATTGCAATGGGTCTAATCACTGACGGTGCTAATTATAAAATTCTTACAGATATTTTAGGTGATGAAGATCATTTAGGAGATTTGGATTTTAAAGTTGCAGGAACTAAAGATGGTGTGACTGCGATTCAAATGGATATCAAGATAACTGGTCTTACTCCACAAATCATCGAAGACGCTATCAACCAAGCTTACAAAGGAAGAATGCATATCCTAGGTGAGATGGAAAAAACGATGAAAGAACCTCGTGCTGAATTCAAGCCAGGTGTTCCAACAATTATGACAGTCATGATTCCAACTGATAAAATTGGAGCATTGATTGGTCCTGGTGGAAAAAACATCAAGAAACTTCAAGAAGAATATAAAGTAACAATCGAAATCACTGAAGAGGGAATGGTTAAAGTTTTAGGATCTGATAAAGAAGTTCTTAAAGCTTGTGTAACTGCAGTCGATCTTCAAATCAATGGTCCAGAAATTGGTTCAATCTTCGAAGCTCGTGTTGACTCGATTAAAGAATACGGAGCGTTCGTTGAGTTCGCTGGTATTTCAGGTCTAGTTCACGTTTCTGAATTATCTGATGATAGAGTTCAAAACGTAGGGGATTACTTAACTGAAGGTCAGATGATCAAAGTTAAAGTTATGGAAATTGATAAAATGGGAAGAATCAAATTGTCTGCAAAGGCAGTTGAGTCGGTTAAAAAGAAATCTTAAAAAATAGTAAGAGATATAATAATGAACGATAACAGAATAAAAGTTTTAGTGGTCAAGCTCTCTCATTACGATGAGAGCTTTCCTCTTCCAAATTATGAGACTCGCGGTGCTGCAGGGGCCGACGTTCGCGCCAGCCTTGGTACTGGAGAGTCTCAACTGATTAAACCAGGCGAGCGCGTATTAGTTCCCACAGGGCTTTCTATGGAAATTCCGTTTGGGTTCGAAGTACAAGTTCGCCCTC
The DNA here is from genome assembly GCA_028710485.1 of Bacteriovorax sp. GTDB lineage: Bacteria > Bdellovibrionota > Bacteriovoracia > Bacteriovoracales > Bacteriovoracaceae > Bacteriovorax. The sequence continues at coordinate 3,273 of JAQTTZ010000010.1, read as the reverse complement.
GTTCTGGCCTGTCATTTAAAACGGGTTTAATGGTTTTAAATTCTCCAGGAACTATCGATTCTGATTACCGTGGTGAAGTAAAAATCATTATCGGAAATCTAAGCAACAAAGACGAAGTGATTAATCACGGCGACCGAGTGGCCCAGTTAGTTCTTGCTCCAGTTACTCAGGCCCACTACGTAGTGAGCGAAGCGCCACTTTCTGAAACTCTTCGCGGTGGTGGCGGATTTGGTTCAACTGGAAAAAATTAGGAGGATGATTTAATGGGAATAAAAGTTAATTACAAAAATGTAACCAACCGTGATGAAGCTTTTTCCAAAATTAAATCACATATAACTCCTGAATATATTCAAAAATTTCAAGTGAAAGCAGTTGTCACTTACGACGATGCTAAAAAAATTGTTAAAGCAACTGGATCTGGGTTTACTTTAACACTGAGTTTTCTCGATACTCATTGCGATGTGGATCTAGAGCTCTCTTTGCTTTTACGAGCGCTGAAATCAAAAATTTTGGCAAAGATTGAAGATCAGATAATAAAAAATTTATAAGGTAAATATGTCTAAAACATACAAAGTCACTCTACAGCCCTCGGGCGAGGTCGTTGAAGTCGAAGAAGGAAAAAATCTTCTGGTCGCTCTTCGCGAACAAAATATCTATATAAAATCGAGCTGTGGCGGACATGCGACATGCACTGATTGCATTATTAAAATTGTTTCAGGTGAAGATTATATTACTCCACCTCCATTTTCTGAATTAAAACTTTTAGGGAATGTTTTTCATATCACCAAAGAGCGCCTTGCTTGCCAGACCTGTTTGACAGGGGATGTGACGATCGATATAACTAAACACGATAGGGTTAGTGATGAAGCAAAATTAAAAAATAAAACTTCAAATTTCTCAAAAAAAAAGCAACATATAAAAATCAGAAAAGAACCTGATATCAAAAAAATAAGATCTGAGCGCGCAGATGAACGAGCTAAAGAAGCAATTGAAAATCTGTCAAAAGCTGAAGTTTGGAAGAAACACTGGGAAAAAAATCCAGATGCTGACACTTCAAATGCACCTAAGAGTCTTGCCGGTGGAAAGCGCCCTAAGTTTTTTGACACCGACAAAGTAGATTATGAAAAAAATGATTACACTCGTCCTCTCTCAGCAGAAAAACAAAAACTTCGTGACGAGCGTTTAGAAACTGAAAAATTGAAAGCTGAAAACGACAAAAAAATCATCGCTTCTGACAAGGAATATAAAAAATTTAGAGAATAAAATTTAATCAGGGAGTCTATATGAAAAGTTTCTTGAAACCTATTGTGACCTTCATTCTCCTATCAAGTAATGTTTTCGCTCTTAGCGAAATCGGATACCAAAAAAATTATCAAGAAAAAATTTCTCCCTTCATCAAGACGTTGCGTGAAGGTTCCTTTATCGGCAAAAATGGTGTCGCTATTCACTACAGAACTCTCATCAGTCAAAAGGCCAATAACTGCCTGGTGATCCTTCCAGGGCGCACGGAGCCTGTGGAAAAATACGCCGAAGTCGTTTACGATCTTCTTCAAACCAATGCTGGAAAAAATTTAAACTTTTATCTCATGGATCATAGAGGACAGGGATCATCTGATCGCATGAAGGCGCCTTTGGACATGGGATATGTCGATCGTTTTGAAAACTACGTTGCTGATGTTGAATCCTTCGTAACCTTGCAAAAACTTGATCAGAACTGCGATCAAAAATTTCTTCTGGCCCACTCACTTGGAGCGGGAATTGCCACGGCCTTTATTTTAAAAAATCCTCATACTTTTGATCGAGTGGCATTTAGTTCACCAATGCTAAAGATTAAGACCGCGCCTTATCCATACGGTGTTGCAAGAACCATTGTTGAAGCATCCACTATCGCTGGTCGTGGAGCAAAATTTGCCATTGGTCAAAAAAGTTTTAACCCTGACTCAAAATTTGAAGAGAATACTTTCACAACCAGTCCTGAGCGCTTTAGCATGACCATGTCTATGTTTGATCTTTATCCCAAGTCCAGATTAGGCGGTGTGGCCAATCGTTGGATCCTGGAAGTTATGAAAGGAACCAATCCATTGCGTTCTCGCTACCATGAAATAAGCGTTCCTATGCACGTCTTCAACGCTGGTATCGAGGTTTATTCAGAACCTTCTGAAATGATCAAGTTATGTGATGAAGCTGTTAATTGCAAAAGAACCTTTCTTGAAACATCTAAACATGAAGTTATGATGGATAGAGATGTAAACCGCAATATCGTCATTCGTGAATTGAGTGATTTTTTTAATTAATTTTCATGGAAAGAGTTATTAGTATTTGCTCAATAACTCTTTAAGCTTTATGAGATCAGCTTTTCTTGAATGACGATCAATTAAAATACTTTTTCCTCCGCTAATTGCATGTAATTCAAAATAACCTTTGTTCTCAAAATGCTTGAGTTCGCTCTGGTTGTGAATTTTGGCAATATTGGGTGAATCCATAAAATGATCCACAGAAAGAGAATCAGTAGAATCGAGAATAATATTTTTAGAAAAAAGTTGGATAAAAAAAACTTTAAAAACTAATTGTAATTCTTTGCCGGTTTTCTTTAATTGTTTTTCGTAAAAAAAGAAACCCAATAAAACAATTGGGGTTAAAATCAAAGTGAATTGCACTAAGTAGGCAAGGGCCTGAAGGCCGTGGTCTTCATAAGACAAAAGTTTCTGAATCGCCGATTTAGAAGCTAGCCACATAGATCCAATAACGACTAAAATTGCCGCTAGGTAACTCCAAAAAACCATGGGCAGGCCATAGGTTTTAAGAATAATTGTCTTCTTGGTTGGCCGTGTTTCACTTGAGATGACTTCTACGCGGTCACTTTCTTCAATCGCTGTGGGGAATATATACATGAGTCCCATTGTTGGTTTTATCCTTAGATTTAGAAGTTTTTATAGGGCGTGTTATCATAGAAGCTACCGTTTAGAAAATAAAGATCTTTTGCAATGGAGGACGAATGAAATGTGATTTAAAATTGGGCCTTTTAGGTTTATCCGTCCTAGTTCTTTGTTTGTTCTCATATTCCTTTCAAGCATTTTCAAAAACCATTGTTATTTCCGATATTGACGACACTCTAAAGAAGGCCAATTCCATGGGGAAGGCACAGGGGCAGGCCTACCACTTTCTTAAAAAGATTCCCTATATCGAAATGCGCGATCTATTCAATGAAATCAAGAATAATGAAAAGGCCAAATCTGAGACCATTGCTTTCTACTATGTATCCGCCGCCTATAC
>JAQTTZ010000084.1 GCA_028710485.1 Bacteriovorax sp. | reverse complement strand
TTGAATAAACTGCTGCCAACTGAATCTTTGCTTCTGATTGCTTAGCTTTCGCCTGATACTTCTTAAAATTCGGAACTGCAATTGCCGACAAGATACCAATGATTGCAACAACAACCATTAGCTCTACGAGCGTAAATCCCTGCTCGCTTTTTAAAATAAATCTCTTCACAATCTCTCTCCTGTTTATACCAAAATTAAGATTTGGCATTTTAAATTTCTTAATTTTTTTGCTTCAAAAACATTAAGAGTTTTTAAAGATCAATCTTAAGAATTAGCTACTGTTATCTGTCTAAGCACTATTTTATCACTAATCGGAAAAATATCTATGGCCCTTAAATTTTAGCACTCTTAAGCACCTGCCGACATAAACATTGGAAGATACATGGCAACTAAAATGGTCGCTATAATCCCACCTAGAACAACGATTATTATCGGCTCAATCAATTTAGTCATCCCGCCAACTAAGGTATCAACCTCTTCTTCGAAAACATCAGCGACTCTGGCAAGCATTTCATCAATCTGTCCGGTTTGCTCTCCAACTCTAATCATCTGGGTGACCAACTCGGGAAAATATTCAATCTTACTTAATGGCTCCGTTAAAGTCTTTCCTTCAACTACCTTCTTTTTAACTTCCCTTAAGTCCCGGGCAATGACTCCGTTATCAAGAGTTTCGATACAAATATCCAGAGCTTCAATCAAAGCAACCCCTGCCCCTAAGAGAGTGGCAAGAGTACTCGAAAAAGAGCTGAGGTTTCCCTTGATAATGATTTTTCCAAAAATAGGAAGCTTCATACTAAAATTGTCCCAAATAATTTTGCCGGAAGGTGTTTTGATATAAGAAAAAAACAGTGTTAACCCTACAAAAAAACCTGGCACCATTATCGGAGAATACTTTCCAAAAAAATCGGAGGTATCGATTACAAATTGAGTTATCCAAGGAATTTCTTGACCATTTTCTTTAAGCATTCCCGTAAATTGTGGAACAACAAAAACCATCATCGCCCAAATCACAACAGCACCAACTCCGCATACGATAGACGGATACATCATGGCAGACTTAATTTGAGCTTTCGTTTTTTCCTGCTTATCCATATGAATAGCAAGTTTTTTTAAAATTCCTTCGAGAATCCCTCCAGCTTCTCCCGCTTTTACCAAGTTGCAATAAAGTTTACTAAACCCTTTTTGAGATTGCATGGCTTCTGCGATAGTTTTTCCTTCGCCCACATCTACTGCTATTTTTTTAATGGCCACTTTTAGTGATGGATTTTTTTCAGATCGGTAAAGTATTTCTAGAGATTGAAGGATCGGAACTCCGGCGCTGATCATAATGGCCAGCTGCTTAGTAAAGCTTGAAAGATCTTTAGGCCCAATAGCTGTTGCTAATCCCTTATCAACCATCCACTTCCCTAGATCGAACTCCAGAATAGTTGGTGGAATAACTTTCGCAACTCGCAAACTTTGGGAACGCAAAGACTTACGGACTTCGCGCTCTGTTTCCGCTTCCATTTGTCCTAAAAATTTCTTGCCGTTTTTATCAACGGCTTCGTATTTGAACATTACCATTTAAATTATTTCACCTTAATTCCTAATTGTGTCGCGAGCTCTTCTGGTGAATTTGAATAACCCATGGCCACTTCACCACTGATTGCCCCTGACTCAACTAATTTTTTCAAACTTTGATTCATTGTAATCATACCAGATTTATCTTGGCCGATCTGCATTTGTGAATAAATCTGGTGAAGCTTATCTTCGCGAATTAAGTTCCTAATACCATTATTGGGAACCAAGATTTCCATCGCGGCTACTCGACCTTTTTCGTATGATTTTGCAATCAGCTGCTGAGAAACAATCCCCTGTAGAACAAAAGACATAAGAGTTCTAATTTGAATTTGTTGATGGGCCGGAAAAACGTTAATTACACGATTGATAGTTTGAACACACGAGTTGGTGTGAAGGGTACCAAAAACCAAGTGGCCTGTTTCGGCAATAGTTAAAGCTGCTTCAATAGTTTCCTGATCACGTAGCTCTCCCACCAAAACGATATCCGGATCCTGGCGAAGTAAACTTTTTAGGGCGCTAGAAAAATTTAATGAATCTGTTCCAATCTCGCGTTGATTTACCAAACATGATTTATGGGCATGCACAAATTCGACAGGGTCTTCTAGTGTAATGATATGTCCGGCCTCATGTTGATTTAGATAATCTATTAATGAAGCTAGTGTCGTTGACTTACCAGAACCGGTGGGACCAGTGACAAGAATGAGTCCGTTACTGACATCACACATTTTCAATAAAACGTTTGGTAAATTAAGAGATTTAAAATCCGGTATAATACTAGGAATAATTCTGAAAACCGCGGCAACAGCTCCTTTGGAATTAAAAACGTTTGCACGAAAACGAGCAAGCCCTTTAATACCAAACGAGAAATCCAACTCTAGTTTTTTTTCAAATTCATTTTTCTGATCTTCAGAAAGAATTTGATAAATAAGCCTTTTAGTATCTTCACCTGTTAATGGTATTGTCTTAACTTTTATGATTTCTCCGTGTACACGAAGTCCTGGCGAAGTTCCAGAAGTAATATGTAAATCGGAAGCATTGCTATCGACCATCAACTTAAAGAGTTGCTGAATCTTTAATCCATCATTTCCAGCATTTTGCGACGTCCCGGTTTGTGTCAGTCGTGTTGAGGCCCTGCTGTTAGTATCATCATCACTCATAATATTTTTTCCTACATTTTATCTGAAGCTGAATTCGAAACCGCTTCATCAACCGTTGTTAGCCCCTGCGCTACTTTTGTGAGAGCGCACATTCGCAGTGTCTTCATTCCATCTTTAATACCTTGGCGCTTTATTTCATCAGTTGAACCATGACGAAGAAGGATTTCTTTAACCATAGGAGACATTTCTAAAACTTCATAAATTGCAACTCGTCCCTTATAACCAGTATTGTTGCAATTTGCGCATCCCTTGCCTTTATAAACTGTAATTTTTGCAGCAGATGTAGGCGAGATCCCACAAGCAACCAGTAATTCTTGTGTCACGCTTGTATCAACGTCCTTACAGTCTTTGCAGATACGGCGACAAAGTCTTTGAGCGACAATTACGTTTACAGCAGCAGCAACCAGAAACGGCTCAATTCCCATATTGATTAAACGTGTAATGGTACTTGGGGCATCGTTAGTATGCAATGTAGATAAAACCAAGTGACCAGTAAGAGCTGCTTCAATCGCAATCTCACCAACTTCGCCATCACGAATCTCTCCGACCATGATGATATCTGGATCTTGACGAAGAAAAGATTTTAGAGCTGCCGCAAAAGTTAATCCAATATCTTTTTTAACGTTAACCTGATTGATACCTTCGAGATTAAACTCTACTGGATCTTCGGCAGTTGAAATATTTGTATCAATGGTATTAAGCTCTGCAATGGCAGAGTACAGTGTCGTCGTTTTCCCCGAACCAGTGGGACCTGTAACAAGACACATTCCATAGGGACGATAGATCCCTTCTTTAAAAACCTCTAATTGTTTTTGCTCAAACCCTAACTTCGTCATGTCTAGCTGAAGATTTGATGAATCCAGAAGTCGCAATACAATTTTTTCACCAAACAGCGTTGGAAGAGAAGAGACGCGGTAGTCGATTGGCTTTCCACCAATCTCTAGCTTTATACGACCATCTTGTGGTTTTCTTTTTTCAGAGATGTCCATTTGAGCTAATATTTTTACTCTTGAAATGATTGGTAACATTAAGTTGCGTGGAGGCTTCGCCGCTTCCACCAAACTACCGTCTTGACGATAACGAATACGGAAATTATTTTCATAAGGCTCGATATGTATATCTGAACATTTTGTAACGAAAGCTTCCGCTAAAATTCTATTAACATACCTAATTACATCATCACCAATATCTTCTTCTTTGATATTATCATCTTTCTTGGAATCCCCTTTTATTTCTCTGATGGTTTCAAGAACGTCTTCAATACTTTCTGGCACTCGAGCAAACATGTCTGCCCAAGACGAAAGACTTGTTAAGATGAATTCAATTGGATATTGAAACAATGACTGTAGCTCTGCCTGTAATTTAATTAATGACGGATCATAAATGGCAATACTCACCGCTTTGGCATTTTTCTGAATGGGAATGACTCTATATTTTATGATGTCACTCTTCTTAACTATTTTAAAAATTCTTTCTGGGATTTTTGCTTTTGATAAATCTATATACGTTAGATTATAATTTTCAGCTAATTGTTTTGCGAATCGGATGTCATCAAAAAATTTAAATTGCAATAAAGCAAGTTCAGAAATTACGAGCGAGTCCTTATCAATAATTAGCGGGCGTAGATCCTTTACTGGAACCATCCCTGTTTTTGTAATTACTTCAACAAACTCTTTTCTAAACATATAGTTTTAAATTTCCAAAAAGACTTTCGACATTTTAAAGACTTATCGGCACTAACGATTTTCTTCTTTAAAATTTTAGCTAACTAAATTAAATACTTTTAATTGACCAAAACGCTAGAGCGTATTGAGCCTGAAGTTCAAGCATTTCTAGGCCATCGATGTATTGCTGAATCATTGCCGGAAGAGAAGACAAATGGTCTTCAAAGTTATAATTAAAGTCCCAAAAGATCGTTTGTTTATCAAGACACCCCTTGAAGATAAAATCTCGTGAACAGGTGTTAATGACAATCCTTTGTCTCGCAGTTGGAAATTGTGTTTCAAAAATTTTCGGAATATTTAATTGATCAAAATAGTTGGATGTTTTTCGTGAAAAGACTTTAAAACTAGTGACCCGGCATTTATTTAAAGCTTGCTGGGTGACGGTGGACATCACTCCGTCTCCAAGAATTATTATATTTAATTGTTTGTATTCTTGAATCCAATTTTCCAAAATATTCACAACCGCTAAAAAATCTGTATTTTCACCTGTGATAATTCCATTTCTAAGTCTTAAACAATTAACTGCACCGACGAGGCTTGCACAGCTGGTTAATTCGATATCTGGAAGAAAATGTTTTTTATACGGACTAGTAATGCTAACTCCATCATAGATTGAGAGAAGCTCTTTAGCGGAAGGAATTTCTGTGGCATCTGCAAAATCGAGAAGGCCATATTCAACCTCATTTCCAAGTATGCCTTGATAAATATCTGGCGATCTGGAATGCTGAATATTTTTACCGACAAGGGCTAGCTTTATCATGTTTTAAAAAAAAATTTGGCGGACTGAATATCATTGTCAATTTGAGACACAAGATCATTTACGCTAGAGAACTTTTTCTCATCACGAAGTTTCCTTAGAAAGGACACCCTCATCTCTTCTCCATATATATCTCGATTAAAGTCCAGAAGGTGAGTTTCAATATTAACCTCAGCTCCCATATTAAAAGTCGGATTTATTCCAATATTGGTTACAGAATTATATGTCATATCGTGAATAGTGGTCTGAGTGATATAAACACCATTGCCAGGTGTGATTAATTCCTTTCCATAGTCTATATTGGCCGTAGGAAATCCGATTTGTTTTCCTCTTCCTTGTCCCTTGATGACTCTTCCGGTGAGAAAATAAGGCCTGCCAAGAAGAGAAATAACTTTTTCCATTTCTCCTTTTGAAATAGCTGAACGCACGACACTTGAAGATACTGAGTGATTGTCCAGGCGAAATTCATCTTGAAGAATAAGAATAATATTTTCTTTCTCGCAAAGATTCTTTGCAAGCTTATAGTCTCCGGATTTATTGGCACCGAAAACAAAATCATGCCCGAGATAAATTTTCTTGATACCAGAAAAAGAAAAAACGTATTTTTCTAAAAAATCTTCTGGCAAAAGAGTACTGAAGTCACGAGTGAAATCAACTTCTAATAAATAATCCACTCCACATTGCGCCAACAACTCTCTTCTTTCGCTAAATGTATTAATCAAGAAACCACTTTGAGCCTTTAAAATCTGAACAGGATGAGGCACAAACGTTATAACAACAAACTTACTTTTACTTAGTTTGCAGTCTTGTGAGATGCGAGAAAGAAATTCTCTATGTCCAATATGAACACCGTCAAAATTACCTATGGTGACTTGGACCTTCTCTTCAGAGTAAAGTGTTTTAAGTTCACTAATATTTTTTATTATAATCATATATATTTCAAAATCTCTTTAAAGTGTTGGCTGTCAAACTCTGCTTTTTTGTCTTTTTTATTGATTCCAAAAGACTTTTCTTCACAAACCAAAAGTGTGTTTTTGAAGTAAGCCTTAGCTTCATTATTCAACGGACTTTCGTCTATCACTTGAAAAATTGAAACTCCTCCCCCCGCCATTTTATTTTGCTTATCCAGGATAGAGACAACATTATAGATCTCTGAATAATTTAAACCCTTGTTCTTCATATGAGCAATAATTTTTCTCACTTCAGTGGCGTGATCCCCGTTTCGTATTATATTTTTACTCTCAAAATACCATTTACCAAGTATGACAATAGTGATTGCCCCTAGCCCAAAATTTAAAACATCAAACCAGCGATCAAACCACTTCGTTTCTCCCTTTATCATTGGACCGACAAGCCCTATGGTATTTTTTTCAATTTTTTTAGAAGAATCGTTTGAGGAAAAAAGCTTAGAAAGAAAATCATTTTCGGTACCGGACTGGTCTTTGTTTATATTTTGATTTTGTCCTTGATTGGCACCATTCGAAGTATTTGAAACTGCCGCAACTCCGCTTACTTCAATGCCGGGAATATTAACCTTTTTTTCTATATAGCGACCGGAGCTAGGGTCAAAATAAGCTAGATTCAGATCGCGAGACTTTAAGCTTATTGGTCCTCTCGCCAAATAGGTATACTCGAAAACCTTCTTTGCAGCTTGAGTCCCTAACTCTGTTACTTCTGACTTGGTATCAAATTGCTCAAGACTATTATCGGTATATATAGCTGGCGCATCCATATTTTCAAGAGCACCTTTCCCTTTGACTTCAAGCTTTACCTCGATCGGCTCATTGACGAGATATTTATTTTTAGCAATGCTTAAATTAAACTCATGTTCGCCTACCATTCCAGTAAACCCAGCTGGAACATTTTCAGAAGGTAGCGGTAAAACTTCAATTTCAATTCTAGGACTTGCTAAATCTTTGTTCTTATAATGCTGAGACCCCATTCCAAATCCACCGAAAGGTGATGAATAATCGTTCTCTACAATTTGTACAGAAATGGTCATAGGATCTAATACGGCGTTGCCGACTTTTTCAGGAAATAACTTTGCCGAATAAGCTAATATTCTTTTAAAAACCTGGCCTTTATACTGAACCGTTTCTACTGGTGAATTAATATGATGGAAACGTTTAATGAATTTATTGAGTTTAGGAAATTCTTTAACATCATTTGCTGCAATAGATGTTTTAAAATATAAATAATAATTAACATCAATTGCTTCGCCCAAATAAACTTTAGTCTTTGATGCTGTTGCCTCCATGAAGGCATCGGGAACTTTCCTGGCTTGCGCCAGAACATTTACGTGAACATCTTTTACATTAGTCACCTTTCCGCCAATTTCAACTTTAATATTGCGAAGTACAGCCTGACCTTGGTGATCAGCAAATAATTCATAAACATAACTTTGTTCACGTGATGTCGTAAATTTTCCATTAATGACAGTTGTTGAAATTGAAACACCCTGTTCACTTTTTCCCTGAACAACTGCACCGCTTGGAGTAAAAGAAATATAAGGTTCAACGTTGCCGGTAGTCTTGATTTTAAAAGTCACAAAGAAACTTTCATTCATCAGTGGCTCTGGTGGGCTTACTTCAACTTCAACTTCTTCTGCCCGAAGAGTTGGAATAATTACGAACAAAATGGTTATAAATAAGAATTTAATTAACTTCATTACCAGTCTCTCTTTGGTTTTTGCTCACCACGTTCATTAGTAGATGTGTCCATCATTTTCTTTTGCAGATCACGATCATCATTCATAATTTGCTTAATCATTGCTGGCGTTTTAGTCATTCGACGCTTTTGTTCTATTTCTTTTTCCTTTTCTTCTAGGGTGCTGGGGCCGGAGGTTTGTTTGTCTTCTTCCTTGCCTTCGCCTTCTTTATCCTTGTCTTTGTCTTCTTTTCCCTTGCCGTCTTTCTTGTCTTCTTTTTTACTTTCTGGCTTATTTTCTTTTTTATCTTCCCCGTTTTGCGGTTGACCTTGTCCTGACTTTTGATTTTGCTGATTATCTTGTTTACCTTGCTGCTTATCTTGCTGTTTATCTTGCTGCTTGTTTTGTTGACCTTGTTGCTTACCGTCTTTCTTTTGGTCTTTGCCTTCTTGATTTTTCTTGTCGTCTTCCTTGGGCTGGTTGCCTTGACCTTGGTTTTGTTTATCGTCTTTTTTATCTTTATTGTCTTTTTCGTTTTCTTTCTTTTGCTTGTCTTTCTTTTCTTGTTTCTTTTTTTGTTCGATGTGAGTACGAAGATTTTTTCTCAATTTATCTTTCAGGTCTTCGTTTTTAGAATTTTTCATTAAATCTTGAATAATGGGCAAAGCGTCTTTTAGTCTGTTCGATTTTAAAAGTGAGGTTGCATAATTAAAACGCACCTCTTCCGAATCATTCTTCTTTGCATATTCGGAATACAATTCAGTGGCCCTTTTTGCATCTTTAGCTCTAAGCATTTTCTCTGCAGTTTTCAAAACGTATTCTCTGTCAGCTTTCCCTTCTTGAATGAGTTCTAAATCTTTTTTTATTTCTGGAGTTGTTAGCACTTGAGCTTTCGGAAGCTCTTCTTCCGCCTCAACTCGAGGTGCTTGAGTGCTCAAACCAAAAAGGAGACCAAAAACAAGAATTAAATTTTTGCTTACTTTGAAAATGGGAAAACGGCCTATTAAAATTGAAAGGCAATAAAGAAGGATGGCCGGAATTAAAATATAGTGAGAAAAAACAGGGCGTATCCGAAGATCTCCAGTGCTTTGCTTGTTACTAAAAGCGCTTCTGAAGAAATTTATAATCTCATCTGTGGGCAGAGAATAAGAATTGGCAATCCAATATTTGAAGTTTTTTACATGTTGGCCCATTTTTCTAATATAGTTTTCATCTAGTTTAGTGATCACCGGTTCACCCTTAAAAGTTTTATATCCTCTAAAGCTCCCATCTTCCCATCGCAATGGAATATTGGCTCCCTTAAGTGTTCCCGTACCAACAATCGCTAAGTTTACATTGGGTGGAATATTGACTTTAAATGCACCTTCGCTTTCCTCGGCATCAGTGAAAACTAACATATTTCCTGATTTGGATTTATCATCATCACTTGAATCAAATTCAAAATATTGAATAGCTTCTTCGATTGCTTGAGAAATATTTGAGCCACCTGCGACTGAATTGTTTTTTTCCAAGGCAGCTAACCTTGAATCAATCAAATCAATATCATCGGTGAAAGGGATTAATCTTTTCTGGATATCAGAAAAAAGAACAATAGATATTTGATGACCGGCGGCGTTTTTTACGAAATGTCTTGCGAGTTGAAGTGACTTCACAAAACGATTAGGCCGTACGTCTTCGGCAAGCATACTCGTAGAGCTATCTATTAAAATAATTGTTCTTTGATCTGGAATATTCGCTTTTATTTTTTTTTCAGGTCCACGCAAATCCAAAAGAGCTGTCATCATTAAAAATAAGCTGATGGTGTAAAGGACAGTGGAAATTCGACTTGTCATGGTTCTATCAAAAAACCAGTAGGATTTTACCCATTTGAAAAATTGTGAATTTAATCTATTTAAAAGTATGCCAAAAACAATAATGGCAACGAAGGCATAGGTGAGGTACTGAGTGTTAACAAATTTCACGGCCCCTCCCTTAGGATAAGACGACGACTAAGCTCTGCGCCTATTAAGAGGAAAATTCCAGTTAGAAGATACTTGAAATACAGCTCTTGATAAATAATTCTTCCAGAATGTTCTATTTGAGTTCTTTCCATTTTGTTAATTTCGTCTAGAACATTTTGAAGTGCTTTGTTGTTGCTCGCCATGTAGGCCTTCCCGTGAGTCATGTCGGAAATTTCTTTTAATCCTTTGGCATCTACACTTCCGCCAGGAATAATTTGATAGCGTTGTACTCCAAACATATTTGGACCGACAGGAATTCGTGCATCCTTATCTCCGCCAATTCCAACGGTGTAAATTTTAATTTTATTGGCTAAGGCCATTTCTGCAGCTTGTAAGGGAGTTAAGGTACCAACGTTACTAACTCCATCAGTTAGGAGTAAAATGATTTTACTTTTTGCTTGAGATTGAATCAAACGCCCAACTGCTAATGCTAACGCATCACCAATATTCGTTCCGTCTCCAAGAGGGCCAAGCTTTATTTGATCGACCATTTTTTTAATAAGCTCGAGATCTGTAGACAGTGGAAGCAAGGTAAAAACTCTTTCTGCGAAAATAATAATTCCAATCCGGTCTTTGGGAAATAGCGCAACAAAGTCTACAACTTTTTGCTTAGCTGCTTCAACTCGATTGGGTTTTAGGTCTTCTGCCATCATAGAGCGTGATAAATCCAGTACGATAAAAATATCATTTATATCAATCGTATTTTTATCCATCCCCATTGGTTTACGTGGCCCTGCGAGAGCAAAAGAAATATAAAGCCAAGCAATAACACCGACGAAACAGATAAGTGTGCGCAGTAGGGGAAATCCTAATTTTTTATTTTTTTTTGGATTAAACAGCGGAGATTTTCTAACCAAATAAAAGAAACTTATTAGCCAAAAAATTAACCCGACTAATCCCCAGAGCGCGTATGTGGTATGCTGAAATTCAAAACTCATTTGAAGCTCCTGCTAATAACCTCAAAGCTGCTTTTCACTTCATTCAGATCTTCAGCATTCCAATTCTTCTTATATTGATGTCGCTCCATGGTTTTAAAAAAATCGTCATAGGCTGGAGCCATTTCATTGATTAAATTTAACCATTCTCGGCGAATGGCATAGAGCTCTTCATAGTCTTCACGTTTTATTGCCTTGCTGAATTTTTCATCAAGTTTTTTCTTCCTGTCTGCAATTGGATCATTTTTAAATTTTTGAATAAAACTCTGAAAAGCTTTTCTTTTGAAAAATATAGTAATGATTAAAAGGAGTGACACAAAGGCCGTAATTATTTTCCCTAAATTTGAATAAATTACCCCCTGATCCAAAACATAATAGTCTTCAGGGTCCTTATCAGGAGGTGCGATCTTTAAGGGTGGTACTTGAATATTAAGAATCCGCCCTTTATAGCTTAATTGTTGTTGCGTATTTTCCTCAGCTCTTTTTACAATAAATAAAAGTTTTGCTTCGACCACATCAGCGTTATTAGTAGAGACTTCGATATTTTCAACTTCAGTTATATTAAGTGCGTTGGCAAAAGTCATATTTTCGAGTTTCTTAAATTCACTCAGATCAGCGTTTTCAAGTGGCCAAACTTTTAATGTTCCCTCAACAATATCTCCTTCTTTCAAAACAGGAGGTGGAGAGATTAAACTAAGCTCTGCTTGAATTTCTTGTGAAAAAGCACTTCCCGCCAAAAACAAATAGGTCATTATAAAGGGTAAGATTTTCATCCCATCTCCTTAACAAAATTTTCCAGGTATTTTTCCTGAATTCTGATTTTTTTAATTTTCTTGCCAAATTCACTACTCAGTTCTTTCTTTCCCGACAAATCATACTTCCCAACACTGCCCTGGTCCAACTTTCCAGAAGAGGCAAAAAGCGAATAGGGAAGTTTCTTTGCCTCATCCAATGGAGAGAGTAATTGAAAGCAATGCACATTGGATCGAAACAATATTTTCTTAAGAATAGATGTATCGATAAAATCATTAAAATCGGAAAGCATAACAATTTCACGTTTGCGATTAAGATGTGTCATGACAGAGAGATATTTTTGCATTTTATTTGCGCCATCACCAAGCTCGCGCTCAAGATTTACAAGACCATGCTCAGTTAGAATCTTTTTATCTTCTAATACAGAAATAAAATGAGAAATGCCAGCTTCTCCAGATTTTTTGGGAACATGGATAATTTCATCAGCAACTATTAAGGCGTGGACAAAATCGTTGGTATCTTTAGCTAGGAGGTAAAGCAGGCAGCAGATTTCAATTGCCGCCTGAAGCTTTGAAACGCCATTGTAACCGGTCAACATAGTTGCAGTTGCATCGATTACAACTACGATTTCTACATTTCTTTCTTCGTTAAATGTTTTCACATAAGGGTGGCTCGTTTTAGCTAAAATCTTCCAATCAATAAAACGAATATCATCACCAAAATTATAAACCTGGTGTTCTTTAAACTGAAGTCCAGTTCCTCTAAAATTAGTTTTAAGCATCCCAGCAGAATGCGAGTTTGCTTTCTTAAAAAGATTAGCTCTAATTTTACCGACAACTTTTCGAACTTCAGTAATATTCATAAAAATCCAGCTTTACTTAAACCAGGCTCTTGGCAATTTTTAAGGCCACATCAGCTGCCTTAAAATTATCAATCGCGGCTTCATAAGAGAGGATTAACCTATGCCCCAAGACACTTGGTACAATCTTTAGAACATGATCGGGTGTAACAAATTCTTTTCCTTCCATGAATGCCATAAACTTAGAAACACGGTAAAGCCAGATGACAGCGCGAGGAGAAGCACCAGAGGTGATAACACCACTAAATTCTTTTCTGAAATGTTCTGATGAAGGTCTTGTTGCGTGAACAATTTTAACGATAAGGTCTTTAATTTTCTCATCTACATAGATCGCATCTACTATCTCTTGCGCCCCCAATAAATCATCAGTCGACAAAACAGCTTCAACTCGAGAAGAACTCTTTTTTAATTCAAGAATATTTTTTTCAGCTTTAAAACTGGGATAATCAACATTAACCTTCATCATAAAACGATCGAGCTGAGCCTCTGGAAGATTATATGTTCCTTCTTGCTCAATTGGGTTTTGAGTGGCCATAACAACAAAAGGTGATGATAGTCGATGTGTATCATCTCCAATCGTCACTTGCTTTTCTGCCATTGCTTCAAGCAGTGCTGCTTGAACTTTTGCAGGCGCTCTATTAATTTCATCTGCTAATAATAGCTGGGTGAATATTGGACCGAACTTGGTATGAAATTCTTCATTTTTTTGGCTATAGATCATAGTTCCGATTAAATCTGATGGAAGTAAATCGGGAGTAAACTGAATTCGCTTAAATGAAAGGTCACACAATTTACTAATGGTTGCTACCGATAAAGTTTTACCTAAACCAGGCATCCCTTCAATTAGAAGATGTCCCTCACAAACTAAAGCGGCCATAATTGCATCGAGCAAATTATCTTGTCCAAAGATAACTCCTTTTGCGTGATTGAGAACAATATTAATTTTTTCTCTGGTCTCAGTACTATTACTCATAATTAACCTCTACTCACGTAATAAACTAAATATTTAATATAAAAACTTTTATCCTTAAGTCCTGTCATTGGATGATCAAAGCCTTGTCCGCCAAGATCTAGCAACTGAATTTTTTGGCCATTTCGAAAAGCCGCGTCTTGTACTGTTTTATCAAGTTCTTCAAAACTAGCGTAATGAGTGCAAGAAGCAACAACCATTATGCCTTGATCATTTAAAAGCTTCATTGATTTCATATGAAGTTTTTCATATCCCTGAAGTGCTTTGACCTTATTTTTTTCTGATTTAGTGAATGCCGGTGGATCACTTACAATCACGTCGAATTTTTTATTTTCAATCAAAGCCTGGTCGAGATACTTAAATACATCAGCCCTTACAAACTGGCCTCTGCCTGAAAACTTATTCAATTCAAGATTCGTTTCAACGGCTACTTGCATTTGCCCTTGATCAACAAACTCAACAGTGCCCACTCCAGCCGAAAGAAGATGTAGCCCCCAACTTCCAACATATGAAAAGAGATCTAGCCCTTTGTCTTTTTTTATATTTAATCTCATAAGAAGAGATTTTAGGCGCGACCGATTTTCACGATGGTCATAGTAGTAACCAATTTTTTGTAGAACATTTTTAGGTATTTTATATTGAAGATCATTTTCAACAACTTCCAAGTCTCCATCTATTTCAACCTTTTCAAAGGTCGGTAGAATTTCTGCCTTGCGATACTCTTCATTGTCATAAAACACAACTTGATGAGTCTCAAAAGACTTTTGCAAAATCCCCCGAATCAAATCTCTAAAGCGATCAATTCCGGCGGTGTTGATTTGAACTAATATATATTTTTTATACTTATCAACAATTAAGCCTGGCAAAGAATCATTAGTGCCATAGACTAGCCGTGATCCATTATTATAATCAACAAACAAACTTCTTTTTTTTATAGATTTTATCAAAAGTTCACTAATGGTTTCTTCAGCAACTCTATTCTCATCACCATTCGAATTAAAAGACCACTCACTTGCTCTTAATATTTTAATTTTATAAAAAATTTCTGCATGTGGATTTACATAAGAAAGATATTTTTTTTGAGCAGTGATATCGATAATACATACCCATTCCCCGGGAATAAGGCCTTTTGGAATTTCTTCTACATCCTTTTCTGAAAGCTCACGCTCTCCACGAAGAATTTTCATAGAAGATTTTGGAAGAAGTTGTAACGTTTTCAGATAAGCCTCTAGGGAGATATAAATTATTGTTAACTCTTAGTATAGAACGAGTTTTTTATTCTTCACATGGGAATTATATTCGAATTGATATCTTAACCGAGTTGTACACTCAGTTAAGACGAAGAGGAGGTTTAATTTCTTTTATCTTGATACACGGAAGCAGATCATCAATCATTTGAGTAATCTGATCAAAATTTTCGGAAAATATCTTTTGATTCATCAGCATAAAATTACTTTTCCCTGAATCAGATTTTTGATTTAGGAATCTTATGATATTTGCGGGTTCATCATAGTGATAGTTATCCTTGCATTCGCGTTCCCCACTCAGACAAACACTATTTTTTGAGGTAAAGGCAAGAAAATCTCTAACCGGTGTAAAGTCGACTTGTGGTGATTGGGCCATTCTTTTAAGGTTTTGGCCAACGCTAGAAAACCACTCGCCGTCATTTTGATGAAAAACGTCCAGATAACGATAATTATCCCTAGTGACAGAATATGTGTTCGCCACAAGCCTTGGATCCTTAAACATTTCTAACAACAGATCTAAACCCTGAGTGGTGTTTGCAGGATTGGCCCCAATTTGTGGATTGGGTAAATTATCAAAAAGTGTGGTTTGAAGAATTAAGAACAAGTCATTTAGGGCCATATAAGCAGTATTCTTTTTCGGATCAGTCTCAGAGTTAAGTTTAGTAGTTAAGAAATAAAGTGCAGTATTGATGGGCTTCACCGTATCGATTAAGCGGGCATCATTTGGAAAATAATTTTTAAGTGTGGCCCAGTAGTCGATAATCTTCTCTAAGGCCAAAAATACTTGGAAAAGATTATTATTAGCATATTTTTGAGCCAATGGATCATATCCCTCTCTGCTAAAAATAATTTCAGGCGGCCCTAAATAAGAGCCAACAACCATCACCCTGGCCAAAGTATCTTCTACCAAACGACTTTCGTTGTATGAAAGTGACGAAAGCCAATCTACCGTATGACCAAAGAGGTTTTGTCTTTCATTGCCAGGAATGGCGCTAAGTTTTTTAATTAAATTTTCTGCTGAAATTGAAGCTGCCGGAAGATCGAATCCATAAAGCATTGCTCGGTCTACTCTTTTAAATTCTTCGCTATCTATAAAACTATCAAATTCTTTTCTGGTTCGACCAACTCTGTCTCTAACAACTCGAGCAGCGTTACTCCAGGCAGTTATAACGGTCATATCACTCAAAATTTTTCCGTTGTGTTTTACTAGAAGCTCATCGCTTAAAGGAAAGAGTTGAACCTTCTGTGAGGCCATGGCAGATGAAGCGACTAAAGACGTCTCAAATGTTTTTAAAAAATCTCCAAATTGCAGACGTGAATCGAGCCTACGTCCGTTGTTTACATCAGACAAAGAGTCATAAACTTCGAGCGAGTTAAGTGCCATGCGAAGATCACGATCTGACATTTTGCGAGCACAATGAATGATAGGAATTCTGACACAATTTTGTAATAATCTTTTTCTTGCTGCTACATCAGCGTTGTAATCATTTCCATGAACAACTGCGTTTAGAAAGGCAACACCGAGATAATTATTTCCAAAGCGCACTTCACGGATAACCGATTCGATCCTCTCAAGAGTTGTAACGTTTTCAACCGAGGATTTCCCAGCATCGTTAACATATTTGACGTTAACTCTGTTTACATCGAATGATTTATCGCTCGCATCGTACATAAAACGAAAAGTATCCCTCAAGCTCATGCGGAATTTTTTTGTTATTTTACCTTCTAGAGGGATGTCTAGCCCTTCACCTTTTTTAGCGGCTTTCATCACCAAGGCAATCGGTGATCCCTTGTCTGCTTCCCACGTATTTTGCAACATGAACAGCATATCACTACCGTACAATTTCACAGTTTCTTTTGTAGGACAAGGATATGGGGTAATGACTTGATTGATAACTTTTTCACAATCCTGTCTAGGATCATAATCACCAAGGTTTCTGCTTTGGGCCTTTCGCAACTCACCACTTTTCACCCATTCTCCATAAGCTATAAAAAGTTTTCCCAAATTATTAAAAACATTTTTTGAATAAGAAAA
>JAQTTZ010000009.1 GCA_028710485.1 Bacteriovorax sp. | reverse complement strand
CAAAAATTGAACTTTACAGTGTGACAGAATATTCACGTCAGATATTTTTTTGTTTGGACCTTTCTCATCTTGAATCGAAGCCTTGCGGCTTCAAATCTTTTAACTCTATTTAATTTTTAAAGAACAATTTCACCCAGCGCTTGCTATCTTCGCTTTATCAGTAATTCAATCAATCAGTGGGGAAGCAGATACTATCCATTTCTCATGGAACCGTCAACACTTTTTCCAAAAGAAATTAATAATTTTTTGCGCTCCATTTTTTAAAAAGATTTTATTTACTCACATGACTTCACTATCGTTCTATCTATTTTTGAAAACCTTTTATGCCATCAAACATAATTCCAATCATGAAATAGCTACCAGATAAATCAAGAGACGAAATATTGGAACTAATTGTTCCCGTCTTTTGAAGTTTATTTACTTTATTGGCCTCATATCCGCCTTCGGCATAGAGGAGAATGCTTTTGAAGCCAAAACCGATAGAAGAACCCGCTGCATAGTATGGAGTTGCAAACCAATCTCCTGTTGCGGAACGACTCAATTCTCCATTGCTCGCAGCTGTGCTAATTTTAAGTGTAGTGTTGTTGCCACCAACTCCGCCAAAAATATCAAAACGAAAAAAAGAAGATCGAATAAATGGAAAGCGTGCAAGGAATTGAATTGAATCTTGAGTCCCCTGCGCTTCATAATTCGTAAGACTATTTGATGGATTTTCATCGGCACTAAATGTTCTTCTTGTATAGCGCATCCCTGGCTCAAAAAATCTGAAAGTTGGGAAAGTTATCTCCACTCCAAAATTGGTCGTTTTATCAATTTTCTTTAGGCCTTCGTTCGTTATGGCGTTATTTAAATTATCAAGCTTATTTACATTAGTATTGGCGAGAAAGAGTCTTCCTTGGAGAAAAAGATCTTTTGCTGATGACGATTGAATGCTTAAGGTGACTAAAGCAGTAATAATTATATTTCTCATGGGGCCTCACTTCCTACGAGATTATTCCAATTTAAAAATTGAACAAGCCTGAAAATTTTACTGGGAAATTTCTTTCTCAGAAGCGAGATCTTTGCAATCGACTCACTCTCTTATTCTTAATTTCCACACCAATCTCTTTTCCAGTTATGCCTTTAGCAATATCGTTAATTGAAACTCCTTTTAAAATTTCAAAACTCTGTAAAAGCACCGCAGTCTTGGCCCCGTAAAGTTTATCCAAAATCTTTAGTAAATATGGTTTCCTAAAGGCATCAATTTTATAAAGGAGTTCCACTATTTTTTCCGCCGGCATTTCCCCTAAAAAGTCCAATTGTGAATAAACCTGGTTTGCCGTCTGCGCGGCCTCTAGCCAGTCATTAGGAACCATTAAGCGCTTACAAAATGGCAAAACATCTTTAAAATTTAATCCTTGAACTAAGGCCGCAAATCGTAAAACGGGATTCTGATCGATGACTAGATCTAGATGGGCCCATGATTTTATCTCTGGAAAATGTATACTAAGAGCTTCAATTTTTGAGAGTGTATCAAAAAATAATGATGGCATCGTCGAAGAGAGGCTTCCTTCTAATTCACTTAATATTCTCTCACTCTTTAAATTTTTGAATTCATCGCTTTTGCCCAATTTTTTACATAATTCGAGTGTTTCATCAGCAATGCTAAAATCTGGATATTGCGATTTAAACCGCGCTAGCCGATAGATACGTAAAGCATCCTCGGAAAAATGCATTGAAGTATGTCGAAGAATTTTTTGTTTTAAATCAAGCTGACCATTGTATGGATCAATTAGATTTTGCGCCTCATCCATGGCCATGGAATTAATCGTAAGATCTCTTCGCGCCAAATCCTCTTCTAGATCAAAAGCGAGGACATATTCCTCTTTTGTTTGTGGATGGAGGAAAACCTGATAGCTTGAGCCCACGGGAAGAAAGCCAAGTTTAACCATTTCCTCTGGAGAAGAATTCAAAACAACATAATCATAGTCTCTAGGAGTTTGGTTCAAAAGAATATCCCGAACCGCTCCCCCAACTAAAAAATATTTCAATTATTCCTTCCTAATATGATACTTATTCTGATTCACTAATTTTTATTTGAATAGCACATAGCCCCTTTGGTCCTTCGCTGATTTTAAACTCAACCCTGTCATTTTGAAAAGGCGCTCCTCCCGCGAAGGCAGAGAGGTGGAAGAATAAATCTTCCATTTCTTCATCAGGTAGTATGAATCCAAAACCTTTCTCAATATCAAAGAATTTCACTTTTCCATAGAACGTATGCTTCTGATCAATCTTAGCCAGACGAGCTGTCTCTTTGATCTGTTTTTCATCCCAAATTATTTCATGGATTGTAACGACCTGTTCACCTTTATGAATTCTCTCGAGTTGAGCTATTACCGCATTTTCGCTCTGGTTATCGACAAGCATATTCTTTCGATTACGGTTTTTTGTTTTAGTCATATCGTATTTTACAAACTGAACTCTTACCTGTTTCATTCTATATCCTCGTCAATAGGCTGACTGCCGTTTTAATTCTTTAATAGGCTGTATATCAAATTTATGTGCTAAAAGGTATATTTACTCATACTTAATCCATCACTACCATGCTCCCTGTAGTCGAAGAGACTTTATTCAGTTCGGCCCAAGTTGCCAATAAGCCAAGTCTTCACCAACTGGTTAGCCCCAAGTACGCAACCAACATCACTGCAAGTGCTATCCAATGCCTCGTGAGGAAGCGGAGTAAATCCCAGTGCCGGTGCGAATAATATGTACAATTAATGTCTGAAAAAGAAGCGACCCCACAAACCACCCCGTCTGAAATAGTGTGGGGTTGTTTTTTGCTTTAAAAATATAAAGCATCGTAAAGAAAGTTGCGTAATCAAATATCGAACTTAGAGGACGATAAAAAACATGAAGCTACCAATATTTCCAATATCCCATTTTCTTGGTTTCTCTGCATATTCTGCATCGATATTGTCAGTGGCAACTACTGTTTGGGAAAAGTCTTAGAGTAGGTTATTCAGCAAATATTTGAACTGGGGCCATAAGTTTAGAGCTTCAGGACTTTTACTTGCACGCTATGGTGCTTGAACACTTAGATGGCCTCTGCAGCAGATTCTTTGGGCGCGCGGGCAGCATCGGTTTCCAGTAGTGCGTATTCGAGCAAATCTGCTGATGGAGACTTTGATTGTCCCGATAACTTACTATAAGTTATTCCAATGCCTCATAGACCCACTGTTTTTCTACAAGTTTATGAGCTTCAATGCCATCTCTATTCTTCTAAGTAACCAAAGAAACTTCAAATAACTGAGCTATTGCTTTGCTTATTCCTTTTTTCTAAATGATAAGGGACTGCAGTTACGATAACGCTCTCAATTTTTTGTAGTTCATCGTAGAGACCTCTTGCATTCTTAGAATGCAGTAGATGCCCAAAATTTCCAGGTACGACGAGTTGTCCAGTAATTATATGAATAATTCCATTCGGCATCTCTTCTCTCGATTTGCGCAGAAATTCCGTAACTGGTTCAAGGAGCAAGCGATAGGGTGAGTATATGAAAACCAACTCACTTTCCCCAATCAATTCATTCCATTTGTTTTTTACAGTTTCTGCTCGAGCGTGATCAAAATTTACATGCAAAGCAATCCAGGGATGCCCTAAGGTTTTAGCAAAACGAATCATTCGAAGAGTTCCAGTGTTAACGTCATCTACAAGGATGATGGTTTTCATTTGCGGATAAGACAAAACAGCGGCTTTCTTCCATGGAAGTTTAAGAAATTTACCCACGCGTTTGTAGTGACTATGAATGCGAAAAAAGACCCAAACCATAGCTGGAATTAAAAAGACAGTTACCCAAGCCCCCGATGTGAATTTTGTAATTGCAAAAATGGCCATGACCAATCCGGAGGCTATTGCTCCTAGTAAATTAATCATTTGTTTAAAGCGCCATCCCTGCAAATGATGGGCTTCCTCTTGTCCGTTTGACACATGTTTATAAGTGGAATTTAATAATTTCTTTCCAATTTTCTGCCAACGTACGACCATTCCGAATTGAGAAAGAGTAAAACTCATAAATACGCCAATCGCATAAAGGGGAATGAGTGCAGAAGTGTGGGCATTAAAGATAAAAATGAGAGCACCGGCAGACACGCTTAAAAAAATAATTCCCCAACTGAAGACCAAGCGCCCACTTTTATAAGTTAACTGACGAGGCAAAAATCCATCTCCTGCGTGGAGAGCGCATAATCTTGGAAAATCTGCATAGCTGGTGTTGGCGGCCATTATCAATATAATTGTAGTTCCGGCCATAAGTAAATTGTACATTATCCCCTTGCCATAAATAGCACGAGCAAGTTGGGAGATAATTGTTTCGCTGTCTGAAGGAAGTGCGTGAATGTGAACTGAAAGGTAAGTTATTCCCAAAAATAGAAATCCCAAAATAAGTCCCATGAAGACCATTGTATTCGCAGCATTTTTACTTCGAGGTTCTTTAAAGGCCGTAATACCATTTGAAATGGCTTCCACTCCTGTTAGTGCTGTACAACCGCTACTAAAGGCACGAAGGATTAAAAACATTGTTAATGGTTGTAAAGTTGTTTTAATCATCTCTACACCTTGAACCGCCATCAGCGTTCCATTAAATGATTTCCAAAGACCAAAACCCACAGTAAAAGAACTTACAATAACGAAAAAATAAGTGGGAAAAGCAAATGCTGTTCCAGATTCCTTCACACCTCGAAGGTTCATAATCATCATAAAACCAATAAGCCCTAAACAGAGCGTAACTTGGTGAGGAAGAAGATTAGGAAATACTGAAACAATTTGATCTGTACCACTTGAGATACTAACGGCAACAGTCAGAATATAATCCATTAAAAGGGCAGCTCCAGCAGTTTGTGCAGCTCCTTCGCCTAAATTATCTTTAGCGACAATATAAGCACCTCCTCCATCAGGATAGGCAAAAATAGTTTGTCGGTAGGACATGGTAAGTATAGCCAAAAGCAGAATAATTACTCCTGCAATTGGAAGAGAAAGATGAAAAGCTGAGACACCTGCAATTGCTAATATGAGGAGTATTTCCTGAGTAGCATAGGCAACGCTTGAAAGAGCGTCAGAGGCAAACACCGCAAGTCCAACCGCTTTGCCTATGGTTTGATTATGAGCTTCTTCATTGTGAATTGGCTTACCAAAAAAAATTCGAGAAAGAGCACTTTTAACATGTGTGTCCAAATCTAAGTCCTTATTAAGAAAATCTTATGACTTATATTTATACTTTTCGAATTTATCAGTGTCATCTTCCATTAAGATAAACAAAACCTTTCAGGCATATTTTTACTTTTTTTTTATGCCATATGCGTCTTATTTCTGTGAATATATTCATGAATTCTATTTACACTTTATTACTTATTTATCTTTTTTTAAAATTAATCTTTATCTATTAATCTGTATCCAACACCGGCCTCAGTAGAAATAAGCTCCTCAACAGAGGTTTCGCTTTTTAATTTTTTCCTTAAATTACCCAAATAGACTCTCAGATAATGAACATGCTCAACTGAGTTCGGCCCCCAAACCTCATTTAAAAGAACTCTATGAGTAACAACCCTACCTTTATAGCGAATTAAAACTTTCAAAATATCGAATTCTGTAGCCGTCAATTTTATAGGTTGACTATCAATTTTTACCACATGAGCGGCTAAATCCATTTCAAGTGGGCCACATTTAAAAACAGGCCCTTGCTCTTGGGGTGTTGTGTGACGAAGGGCCACGCGAATACGAACTAATAATTCAGGAATACTAAAGGACTTTGTAATATAGTCATCTGCTCCTCCGTCCAGAGCTTCTATTTTATCCTGATCGCTATCTTGAACAGTGAGAACAATTATAGGAGTTGATGACCATTGGCGGACTTCCTTAATAACGGTGAGGCCATTTTTATCGGGCAAACCTAAATCAAGAAGAATGATTTCAGGACGTTCTTCGATAATTTTTTGAATACCCTCTTGAGCATTTTCAGCTTCAATAATTTGATAATTATTGGCTTCCAAACTTACACGTAGAAGTTTGCGAATGGAATTTTCATCATCAATGACTAATATTTTTCTCAAAATTAAACCTCGTCTAATTTCATTGGGGGTTTTATCCACGGTAGCTCAATCGTAAACACAGCTCCCTGTTGATCAACCCTATTATGACCAAAGACTCTACCATTATGAGCTTCTACAATCCCTTTGACAATTGAAAGACCTAATCCAACTCCACCTGCTGGACTTCCTGGAAGACGGTAGAACTTATCAAATATCAAGTCTAATTTATCTTCCGGAATTCCTTTGCCCTGATCAATGACACGTATATTAATCTTCTCTTCCACCAACTCAATCTCAATTGTAATAGTAGAGTTCTCTTCTGAATAAGCGATCGCATTTAATAAAAGATTCATTAATGCATGCTCCAACAATAATCCATCACAACTTAGATAGACCTGACTAGTTTTTTCGATGAGCATAATTTTTTTATTTTTTGCTTTCACTTGAGAAATCACTGATTGTGCTAAGTCAGAGGCTTCCATCCATTCTTTCTTCAAAGTAAGTAGTCCCGAACTCAATCTATTCATGTCCAACAAATTTTCAATGACTCGATTGAGTCTTTGGCAAGAATCGATTAATTCTTGATTTAATAATTTAATTTTTTCTGGATAATTTTGAATTTTTTCATCTTGCAGGGCACTTACTGACCCCATGATTGAAGTCAGAGGGATACGCATTTCATGAGAAACCGAATTTAGAAGAGTTTGATGAAGTTTTTCTGATTCCTCAAATAATTGAATGTCTTTATTCTGCTCTTGAAGCATTAAATGTTCGAGAGCATTAGCAAGTTGAAGACAGATACTATTTAATAAATTTTCGTCTTCGAGGCTTAATGTTTTTTTCATGTCAGGATAAAAAAGAAGAATACCTAAAATCTTCCCAGGCACGATTAAAGGAATACTCAAACAGTGAGACTCTGAAAGTGTTTGGGTTGACCAGCCTGCGGGTTTTTTATTATCAAAACTCCATAGCGCTAAAGCAAATTCTTTCTCTGAAATATCTCCTGAGTTAGATTTTCTTGTAATAATTTTTTTTTCATTTTTTAAAAGTATTTTTATTTGGGCCCCAAAAAGAGATTGGACGCTTCTTTCAGTAAGGTCACAAATGGCCTTTGAATTCATTGCGGTCGAAAAATCCTTTAACAAGTTAAAAAGGGCGTTGGTCTTTTTTTCTCTTAATATGAGAAGCCTCTCTTTAGTCTTGGTTTTTCTTGCAAGAAATCCAGAAAGGACTCCAACTAAAACAAACGAAAGACACATCATTCTGTCTTCAACTTCATTAATACGAAATGCAAAAAGTGGTGGAATGAAAACGTAATCCCAAATAAGCGCACCTGAAAAGGCCGCAAATAGAATAGGCCCCAAAGTGCTTCTAAACCCAACGACAATAACACTCATTAGATAAAGAAAGCCTACGGCGCGATACCCGATATAAGGATTGAGAAAAAGACTTATAATCGTAACCATTATTAAAAAATAGAGGGTATAAAAATATGGAACTGGACCATTACCTAGAATATTTGGGGAAGCATTGATCTTTCTTTTTTCCTTTAACTCGGCTGAATCTTTTTCCTGCCTTATTATATGAATATCTACAAAATGTGTATTTTGAATGAGTTTATCGAGAAGAATTCTAAAAGTTCTACGTTCAGGTCTCCCTAAAATAATTTGGGTGACATTTTTCTCAAGAGCTACGCGGTTAAGTGCAGCGACGATATCACTGTCGTATAGAGAAATAACTTCTGCTCCCAATTCGCGTGCTAAGTTAATATTTTGAAATAAAGTTGATTGATCAAATTGGCTCAGTCGCAACCCATTATCAATATGAACTGCAATCCAAGGAGCTTCAAGACTAAAGGCCATTCTTCTGGCCGCACGAATAAGTTTTGTCGAATGAGGGCTGTGACTTACAGCAACCATCAAGCGCTCGTTGGTATTCCAAGGACTGATGAGTTGTCTTACTGAAAGATGCCCTTGAAGGTCGTGATCAACTTTTTCTGCGGTAAAACGCAACGAAATTTCTCTTAAAGCAATTAGGTAAGCTTCTTTAAAAAAATTTTCTTCCGCTCTTGCAGCTTTATCCCCTAAATAAACTTTTCCTTCTTTTAGTCTTTTTATGAGTTCCTGCGGAGAGAGATCGATCAATTCAACTTGATCGGCCAGATCCCAAAGAGAATCAGGGACGGTTTCCCGAACTTGAATACCTGTGATCTGCTGAACTATATCAGCACGACTTTCAATATGCTGAACATTAAGAGTCGTATAAACACTAATCCCTGCATCAAGAATTTCCATGACGTCTTGGTAGCGTTTGTTATGACGTGATCCTGGAGCATTACTGTGAGCGAGTTCATCTATTAAGACGATATCAGGTTTTGATTCCAAAATTTTATCAATATCAAGTTCGAATAAAACCGTTTCACGATAAGAAATTCTCTTTTTAGGTATGACAGTTAGGCCTTCGAGCATCTTGTCTGTTTCAATTCTCCCATGTGTTTCAACGACACCAACAATAACTTGTTTTCCGAGTTTATGTTGCTCCTGAGCGGCCCCTAACATAGCATAAGTTTTCCCCACCCCTGGGCACATCCCAAAGAAAATTCGAAAAGCACCTCTGTTATTTTTTATTTCTTCTTGTTTTAAACGAGCAAGAAGTTTATCGGGATCGAGTCTTGTATTCTCATTCATATTATTGTCTAAAGTTTTTTATCTAATTCTAAATTTAATTTTAATACATTTATACGCTTTCTGCCTAATACTCCGAACTGTCTACTTTCAGTATTATCTACAATAAGCTTTTTTAATTCCTCGATTTTTCTCGCATCGAGGTGACGTGCTTCTGCAATTCGATCGATCTGTCTTTCTGCTGATATTGGACTTATATGAGGATCAAGTCCAGATCCTGACGCATATAAAAGATCATCATTACTTTTAATATCCAAACCATTAGCAACTGCTCGCTTCGCAATTGTTTCATTAAGTGCTTTACTATCTGGACTCAAATTACTGGCCGCCGAAGATGTCGAATCATAATTGGCGGCTGAAGGACGTGGCCAGAAATACTGCTTCCTTTTGAATTCTTGGGCCAGCAGCTCAGAACCTACTACCTTCCCATTTTTGGTTATAAGTGAACCATTTGCTTCGTCTTTAAAAATGGCTTGAGAAATGACAGTGATAAACAAAGGATATGCTATGCCCGTTAGAACAATAAAAAAGAGAAAAATTTTCAAGTTATTTATTAGAATTTTCATTAGACCCATCCCATTGTTGTAATAACAGCATCGATTAACTTAATACCGATAAAAGGTGCAACGAGCCCTCCTGCACCATAGATTAATAGATTTCTTTGTAAAAGGGCCGAAGCAGGTAAGGGCTTATATTTAACTCCGCGAAGGGCCAGTGGAATCAAAGCAACGATTACAAGTGCATTGAAAATAACTGCGCTTAATATTGCACTTTGAGAAGATACCAAGTGCATGATGTTTAGTTGTGATAGAGGGCCAGGTAAATTATTAGTCGCATAAAGAGTAGCAAAGAGCGCTGGTAAGATTGCAAAATATTTTGCAACGTCATTAGCTACAGAAAATGTTGTGAGGGCCCCTCTTGTCATCAAAAGTTGTTTTCCCGTTTCTACAATTTCAATGAGCTTAGTCGGGTTAGAATCCAAGTCCACCATATTGCCTGCTTCTTTTGCCGCTTGAGTTCCTGTATTCATCGCCACACCTACATCCGCTTGAGCAAGCGCTGGTGCATCGTTAGTACCATCTCCGGTCATGGCAACCAAGTGCCCTTTTGCTTGCTCTTCTCGTATACGAGCTAGTTTCATCTCGGGAGTAGCTTGAGCAAGAAAATCATCAACTCCTGCTTCGGCAGCGATTGCCGCGGCCGTGAGTGGATTATCTCCGGTAATCATCACCGTTCTAATTCCCATTTTTCTAAGTTCAGCAAAACGCTCATTAATTCCAGGCTTCACGATATCTTTTAAATAGATCACACCTAAAATTTTGTTGTTTTCACACACGACTAAAGGAGTTCCTCCTCCACGAGCGATATTATCTACGATGTCTTGAGCGCCACTAGGAAAATCCCCTCCTATCGATTCAATATAATTTTTTACTGAATCTGATGCTCCTTTTCTAATTGATGTTATTTTACCATTTTCAGTAATATCAATTCCACTCATACGTGTTTGAGCAGTGAAGGGAATAAATTCCAATTGTTCATTCGGAATAGTAATATCATCAATCTTATATTTACTCTGGGCCAAACTCACAATTGAGCGACCTTCTGGAGTTTCATCGGATAGCGAAGAAAGTAGAGCTGTTCTCGCAAGCAGCGTTTCACTAACTCCCGGAGAGACTCGAAACTCACTGGCCATTCTATTTCCAATAGTAATGGTTCCTGTTTTATCTAGTAGAAGCACATCAATATCTCCTGCGGCTTCGACTGCGCGTCCACTTGTAGCGATAACATTCTTTCTAATTAAACGATCCATCCCACTGATACCGATGGCACTTAAGAGACCACCGATAGTTGTCGGGATCAAACAAACTAAAAGTGAAATGAGAACTGGAACAGTAATAATATGAGAAAGGTCTTGGTGAGCAGCAATACCCGAATAGTCCGCATAAAATTTTAAAGTGGTGACTGCTAAAACAAACACTAGTGTTAAGCCTGAGAGTAAAATACTCAAAGCAATCTCATTAGGTGTTTTTTGGCGACTTGCACTTTCTACTAATGAAATCATGCGATCAAGAAAACTGCTCCCTGGTTCAGAAACAATGCGAATTAAAATTTTATCACTGATAACCAACGTCCCACCTGTAACTGAACTTCTATCTCCACCACTTTCTCGAATAACGGGAGCTGACTCCCCTGTTATTGCTGATTCATCTACAGTGGCAATTCCCTCTACAACTTCTCCATCTCCGGGAATGAGATCGCCAGATTCACAGACGACAATATCATTTTTTTTCAATTCCAAAGCATTAATGATTGTTTCATGCTTGCCGTTCATCAAACGAGCTTTGGTTGTCGATCTGGTTTTTTTCAAGGTATCGGCCTGTGCTTTACCTCTTCCTTCGGCAACGGCTTCAGAAAAATTTGCAAAAAAAACGGTAAACCATAGCCAAATAGCGATTTGAATTTCAAAAAAAGAATGATGCCCAGTCAGTCCGTTTCTAATTGAAATAATAGTGGTGACCAAAGCACAAACCCATGTGATAAACATAACGGGATTTTTTAGAAGGGTCTGAGGATTTAATTTGGTTACTGCATCTTTTAGCGCTTGTTTAAATATAGCAGATGATATTATATTAATTTTTTCATGTTTACTCATATACTACCTTCTTAAAAAAGAATTCCTTTATTCATTAAAATCTGTTCTACAATTGGGCCTAGTGAAAGAGCTGGTAAAAAAGTTAAAGCTCCAACAATGATAATTACTCCAATTAAGAGAACTACGAAAATTGGATTGTCGGTTTCCAATGTACCAAAACTCGGAGGAGTTGCTTTTTTAACAATCATACTTCCAGCAATGGCCATGACTGGAATTAGAATGGCGAAACGCCCAATGATCATAGTGAAGCCTAAAAGATAATTGTAAAAATTTGTATTTGCATTCAAACCAGCAAGCGCACTTCCATTATTTCCAGCGGCCGAAGTAAACGCATAAAGAATTTCACTAAGTCCATGAGGGCCTTGATGGGACAAACTACTTAGTCCAACTTTAGTGGAAATAGCGAGCGCGCTGCCGAGAAGAATACAAGCACTCGGAGCAAGAATAGCAAGAATGATCATTTTGATTTCGCGAGACTCAATTTTCTTACCTAAGTATTCAGGTGTCCTGCCTACCATTAATCCAGAGAGGAATACGGTAAGAATAACAAAAAGGATCATCCCGTATAATCCACTGCCGACACCACCAAAAATAATTTCACCGAGCATGATGTTTAGCATAGCTACTCCACCAGCGATTGGAGCTTGGCTTGATATCATCGAATTGACCGAACCATTTGAAGCAGCAGTAGTCCAACTCGTCCACATTGAACTATTAATGATACCTAAGCGTGTTTCTTTCCCTTCCATCATATTGACTGCTAAATCCGATTTGATAATGATAAATGTTCCAACCATTAACGTAATCATCATCGCTGCGAAAATTGCCCAACCTTGTTTTTTTGCACCAATCATCAATCCATATGTATAAGTAAGGGCCGCTGGAATAAGGAGAATAGAAATTAATGATAACCAATTTGCAAGTGGTGTTGGGTTCTCAAAAGGATGAGCAGAGTTAACGTTAAAAAATCCACCTCCATTAGTTCCCAATTGCTTAATGGCAATTTGTGAAGCTGCTGGCCCCCCCGGAAGGAGTTGATCTTTGCTCTCTATAGTCGCTGCATGAATATATGACGAAAAGTTTTGTATCGTTCCTTGTTTGACTAAAATCAAAGCGAGAACAATAGAAAGTGGAATTAAGATAAACAGAGTTGAGCGAGTTAAATCTTTCCAAAAATTTCCAAGTGTTTTTGATTCGCGCTCGGCTATTGATTTACGAGATAATCCACGCACTAGAGCAAGAAGAACAGTAATACCAGTTGCGGCACTTAAAAAATTTTGAGTACCAAGGGCCATCATCTGTGAGAAATAACTCATAGTGCTCTCACCACCATATGATTGCCAGTTAGTATTTGTCACAAAACTTACTGCAACGTTAAAGGCAAGAGGAAGCGAAAGCCCAACAAAGTGTTGGGGGTTAAAAGGCAAATGAGCTTGAAACATTAAAATTGAAATGACAAACAAAAATCCGATCAAGTTAAAAACAATAAGATTAAGTGTGTAGTCAACCCAATTCATTTCTTTATAAGCATCAAGTCCGAGAATGCGATAGATAAAATTTTCAATATCGTTATAAATAGTAATCTTACCTTCAAAAACCTTGGCCATGTATTTACCCAAAATAGGAGTAAGAACAATAATGGAACCAAAGGTAAGAAAAATTTCTAAGAAGTCCAATGCACTCATATCTTTCTCCTAAAATTTTTCCGGATATACCAGTGTGTAAATAAGGTAACCAACAATTCCGACTATTAAGATTCCAGTAAGTAGAAAATCCATAAACACCTCTCTTTTTAATCACTTTATTCCCTAGGACATAAAAATGGCGTAAAAAGGTAAGTGGAACACATAAAGAAAAAGTAAAATAGTATAAACAAGCTTTCGGAAGTATATAGATTTTCAATCAGTGCTTTACTTTTTCTTTATCTCATCTGTAAGCCTCTTTATTTTTATTTTACTACCTTGCGATAAAACAATAATCTTTACAGGATGATAGATAGGTCTTCGCGGTTCGCAGTGGATGTTGAAAAAGCTGTTATTAATCATTTGGATGAAATTATTTCGAACACTGGTTATTTAAATAATATTAAAATCTTTTTACAATCAATAAACGAAGATTAAAAAAAAGAAAGAGAGATCAAAGCAGATTCTCTTAATGTCCTAGAAATGGAATTGAGTCTGCATTAAAGTTCCAATTTTCAACGGATACAAAGTCACAAACATCTCAATTGGTGGCAGAAAAACTAGAGAAAATGGCAGAACAACACAAGACTCTAAAATTTTCATTGGAAGCCATTAGAGACCGCTTAAATTCTTCTGAGGATGCAAGGGCAGCTAGACTTAGCCTTGAAGACAATCTGGAGAAGTTTAATCGAGAATGGAAAAAAGCCACCCCAATTGTTCGTAAAAGGTTTTTAAGGAGAATGTTTGATTGTCTAATCTTTACCCACGAAGGGATTAAGACCTTCTACCATTTTGACTTATGGAAGATTTATCTAACCAACAAAAGAAAAGTAAGATGGCTGAGGTGCAAACCCCCTTGGCAATTTTATTTTTAGGAATAAACCAACCCCTTCGCCGAGCATTGGACGAAGTCACCTATTAATACAACTAAATGTGAAACAATTAGTTGGGCCTCTAATCATTGACAAATTTTTTGATTATCAAAGTAAAAGAATAGTTCGCAAGCCAATTAAAAATTTGGGCTTTTTTTTGGGGTGGACTTATTCAAAGGAATTCAATAAACTGGCCGACCTTCACCCATTAGACAAAAACTCATATATTTAATGAAGACTTTTCTTGTGTCAAGAAAACAGACCTGTAATTATTACATGTAGCAAGTGGCTGCCGCGCTTTGTTTTCAAAAATAATCAATGTGAAGCAAAGTTGTGTTATAAGTTCTCCATGAATGCAACAAGCAATTTTTATATCAACAAAATAAAAGAAGATTTATCTCATAAGCAGAGAACGAATCCTCAATATTCCTTAAGGGCATATGCTAAGCACTTGGGAGTTCACTCCTCAACCTTGAGCCAGATTCTTAATGGTAAACGAAGTTTGCCTTTAAAAAATGCAACGGCCGTTGTGAGTAAATTAAATCTTGGTCCGAAAGAGCGCACCCTATTTTTGGAAAGCCTTTATCATATTAAAACTAATCTCGACGATATAAAAATAAATCAGAATGATGATCGCTTTATGCTGGATGAATCATATGCAAAAGTAATTGCGGAATGGGAGCATTACGGCAGTCATTACTCTTTTTGACGTCGATGGATTTAATGCAGAAGTAAGTGAAATATCTATTCGCCTTGGCATTACTAAAAATAGAACAGAAGTCGTTTTAAATAATCTTCTTACTTGTGGACTTGTAAAAAAAACTGATGAAGGAAATTTAATTAAAGCGCATGCTAAAATTCGTACTACTGAGGATGTCACATCGCAAGCATTAAAAGACTCACATCTTGAAACCCTGAAAATGGGAAAAAATAAATTAGAAGAAATTGAGATTGAGTTAAGAGATTTTTCAGCGATGACGATCGCCATGGATCTTGAGCGTATGCCAGAAGTCAAAACCATTATTAGAGAGTTTAGGCAAAAATTGTCTGCACTGCTTAGAGATGGACAAAAAACGGATGTTTGTCAGTTAGCTATTCAATTTTATCCTTTAACAAAAAATTTAAAACACTTGGAAAATTTATGAAAAAAATGATTTTGATTTTATCAACATTGGTAATGTTTAACTCCTACGCGGGGAATGAAAAAGGTAACGGAGGAGATCGAGTCACTCTTGAATTTAAAAGTTTTGCAAAGGTTCTTGTTGAGAACTTACCCCGATTAAAGACCTTACGAGAAGCCGGAATTGATAGCGATGCCCTCAAGTTGATTGTTGATAATGCTCAAGTCGAGTCTACAAATGAAAAACTTGTGGCCGGTGGACTTGAAGTTGATGCCCTCAATTTTCCCGAGCAGCCTCCTCAGAAAATTATCGTGAATCGCGACCGCTGGGGGGCTATTTTTCAAGAAGAAAAAAATCAAAGCAAATTTGCGCTGGTACTTCATGAGTACTTAAGTCTTATGGGAAAAAATGACAAAAGTTACCAAATTTCAGGTCCTGTCCTACAAGAATTAATTGAATTAAAGCTATCATTATCCCCAGATTTTAACTACTCATGTGTGATTCAAAGATATCATTACTCTGGAAACGCAGGGTTTGAAGTTCTTGCTGTACTTGATACTTTTAATGGAAACTCCTACCCATCCTCGAATTACTTATATCAACGAGATATTTTTCATAAAAAAGAACTTAATGAATATTTCGTGAACATTCAAACATACGAAGGAGGGGCAAAAAATAAATCTGCTGGATTGCTCTATTCTATCTTTAAAGATGAAGGCCATGATGCTAGGAAACGAGAGACTATCGTAGATGCTCAGCCTGTGCCCTTTCCAAGCGGTGACAAAACAACTGTTCGACTTTTAAACTCAGATCATTTTTCTGATAAGAATTCATTTTTGGAAATGGTTTGTTATCGCGGTAAAAAATAGCGAATTGAAACAATTCTTTCAATGGCCCATGAAAGCAATAAGTATTATATAACGGCTTTATTTTTGAATATGTTAGCTATTGAATTTAAAATAAACATGTGATCCTACACAAAATGGACATTAATAAATCAGGAGAATTTTATGAAAAATTTACTACTTGTATCTTCTTTTTTAACAATTTCGTTTAACTTGTTGGCATCTACTAGAGATTTGGATTGTGTAGGTGATCTAACAAAAGACAATTTTAATCGTAGAACTCACTTAACCTACAATGAAGAAGATTCAATCCAAGTAGGTTATCGTGGTGCTTTAGAGGTCGGACTTATTACCTTTAATGCGAAACAGATTGGAAATGAGATTTTGCTAATAATTGCCCAAGATGAAGGTGAAGATGGAGAAAAAATTTGGGCATCAAAAAGAGTGTCAATAAATGAAGATGATATCAGGCTAACATCGGCACTAGATGAGAATTTTGAAGCTAGTGTTGTTTGTTTTAAAAATTAAATAGTTTTGGCCCTTGGTGTACTAAAAAATCAGGGGTAACTATTTTAGCTCTAATCCGCTAAGTTTCGAAAGAATTATTGATCACATGACCTAAGAATTAAATAATAGGCCGGAGAAAAATCGGCTTTTTTGTGTCTTCTGATTCGAAAAGCATAGACTTCATACCTTTTCGGCCACCTATCTCATTTATACGCGGCTAAACTCAAGCTTGAGGAACAATCGTCTAATACAAGCATAGTGGCGGATGGCAACCGATATCAGGAGCATGATTTAAATTTTGAAAATCAAGATGCGCGTATTGAACTTGAGTTGTAGATAAAAAAACGGCTGACGATTTTTTTACGTCGTCAACCGTTTTAATTTGCTTAAATTTTAGGGCACGAATTGAGAGTCAACCTAGTTATAAAAATTCGATTCGTACCCCAATTCGGTCACCGTACGATATACCGATGAAGGAGAAAAGAATCCATCAGGTGAAATACTAACTTTCCCATTATTAAAAATTTCAAGAACAGTTCCACTATAGTCGCCAAGATTACCTTTAAAGCTCACTCTGTCTCCAACACACAAATTACCAGAACATCTGAATCCAATTCCTATTTCGCTCTTTGTAAGTTGCACTGATGAGGTGGAAAAAAATCCATCGGGTGAGATACGAACTTTCCCATTATTAAAAATTTCAAGAACACTGCCGGTATAGGTAGTACCTAAACTACCATCATAGACCACTCGGATACCTTTTTTTATGATTATCTTATCGCTAGCAAAGCTAGAGAAACTACCCAATAGAAAAATTAAAACTAAAAAAAATTTCATAAATACCTCGCTTTATAAAGATTTTATAGCGTTTTCGTTTCTTTGAAAGGTTTTGAAAATTTTACAATTGAGACTGCTAAAATATTTGACACTAATTTTCTGTAATCATAAGTAATGTTTGTAAGTTACTGATTGCCAGTGATTCCTGAGCCTTGATGGTACAACCCCAACTTTGATTAGGTCACATCTCTATCCTATTAAGAAGGGTTATCGAACTTGCATGACCCTCTTACCTTCCCTGCTCGACATCTATTTTCCAATTAATAAGAAAATAAATGAAATGTCTGTAAAAACCGGCGTACATCACGCTTCTATTCGCAATTGGGTTAAAAGTTATGCTAATACCTCTGGCATGAAAAAATCAAAAATTTGTTGTGGTCGATGGTTCGCAAAGCTTGAAAAATGGCGCAGGTGAAGCAAACACAGATGCACTTTTGCGATTATTAAG
This sequence comes from Bacteriovorax sp., assembly GCA_028710485.1. GTDB lineage: Bacteria > Bdellovibrionota > Bacteriovoracia > Bacteriovoracales > Bacteriovoracaceae > Bacteriovorax. The sequence goes on along the minus strand of JAQTTZ010000009.1, from coordinate 52,196 downwards.
CCAATCTCAGTATTACCGCTTTCAACTTTTTCAAGGTCAAAGGAATGCTCAGGGAAAAATAGAGAAAAATAAGATTGTTGGCATGGCCTATCTCAAAGAAGGTGAAGAGACCTACACAATTAGACTTTGGACATTTTTAAACAATAAATTCTTTCTCCTTATGAATAAAACCAATTCATCTCATTTCTTATTAATGAGTCGGGAGACCAATAAAACCCCCGTGGACAAATCAAAATATTTTTGGGATGTCATTGGAAATGGCAGGGCAGGGCACTGTCAGCGTAAAACTGTATTGAACTTCGTTTTGATCTTTTTGAAATGCCTATTTATATGAGCGTTTTTCCAGAGTCAAAATCATCGCTGGCCATTTTACCGGAAGACGAAGTGGGTATTGCGGCTTAACTGTTTCTGGAATTACTTTTATCACTCAAGTAGTGGAGGAAATTGTCTCAAGTACTATCGGTGCGGCCATTCTTAATAATACCTTTTACCGCATAGATATTATGGAAGAGGCACGCAACCAACAAAAAAATAGTAAAATGGCTGAGGGAGAATACCCCTTGGCCATTGCTTTTCTAGGTATTAACCAAATCCTTCGTAGGGCACTGGCTTCTTCGAATTTTTGATTAAAAACGTGTCTGATTTTGCTAATGGCGCACGAACTTCTTGCACTAGTTTGGCAACGATGCCTCAAATCCAATTATATTCCCAAACGGATCTATGATTTGAACTATTGTTCTCTGAATTTCTATTACTTTCAAAGGTCCTCTATAAACGGAACCACCTAATCGATGCACTTTATCCAATAAACTTGCAAGATCATCTACAAACCAATAACCAACAGAACCTCCTTCTGAGACAGGAGATTTTTCATCAGCCAAGCAAATATCAAAACAAACATTTTGAAGTTTAAACGAAACGAAATTTTCAATGTCTTCAATCGGTTCAATTTCGAATAATTGCTTGTACCAATCCCTGCTCTTTGAAACATTGGAAACTGACATCCGAATTGTAGCAAAAGATTTAACCTGAAAACCCATTCTTAATTATCACTTTTTTTAAAATTCAATGAATTTTGGATAACTTCTAATTCTTTAGCCACTTCTAAATCTTTCGGTCTTTTTAAAGCAAGTTTTGCTTTAATCAGGTCATTGATTGAAATGATCTTGCACTGATATCCATAAATTTTTATTTCAATACAAGACTTACTCAATTCCTGAAAATCCCCTACTCCCGTTACATTTGAAAGTAGATCTAGTACCCCCGCATCAGTTTGGAGATAAAGATTATTGATTCCCTCAACTGATTTTGGAATTTCCAGAAATGAAGGTTTATTGTTAGCAATCCGATGTAATGGGTGAAGGTCAACTAAAGCCGTTCTAAGTTTTTCAATATTGTCAGGAGTGAGTATTGCACAAACATCTAAATCACTCGTCACAAAACTTGATCCATAAGCAGCTGCCGCAAACCCACCAATCACGATAAAATCAAAATCATTTTCGGCTAATTTTGAGAGCAATAATTTAAAATCTGTTTTCATTTATTGCATTTCTCATTTCTTCAATGAGATTAACGGCACTTTGTAGTTGATTGATTCTTTCATCGATAGATAAATTAAGATTAATCTCAATCAAGTTGAGTTGTTCATCTGTACATGTTTTTTGAGTATCATTTTCCATTGATTTTATTTTACCTGAAAACTAACTTGAATAAAAGAAAGTTCGAGAGATTCATTTCGGTCATGCTCTAATGTTTTGAAATTATAGAGAACTTTTTAAGATGGCGCAGGTGGAGCAACAATAAAAGAACAGACTCACCTGCTAGGATATCCTCATGATATAATTAACTATTTTGGTAGTCCAGCAAATTCGAATTTTGATGAGTTTCTCCTACTTTATCAAAGCGGCATGCCTTTAAGAGAGATTTCGCTAGAAACAGGCATTCCTAAAAGTACTATCAGAGACGTACTTGTTTTAAATAATGTGCCACTCAGATCCAATAAAAAAACCATTGCTGATAGCCCAGTAAAACCACAACGAGCGTTTCGTGGTGCCATTTCTTACGGGTACAATATCCTTGATGGAAAGATCGTAATTGACCCTAGAGAGATTAAAATTGTCCGTAAGATTTTAGCTCTTCACCAGAAAGGTATGAGCTTCAATGCCATTTCTATTCATCTCAGCAACCAGAAGATTCCAAGTAAATTGGGTAAGCGCTGGAACGATAAAACTGTTGCTTCTATTATTCGAAAACATCCATCCAACCAAACCAAAGGAGAAACCAAAGGAGAAAACAATGGATAAATTAATCGCTATCGCTGTTACACTGGCCGTGTTAACTGTTTCAACTGGACAGCTTCCTAAAGTGCTACGTCAACTCCGTATAGCTCAACTACAGCTTATCAAAGATTCACAAGCCTCGAAGTGGGGCCAAGCGATGCTTTTGCCAAATAAATAGCCTCCTTTCATTTTAACCTTGGATCTATAAGACCAAGAATTATTGCTAGATTTCTATCATGATTTTATCCAATTATAGACACATGAGCATTTCATCATTGACATTAAAATACTCATGAGTAAAATAACATCATGATTAAATCACACAGATATTTATTTCTTAATATTGCTCAGGATTTAGAGAAGAAAATGGTCTTTATTGGTGGCCCGCGCCAGGTTGGAAAAACGACGCTCTCTTTACAGTTCTTTAAAAAAAATGCATCTGAGAAAAATGTTGGTTACCTAAACTGGGATCATTTGCCAGATAGATCACTTATTCTTAAAAATCAGTTACCTCTCACTGAACCAGTACTTATCTTTGATGAAATTCATAAATACCGAAATTGGAGAAGTTTATTAAAAGGCTTGTACGATAAATATAAAAAAGACATTCGCTTTATTGTAACAGGGTCTGCAAGACTGGACCATTTTAGAAAAGGTGGGGATTCCCTTTTAGGCCGATATCATTACTACAGGCTTCACCCTCTCAGTTTAATGGAACTCAATAAAAACCCAATATCAGAAGATTTAAAAAATCTCTTAACTTATAGTGGTTTTCCAGAACCATTTTTTGAAAAAGATGAAACGTTTTTACGACGTTGGCAAAAAGAACGTATTCAAAAAGTCGTTTATGAAGATTTGCGTGATCTTGAGACAGTAAAAGAAATTTCACTTATTGAATTACTCGTTGAAACTCTTCCCTCTAAAGTTGGAAGTCCTTTATCATTAAAAAATTTGGCCGGTGACTTACAAGTTTCTCAACCGACTATCGCGAGATGGGTAACTATTCTCGATAATCTTTATCTTACATTTCGAATTAGTCCTTATGGTGCACCAAAAATTCGTGCCGTAAAAAAAGAGCAGAAAATTTATTTCTGGGATTGGACACAGAATGAAGAAGTTGGCCCACGTTTTGAAAATTTAGTTGCCAGTCATCTGTTAAAATATTGTCATTATCGCGAAGATACTGAAGGGTATAAAATGGAATTACGTTTCTTAAGAGATACTGATAAAAGAGAAGTCGATTTCGTTGTATTACAAAATAAAAAACCTTTATTTGCAGTTGAATGTAAAACTGGAGAACGCGTTCTTTCAAATCATATTAAATATTTTGCTGAAAGAACCAATATTCCATCTTTTTATCAAGTTCATCAGGGAACTAAGGATTATGGAAAAGAACAAACCGGAAGAGTTCTTCCTTTTATTAAATTTTGTAAAGAACTTGGCCTGCCTTAAAGTAGGAAATAGATGTCATTAATTACTAGACCACCAATGATGAAAATGGCCCCTCCTGGATCTCACGTCGTGAGCCAGCAAGCACGTACTTCCAAAAATGGAATCAAGTATTTTGTAAAGGCCCATATTCGTAAAAATCGAGGAAAGAAAATTGTTCTTCTACCTGAAAACCTTCTGTATCTTTTTTGGCATGGCGATCAAGACTATCCACCTCTCGGACCAGTTAAAGGATTTCCAAATTATCCTGAACTAGATGCTGTTATTCAATTCTGGCTAGATTTTTGGAAAAATGAAGGACTTAAATTTCCAAAAGACTTAGATCCTTTATTAATTAAAACAATTATTGCAATTGAATCCAGGTTTAATCCAGCAATTAAAACAAAAGATCCAAGAAGTACCGCAACTGGACTCATGCAAGTTACCAACCGAACAAGACAAGATCTCAGTGGAAAATCTGAAGACTCAAAATATAATCTTCATGACAGTTTTCTTGATTTAGAAATGTCAGACTTAAAAGATCCTATAGTCAACATTGCCGCAGGCATTCGCTGGTTAAGCTATAAATACACAAAACCAAAAACAGGAAATCCAAAAAATCTCTTTAATATGCTTAGAGGTTACAACGATTGGATAAAGGGAGAAGAGTATGCTCATAAAGTTATTAATCTTTATAATGCTTCTTTCACAAAACGTTTTCAGTAAAGAACCTGATCCTTATGTCGAAAATTTTAGTGCAAAAAAATATTTAAAACTTCTTAATGGAAATGAAATTCTTATTTCTTACCATTCTCCAAGTGACGATGCCCCTAGTAAAATTAGAATTTTCATGAGAAATAAAAAGCAAATACTTTGGGATAAAACTTTTGATAATAATTATGGAGAAGCTTGGTATAAAGCTAATTTTATTCCTATTATACCAGACAGGTTCATTGAAGACTTGAATGATGATACATTTCCTGAAATTGGAATAGCTATCTGGAATGGTGGAACAGCTTCTTGGGAAGCTTCTGCAATTATATTTTCAGTGAAAGAAAATGAATTAGTATTTTTAAAAAAGCAACAGATTAACATCGAGTTTTCACGTTCGGTATATAAAACAAAAACTAATTTTTTTGATCCTAATTATAAATGTCCTGTTTGTGAACCGAAAGAGTATTTTTATAAAGAGGGTAAAAGTAAAAAGCTAAAAGACTGGCCGAAATAAATGGGCCAAGCAATGTTATAAAAAAATGCTCATTACTTATTTGAAATATTAGTTAAAATGGGAATTTCGTTATGACCATGACCTAAAATCAAAGTAGTGATTTTTTTAGTATCTTTGCTTTGACTATCTCGCACTTCAAGTCCCCTCACTTTTTCAGTTACCTCTATTAGCATTGAATTGACTTTTAGTTGACTCTCTTTACTTAATGAGTAGATGCCAATTTTTAAATGATCGCGATCATCAACGTAGTTCGCTATATGGCCATCAATAATCTGTCTTCGAAACTTTTGTGACAATGGACCACCTTTTATCCAACTCGGCTCGCCTGTTACTAAAACCCTTGCTTTATTTTTAGGTAGCCATTCAATTAATCCGCTCTTATCTAAATGAGAAAGATAAAAAACTACAGATTTTTCAGTTAAAGAATAAGTTCGTGCAATTTGCGATGGTGATCTTCCTTTTAACAACTGATCAAAAAAAGCTAACAATCCTTCAATGCTTACAAATAACTGCTCTTGTTTTAATGTATAAGTAAATTTATTAGCTAATGCCCCTTCGAACATCATTGCCACTTCTGACAGCCTCAGGCCTAAACAATCAAGCATTCTAATCAAATCTGTGAATAAAACCCCTTCTCCCTTAAGCCATCTTTTAATAGTTGGAACAGATACTTTCATTTGCTGAGCAAATTCTTCCTGGGTAATGCCTTGAAGCTTGAGGACATTTTTAATCTGTTTATTAAACTCACTATTCATCTTTTTCACGCTCCTCGCAATAGATCACCCAGCAATATACTATAGATCATGACATGACCCTTTTCAATATATTCTTTATTTACGAAAACAAATCAATTACAAAAAATTCACAGCAAAAGCTGGAAAACAACAAAGGGAAAAGTATGAAACAAGCAATTTTATTTCTATCGTTAGTATTAGGATTATCAGCAAACGCCTCTGATCTTTATAAAAATCATGGGGGAACACTTCCAAACTGCCCAAATTCTCAAACCGTGCTCTTGGAAGTTGTGAGCTTTAAACCATCTTTGCCTTCAGCGGACTCAAGAATTTCAAATGGTACATGTAAAGTTTTGGCCCCCCATTATGCTTGGTATGATTTAATTCAATCTTCAGAGCCTTTTATGGAAGAAATTAACGGAGGTAACTGCAATCCTGATAACTTCAAAGAAATCAATGGGAAAATTTTCATCAGTGCTATTTTAAATTTTAAAGGCAAGGTCTCACGATGTGATAGCAATCCTGGATGCTACTATGCTTGTACACCAACAAATATTTTTCTAGGATTTTAAAAATAATTTAAAGAGTAAAATTGTTAATTAAATATTTGTTAGCTTCAAATTGGCGGTGAAATTAAATCTCATCGCCACCAACTGAGAATAATAATGGCGAAAAAAAAAGTTTCCACATCCACAAAAAATAAATCAACTGACATAAAGATGGAACTCATTGGCGTTCCTGCAACTCCTCAAAAATCCGAAGAGATTAAATACTATTTAACCAGAATAATGGTTAATGGAATGTTCACTGAAAAAGAGAAAAAAGACATGGATATCAAAGATTTAGATGAAGATTTTAGGGAGTAAATTTGTTCGTCTATTGTTGCTAATGGCGCACTCTGAGGGATTCGAACCCCCGACCAACCGGTTCGAAGCCGGTTACTCTATCCAGCTGAGCTAAGAGTGCGTAGAAGATAATCATTTTCAGTATAAAAATTTCAAGCCCATTAGACAAGTTGCTTTCTCTAATATATTTAAAATACATGAAAAACCTTACTTCTGATAAGATCCCTGGCTACAGCTTGCTGGATTCAGGCCATGGCAAAAAGCTTGAGATCATCGCAGGCGTCACTATCGAGCGTCCTTCTCCTCAGGCGATCTGGGCCCCTAGGCTCGCTGAATCGGAGTGGAAGAAGGCCACTTCTGTTTGTATCCGTAAAAGTGACGGTGGTGGAACCTGGCAACACAGATCAGACAAAGAGCCTCATAACCTCGTTATAAAATGGAATACTCCAGAAGAAAAAGAGCTTCAGTTTAAACTTAAATTCACATCATTCGGTCATTGCGGAGTATTTTTTGAACAAGCGGCCGTTTGGAACGCATTGGTTGAAGAAACTTTAAGATTACAAACTCAATTGGGCCGTCCCCTAAAATTCTTAAATCTTTTTGGCTACACTGGTTGCGCAAGCCTCGCTGTCCTTTCTGCGGGGGCTGAAGTTTTTCATGTGGATTCGAGTAGAGGGGTTCTCAGTTGGGGAAAAGAGAATGTTGACATCTCTCTTCTCGATGCAAAAAATATAAAATTCGTTCAAGAAGATGTTAAAGCTTTTGTGAAGCACTCTCTTCGCAAAGGATTTAAGTACGACGGAATTTTAGCTGATCCTCCAAGTTGGGGTCATGGCGCCAATAAGGAAGTTTGGGAATTCGATCAAATGATTTATGAACTGGTGAATGACTGTTTTAATACACTCACTCGTGAAAATAGTTTTTTCTTTTTGTCTTCTCATACCCATGGTGTTCAATCAGAAGCTCTTCGCAATTTGATGAACGATCATCATTCTAAAAAAGAAATCACAGTGGGCGAACTTGGTGTACGTCACACGAATGACGAAAGAATCTTACCGGCAGGAATTTATTCTTTTGCTAAAAATATTTGTTAAGCTTTTTATTCTTTGTTTGATTCTTTGGTAATTTTACAATTTTCTTTCATAAATAATCTCTAAGCGATTCGTTTTTCTCTAAAAAGCAAGATCGCAATTATAAATGTTACCAAACTCGCTAGTATAAATACATATTGACTGCCGAAACTATACCAGATCAATCCAGCGATAAAACTGGCCAGCATAGAGGCCAGGCTTTGGGTGGTTGATTGAAAGCCCAGAGCCGTGGCCATATCAACTTTTTCACATAAATTACTAACCCATGCTTTGGTAATTCCCTCTGTCGAAGCAGCAAAAAGTCCATAGAAGAAAAAGAGGAAGTAAAAAACGTCCATGCGGGTATTAAATGCCATTCCAGCATAAGTAATGACAAAAAAAACAAGGCCCATTAAAAAAACTTTTTTCTTTCCAATGGTGTCTGAAATCTTTCCCATCTGATAAGAGCTGCCTGCATAGATAAAATTATAAAAAATGTAGAGAGAAATAGTCTGCACATCAGAGAGACCACTGGCACGGGCCTTTAAGAGCAGAAACATATCTGAAGAGTTAACCAAAGTGAAAAGCAAAATCAAAGAAATAATTCTTTTATAATCTGATGATGCCGTTTTCCAGTATGTGAGTGAACTCCAAAAAAGATTTCCATTCTCTACTTTTCTTTCAACTTTTTTTTCTTTAACAAACATTAATGAAAAAACAACAAAGATCGCAGGAATCAAAGCATACGTAAAAAGTCTGCGATACTCTCCCGGATGAAAATGCAGATAAACCAGCGCGAGAATAGGTCCGACGAATGCCCCAAAAGTATCAAGGGATCGGTGAAATCCAAAGACTGCACCCTTAGTTTCCGGCGTGGCTTCTGCAGATAACATGGCATCTCTAGAAGCTGTCCTCACCCCTTTTCCCAGACGATCAGCGGAGCGTGTGAACAATACCCAGACAGGATTAACAAATAGACCGATTGCCGCCTTAGAAAAACTCGAAAGCACATAACCAAACCACACAAAGGGCATTCGTCTTCCGCTCACGTCTGAGAGTTTTCCAAAATAACTTTTAGATATTCCTGCAATGGCATCGGCCACCCCTTCAAGCATCCCGATATAAAGTGCCCCCATACCAATACTTTTTAAGTAGAGAGGCATAATCGGATAAAGAAGTTCACTGGAGATATCTCCAAAGAAGCTCACAAGTGATAAAAGGAAGACGGTTCTAGTTATAACTTTCGCTTTCAAGTTGTTTAACCCCTTAAGTTTTAAGACGGGGAGAACGATCTTCTGACCTTCTGACCTTCTGACCTTCTGAATCTTTAGGGTATAATTTTTTCTCATTTAAGTCGTGATGGCCATTCTTTTGATATAAAGGCCGTATGCGAATTCTCTCTTTAGCTTTATTTATCTTACTCGGATGCTTCCAGGCTTTTGGATGTAGCGATATTATGAAGCCCTACGAGTTGGAGTGCAAGGCCCAGGATCGCTTTCAATCGCTATCTACTGAGTTCAAAACATTCTCCATTACCATAACCGATCTAAAAGGATTTAAAATTCCAAAGGCCCTGGGAAAGATATCTTATTTTTCTGCTAAAAATGATCTTCTTAATCACAGCGAAATAACTCTCTCGAAAAATAAAGAATGGCCAAACTGGAATAATGGCCAGAAATTTGTTAAAAAACTAAGCCCCATTTATTTAGAATTTAACGATATTATGAAACTTCATAAAATTCTTTTTGGCAGCATAAATTTGCTTGATCAAAGTTCTGATACAGGAAAAATTCGCACCAATAATGGTGAAACAAATCCAAAACTCAAGATGAGCTGCTCCGAGAAAGTTTTAAATGACAAAATTTTAAAAACACTTTCTGACTACGATTTAACAAGTATTGAAGGTTATCCACTTTTAAGCCTGAAAAACATTAATGTGTGTAAAGATTCGAAATATAATTCAGCCGATCTATATTTTTATAAAGGTGCCAGTATGAGAATTGAACTCTCTCGCTGGATGATTGATTTAAACGACATGATTGCGCGCTATGAAAACGGGAATGCCCCAACTAATATTTCTCCTTATCATTATTTCTCTGATATGCGCCGTTGGTTTTTGGCCATAAGGCCTTTTAATTCAAGCAACGAACAAGTGGTCGACGCTCTTATTGATTATTCAGCTAAAAGATTGCAACTTCCTTCGTTACCACTCATTGATTCAGTCAATTCGATTTTTCTAACGGTAGCCGAAAACCGCGATCACACCGTTAAACAGCTGCAGGAAAACCTTACCTTCTTTGAAGGGTGTTTATTTGAAACCAAAATGAAACTTATTTCCTCTGAGTGCCAGGCCTTAAAATAGCATTATATGAGAAAGTGGCCTAAGCCCCTTCCTCTACAAATTCTACTTTTTCTTCTTCAACATGAAATGGCGTATCGGCCATATCAACGCGATGGCGACACTTCGGACACTCTAACTGCTTACCAAGTTTCTTGGTAAACTTCTCCCCCATTACTGCATATCCACACTTTGGGCAGGCAAATGGAAAAGGCTTAGTCCACATGGCATTTGAACATGTAGGATAAGTTGAACAGCCATAAAAGAATTTACCGTAACGACTTTTCTTCTCAGCAAATTTTCCAACTTTACATTCAGGGCAATGAATATCGAGCGTAAATGGCAAAGTCGTCGCACAAGTAGGATACTCTTCACAAGCCAGGAACTTTCCGTACTTTCCTTTTTTAATTGCCATGCGCTTACCACAAGTCGGGCAAGGGTCATTAGCAAAAACTTTATCAACGATTAGATATGATCCATCGAGGTTCTTTTTAAAATCTTCGGTTGAATTACAATCTGGATAATTTGAACAAGCAAAAAACTGGCCGTTCTTTCCCCATTTAATTTGGTATTCGCCGTCAGCGCATTTTCTACAATGAACACCAGTTGGAATTGATTGTTTTTTTAAGTTCTTCATCTCTTCTTTAGCTTTTTCTAAAGTGAGCTCAAATCCCTTCCAGAAATCGCGTAAAACTTTTTTCCAATTAACTTCACCTTCTTCGATTTTATCGAGAAGCTCTTCAACTTTAGCTGTAAATTCAATATCCATAACGTCAGGGAAACTCTCCACTAACATTTTACAAACAACTGTTCCCAGCTCTGTAGGAATAAATCTATTTTCTATTTTTTCGACGTATCCACGGTCTTGAATATTTGAAATAATCGCAGCATAAGTTGATGGGCGTCCGATTCCATCTTCTTCAAGAGCTTTAACTAAACTTGCTTCGTTAAATCTTGGAGGCGGAGAAGTCCAATGCTCTTCCATATCAATCAGTTTTTTTTGAGTAAAAGTCTCTCCTTCACTGATTTCTGGAAGAAGACCTGATTTTGATTCTTCCACATCTTCTGAATCTGCTTCTTTTCTACTTTGCTTTTCAGCTAGGGAATCTAAATAAACTGTTCTAAAACCTGGGAATTTAACAATTGATCCATTTGATTTGAAAAAATGTCCGCCTGACTCGAAAGTCACCGAAGTTTGATCAATGATAGCTGGTGACATTTGTGAAGAAATAAATTTATTCCAAATCATTTCATAGAGTTTTTGTTGATCTGGATCAAGATCTCCACGCACTTCTTCTGGAGTGAACTCAAACGAAGTTGGACGGATGGCCTCATGGGCATCCTGAACTTTGCTCGTACCTTTCTTCTTATAAGTAATCTCTTCTGTTGAGAGAAAATCTTTACCGTATTTATTAGGGATGAATTCACGAAGAGCTTTCATGGCCTCTGGCTCAGTTCGCACTGAATCCGTTCTCATATAAGTAATTAAACCTTGAAGACCGTGATCTCTTAGTTGAACTCCTTCATATAGCATTTGGGCAATCATCATTGTTTTCTTCGCAGTGAAGCCTAACTTGTTGGCCGCTTCCTGCTGAAGTTTGGATGTGGTAAATGGTGCAGTTGGGTTTTGCTTGCGCTCTTTCTTTTTAACTTCGATAGCTTTTAGTGTCTTACCTTTAATATCGGTAAGAATCTTTTTTGATAAGACTTCAGCTTCAGGTCCATCCAGGTCAGTTTTTTTACCGGCCTCTTCACCGTAGTAGCGAACTTCGAAATTAATATTCTTTTTTTCTAATTCACCTTGAATTGAAAACCATTTTTCTGGAGTAAATGCTTTGATAACATCTTCGCGATCGACAATGACTCTTAAAGCAACTGACTGTACTCTCCCTGCTGAAATCCCGCGTTGAACTTTATCCCAAAGAATTGGTGAAATCTTATAACCCACCAAACGATCGAGTACTCGTCTCGTTTTTTGCGAATCGTACATCTGTTGATTAAGTTCGGTCGGATTATCAATTGCATTTTTAACCGCAGACTTTGTAACGGCGTTAAAAACTACACGGTGAATATTTTTCTTTTTACCAATTTCTTCTGCTAAATGGAAAGCAATCGCCTCTCCTTCACGGTCCATATCGGGGGCGAGGTAAATTTGATTGGCGTATCGAGCGAGTTCTTGAATGCGCTCGATCTTATCTTTTTTTCCAGTGATCGGAACAAGATCGAGTGCAAAATCGTCTTTTACATCGACGCCTAGTTTTGATTTTGGAAGATCTTTTATATGTCCATTAGAAGCCACAACTTGATAATTACGACCCAAGTATTTTTTAATGGTTTTGGCTTTTGAAGGTGATTCCACTATTACTAAATCATATTTTCCAAGCTTTGCGGATGAGATAACGTCTTCTTCAACGACTTTCCCTACAGCTTTTGAAGCCTTGGCAGATAGTTTCGAAGGCATCTTTACAGCTAATTTTGCTTTTGGAGCCGCTTTTTTAGTAACTACTGCTTTTTTCACAGGAGTCTTTTTTGCGGCCGATTTTTTAGCAACAGCTTTAGCACACATATTTTTTACCTTTAATTAATTATTTTTTTGGACCAGTATTCAACAACTCGTCCACTTCTTCAAGGTCAAACTCAGTGAGACCGAATGGATTTTCTTTGTTATTGATGTCTTCATCTAAATATTTTCTTCCAATGTCCTTTTCAATTTCATTAATCGATTCAAATGCATTTGCGTCGGGTTGTTTTGCTTTCTTTTCATGCTCTTCAAGGCTTGATTGTTCTAAGAATTTATCTTCATCAACTTTCGATTCGTTGAGAGATTTTTCTGAATCTTGAATTTCGCTTTCAAGACGGTCGAGTTCTTTTACATCGCGCTCTGAATCTTTAATGACTGATTTATCTCTTTCCTGGCGTTCTAGTTCTTCTAGTTCGTCCTCAGTTAATTGAATCTTATCTGCTTTATTGAGAATGTCTTGACTTACATCATCAAGATTTAATTCAACATCCAATTCATCAAGTGCTTTTCCTTCAAGTGTTTTCACATCTTTTAATTTATCTTTGCTCTTTAAACGAATGGCGCGTGCTGCTTCTTCCTGAGTTTTAGTGATTGAGATACTTCCCAAACTTATTTCATTTGAAGAATTTGTAACTAGGGCCGTGGCAAAATTGTCGGTAATATTTATAACGGTCAACTCACCAACTTTATAAGTCGGACTAGGCGTAATTTTTCGATTAGTTCCACGATCGACAAAAGAATAGACTTCAAAAAGATTTCCTAGCTCTACCCCATCAGCTCGTCCTCGATCCAGATAAACAACATCACCAAAGGCAATACCAACCAGAGACTCACGATAACTTCCGATAATCGCCGCCTCTACACTGCGCTTGCTATAAGTTCGTGCAATTTTCCCAATTTTTGGAGTGTAGACAGTGATGCGGTCTTTACGTTGCACAATTCCCGATTGCTCGACAACACTACATTCCCAAACATCATCTTTTTTTTGGATAGTTTTAATTTGCGCGGTAGTGGTGTAAACAAATCCCGAGCGGTCAGAGATAGGATTTTTAATTTCTCCACCAGCGGTATAAACCGAAAAAAGATCGCCCGGTTTTACTTTGGCAGATTTATCGAAACTTACGTAAATAGTATCAAATCGATGAATAAAAACTGATTCTTTTTGTGCGTTTTTAATCTCACCTAAGTCTTGAACTACGTTAGTAGTCACGAAACTATTAAGAAAAAATCCTTCTTTATAATTGAAAACAATCTTAGAACTTTTATCAAAACCAGTACTGTCATATTGATCAGATGGCTCTTTAATTCCGACCTCTGACATTGGAGGATCGTATTTTTCATACTCTACATTCTTTTGTGCTTTTTCTAAGCGTTCAAGATCATCATATGTTTCTTCAGATGCAAATTGAAAATAAACACCTTGGTCGAGAAGTTTTTTTCTCTCTTTAATCCAACCTGGGCGCTCACTTTCACTAGGACCAGCGTACCTAGTTCCCGGCTTGCTCGTACCCATTTCGTCATCTGTAAACTCTCCCACCTGAACATTAGGTAGAGTATCCGCATCTCCTGTATCAAAAGCTAAAATAGTTCCAGGCTCAATTTCATGTGGATTGGCAATCTGTGGATTTAAGGCCCAAATTTTTGAATAGTAAAACCCAGAGCCAAATAATTTCTTAGAAATCTTCCAGAGGTAATCCCCTCTTTGAACTTCATATTTTTCTAATTTTGCTTTAACAGCAATATCATCCCATTCTTTTCCTGTTATTTTCTTTTGGACATATTTTGAAAGTTCGAGCAGCTTTTTTTCTTCGCTCCCGACATCAAATCCTGCGTCTTTATCTGGGATAATTTCAGTTTTGTCTGTGGCAGCTGCCTCCGTTGTTTGTCCTTTGGTGGGACTGACAACGCTTAGGGTCCCTTTTTTTGATTCTTCTTTTTTTGTTTCCTCTTTTTTTGTATCTTCCGCTGGAACTTGAGCTGTTTCGGCCCCAGTTTCAACTTCATTTTTTTTATCTGCTGTCGTTTTTTTATCTTTTTCAAAAACGACATCACCAATATCTTCTTTCAAGGACTGTAAATCGTCTTGTTCTTCAAGTGTAGACATTTTTACATCTGGAGCGGAATTAGCTGGAGCATCACCTGATTTTTTTAACGATTCATACACGTTTACTTCTTCTAAATCAGAAGACACTGAGTCTTGGGCCTTAGTTTGAAGTGCCATTAGGCCTGCGAGAATGACTAGAAAAAAATATTTATTCAAAATTAACTGGCCTCAAAAAAATCATGCAACAAAGAATAGTACTTCGCTTGCTTTTCTGGTTGTTTTAATTTCTCACTACAGGCCACTAATTTTCCCAACGCTTTCAGGACTTGACCTGAAAAAGCATATTTTTTAATAACTTCTTCATATACTTGTGACGCCAAATCGTATTCGCCTTGATTAAAAAGTAAATCTCCCAGCATCATTTTCGCTCTTACTACAATTTGTTTTTCTTTGGAATTTTCTAGTTCTTTTAAAAGAGTTAAAGCGCTATCAAACTTATTTACTTTCACTAATTCTTGAACTTCACGCAATCTAGTAATTTGCTCGTCGATATCATCAGTATTATTGACATGCTGAACCCCCATGCTGGTTGGAACTGGTGGCCCTTTCTCTGCTTGCGGACTTTCCGCTTTAAGAGCATCAACCGAATCTAGTGCAGCAGTATCAGGAATCGCTTTATCGATACGATTGACTAAGTCAGAAGGATCAAGCGCCGAAGAAGCGCCCACTTCTGGCTTGGTTTGAACATTGCCATCAATATTATGAGGGGTAACAACAGGTGCCATCGCCGCCGGAGCCTCAGTTTTAGCTAATTGATTTTTTGAAAGATTGAGCAACTCTTGATATTTCCTAGCCAGTTCATCATATTGCTCCTTTGGAACCATGGCCGGTGGAGCGGTGCTCTGACCCTGCTGAGCAGAGTCCACCGTCAAGCCTCGATGAGACAATAACGACGAACACGAAGTGAAAAACAATGCATTACATACTAAGAGCAATGCAAGAGGCGCCTTCATGGCATATTTCCTTTTCACTTTTTGTCCTCCATGACTTGTAAATGTGAAAGCGATAACTTAACTTTTATTCTAAATCAGATCAAAAACAAGTCAACGGATTTGGAAGGTCATATATGCTTAATCACTCTAGTCAACTTTTTCACTACATTATTCGCCTCAATAAAGAGGACTCCGCTTTTTTATATTTCCAACTGGAATCAAACGATGGTCTATGCTTTTACTCAACTCTACCCTATGAGCCTCATACTCAGTATAGAGACATCGATTTAAAAGGCGATATTCTGCTCCAAGGCGAGGTCCAGCACCTGCTTAAACAGTGTTCTCAGAAATTTAAAATAGATGTTTTAATCGACGAAATCATACTAGATCAAAAAGGTAAGAGATGAAAAAAATATTTTGCATCCTGATCATCACGGCCTTTACTTCCGCTTGTTCAACCACTCCAATCTCCGGAAAGCAGGCCTTTTTGCTGACAAGTTCTGAAACTGAGAATCAGCAAGGTGAAGAAGCTTATCGTGATATTTTAGCAAAAGAAAAAGTTGTCACCGGAACCAGAGAAGCAAAAATGGTTGAGGCCATCGGCAAACGTATAGCGGCCATTGCCAATCAACCAGACTTTAAATGGGAGTTCAAAACACTTCAAAGCGATACTCCTAATGCATTCTGCCTTCCGGGTGGAAAAGTTGCGGTCTACACTGGAATTTTTAAATACGCCAAGAATGAGGCCGGACTGGCAACAGTTATGGGCCATGAAATTGGTCATGCCATCGCTCGCCACGGAGGACAACGGATGACCCAGGCAATGGCCACCAACGTGGCCCTTGCCGGATTAGCAGCGGTGGGGTTGGCAAAAATGGATCCTGATAAAAAGGGCCTGGTCATGGCCGCTCTTGGAGTTGGAGCAACAATTGGAATTATTCTTCCTTTTTCTCGTGCTAATGAAACAGAAGCAGATGAAATTGGATTAACTCTTATGTCTCGTGCGGGCTATGATCCTCAAGAAGCCGTTAATTTTTGGGACAGATTCTCTCAGGCAGGTGGAAAATCCCCTCCGGCCTTTTTATCAACTCACCCTCCAAGCCCACAAAGAAAAGAGCATTTGCAAAGTTTGTTGCCAAAAGCACTTACTGAATATCAATCTTCTCCGAAACTTGGAATTGGACAAGAATTCTAAGATTTCACCTTCGACTTTTTATTATTTTTTCGAACTTTAGTAACTATAGTCTCGGGATAATCAAGTTTAACTAAAATGGGATAATGATCAGAATAGCCAATAGTCTCTTTGCTCGTACCTTCCGTATCAAATCGCATAGGCGAAACTACAATTTTAATATTTTTCTGTTCACCCTCATAGAATTTTTTCTTCAAGTCGTGATTGATAAAAACGGGAGAATAAATTTCGAAGGACTTTAAAACCAGCTTGATATCTTTTCCATCCATTAATACTTTATTCACGAAAAAATGATCTAAGAAATTCCATTGATCTTTAGGAGCAAAGTAATAGGTTCCAGGGGCCATTGTCTTTTTAGTTTTTTCATCAATATGCTTATCTTCAAAAAAAGCTTGGCCCACATCCGTAAAAAGATTGTCTTTAAAAAGTACCGTCTTAAAAGGATGTGGGCTATTATCGTCGATCGTATTAAAATCTCCCAGCGCCATGATTGCCATCTTTGGATTCTTTCTTAGAATTTCTTGCGATCGTTTGACCAAAATTTCTGCTGCTTTAATTCTCCACGAATCGGGATTGGCCAGAGAAGGCCAGTGATTAACAAAAATAGTCAGAGGGTATTTTTCATCAATTAAAAATTCTACTTCTAAAATATTTCGGGTGGCATAGTCGACTGGAACAATATGTTCAGTTCTCGAGATTTTTCTTACGTCTTTTGTGTTTTTATAAAGAAGTGCTACATCCACTCCGCGCTCATCGGGACTTTCTGTAATTTCAAAATTTTCATAGCCTAACTTTTTGGCCAGGCGACCAACGACATTGCTATTTTCAACTTCAACTAATCCCAAGAAATCCGGAAGAGAACGCTCTTTAGTAACAACATCATTTATCTGAGAAATTTTCAGATCGACTTTGGCATCAGTCCAGTCTGAGGCCAGGCATTCTTTTCGATGATGTTTATTTTTCTCACCTAGACACGCCTCTTTTTTTCCAGGAGCGTCTTTGGGAAGAAAGGTCCAATCTTTTTTATCAATATTATTGATAACATCGTGTTTTGCATCGAAAAGATTTTCAACATTATACGACATCACCTGCAAGGTTCTCGCTTGCAACTGAAAAGAAATTAAAACGATTACCGACAGATAAAGAATGCGCATAAATACTCCCTAACAAATAATTTTAAACAAGATTCTCTTCGATATAGGCCCGGACATCTTCATGGTGCGACTTGGTTGTAAAATCATCCATAATATGGAGAAGCCTGCCATCGCTACCAATAATAAAAGTGGTGCGAAGAATTCCCATATACTCTCTTCCCATAAATTTCTTTAGTCCCCACACTCCGTATTTCTCTGCAATCCCATGATCCGGGTCTGAGAGAAGATTAAAGTTCAATTTTTCTTTTTCAATAAACTTTAAAAGCTTTTTGGGTTCATCTGGACTCAGCCCTAAAACAACCGTATTTAATTTGGCGAATTCTTTTTTGAAATCGCGAATCCCGCAAGCTTGAACCGTACATCCCGGAGTCATGGCCTTTGGATAGAAATACAAAACAACAATACTCCCGCGCAGAGATTTGAGATCTGTCTCAACTCCATCTTGGTTTAATAAATTAAATGCCGGGGCCAAGTTACCCACTTTTGGAAATGCCATAGAAACTCCTTGTATCAGGTCTTACCAATGATTGCGAAGTTCTCTTAGAGTTAAAAATACTTGTTTCTCATTTGAATTGACGAGATTTAGTGTTTCAAGTAAATCGCGGCTTTTTAATCTTAGAAAAGTATTTATTTCTCTTTCAGTCTTCATAGTATTAATAAAAAAATGTTCATCTAAATTGAGAGTTGAAATTTCTTTGAGGAAATTTTGAGCAACGAGATTATGGGGTTCATAATTTTTAGTGAATTCCAAATTGCGCTTTAAGTATTCGTGCCCGGGATAAATGAGAAGATCATCAGGGAGCTTTTCAAAAATTGTACTAATGCTTTGGTAAAGTACTTCAGGGTCACCGCCATTATGACAGTTACCAACACCTGCGTTGAAAAAACAGTCCCCTGTGAACAGGGCAAAGGCCTTATCATTTTTTTCTAGCAGTACACAGATATGACTCAAAGTATGTCCAGGGGTATGGACAGATTTAAGCGTCCACTCAATACCAGCGTGCGTTCCATGATAAATAATTTCCTGGTCTGCCAAATTTCTATTTTTATGCGGGACCAAGGCCTGTGCATGCGCCATAACGGGGCATTGATAAGCTAAAACCAATTCCTCATTACCTGAGTAATGATCACAATGGTCATGAGTGTTAATTATGGCGCTTAGAGTTTGCTCTTTTAAATAGTTAATTATCGGAAGTGAAGCAAAAGGATCGATACAGTAAATCGCCCCATCGTCAAAAGTGATTAGATAACAAAAGTTTCTTAGACTATTCTTAAAGAAGATTTGATGAATTTTCATAGTCTTCATACTATAGTTTATAGAGAATCAAAAATAAACCTGGGATCCATATGTTTGAAGTGAATATATATACTAAAGTTTTTCTAGGGGCACTTTTTTGTAAAAGCCTGATTGAAAGTGTTTTAGATAAAAGAAATTTAGATCATATCGTGAACAACCGAAGCGCCGTGCCAGAAAAGTTTGCTTCCCAGATAAGCCTCGCTGATCACCAAAAAGCGGCTGATTATTCTGTTGAAAAAATTAAAGTAAATCAATACTTTCATCTTTTTGATTTAGTAGTATTCCTTCTTTGGACTTTAGGCGGTGGCCTTGAAGTCTTAAACCGCATAAGCATAACTTTTGGAAAATCAGAGATAGCAACAGGCTTAATCTTTTTTGGACTATTAGGGGTAATCTCAGCTCTTCTCTCACTTCCTCAATCTCTTTATATGACGTTTGTGATTGAAGAAAAATACGGTTTCAATAAAACAACCTGGAAAACACTTCTCAGCGATATGGCAAAAGGTACTGTGCTTGCCGTGGTACTTGGAGGTCCTATTGCCTACGCCGTCCTTTGGATCATGGGAAAGCTTGGAACTCATTGGTGGTTGTATGCTTTTATCTTTTTATCAGTCATTCAATTGCTGCTCGTTTTTATTTATCCAACTTTTATTGCACCTATTTTTAACAAATTTTCTCCTTTGGAAGAAGGAGAAGTAAAAGAAAAAATTATTAATCTCCTAAGTCGCTGTGGTTTTAAAAGTTCAGGTCTCTTTGTAATGGATGCTTCAAAAAGAAGTGGTCATGGCAATGCCTACTTCACTGGTTTTGGAAAAAATAAGCGCATCGTGTTTTTCGACACATTATTAAACACACTTGATTCTGAAGAAGTAGAAGCTGTCTTAGCTCATGAGCTAGGCCATATGAAAAGAAAACATATTCTCAAAGGAATGATCAAAGGTTTTATTTTTAGCTTTCTAGGTTTTGCACTTTTGGGATACTTCAAAGATAATTTAATGTTTTTCCAGGGCCATGGAGTACACACTCCTTCAAACTATATGGCACTGACTCTTTTTTCAATGGTCGCTGGAGTTTATACTTTTTTCTTGACCCCCGTTTCAGCTTATTTTTCTCGCCGTTACGAATATGAAGCAGACGAGTTTGCTTCTCAAAATTCCAAGGCTTCAAAGCTAATTTCTGCTCTGGTAAAGATGTACAAAGACAATGCTAGTTCTCTCACACCTGATCCAATCTATAGTAAGTTTTATTTTTCACATCCTCCAGCTCTTGAAAGAGTAAGTTATCTAGAAAAATTTAAAATAGTGAAGGATTAACTTTACCTTATTGTTTGAATAGCACTTCACCAAAGACCGTTTTTAAATGATCAAAATACGGCTTGCGATACTTTTCAATTTCGTTGTGAATTTCATGGTAGGCCCCATCAAAAACTTTGAAATTAAATGATTTATCGACGTTGGTAAAATACTCAATGACATCAGCAGCACCAACCACTCTATCGGAACCACCAACAGTGGCAAAGCTTGGGCACTTTGAACGAATAGGTCTGGCAAAAGTGGACTGTGCAGTTTTCATCAACTCAAAAACGAGTTTTGATTGAAGCTTCATTGAATTAAGTTCATCCCTCACATAATCTTCACTAGTGCGAGGGTCATGTGACAGATGTGCCAAATCAATTAAACCCCCAATAGGAATTGAATAAGGAAGATCACAGGCCCCTTTAAAAAGAGCAGGTGGTATAACTTTAACGATTTTCCCAAGAAGACCTGAAGCGCCACATGGAGGAGCATTCACCACTAGTCTTTCTGGATAACGTGCATCTTCAACAAAATTTTGCATAAAAGCACAGGTAATAAGGGCCCCCATCGAGTGACCAAATAAAATATAGCGATCCATGCGATACTTTTCTTCCAAGAAGCGAATAATCTCTTTCAAGTCTTCCATGTACTGCGAGAAATCTTGGATCCAGGCGCGTCTGCCTGTGCTGCGGCCATGGCCGCGAAGATCGTATTGAAAAATATTGAAGTCGTGTCCGAAAAGTTCGGGAATATACTTATGACGTTCCATATGTTCGCCAATCCCATGCGTGGCCACAATCCAGACAGGACTGCCGGTTTCTTTAATCTGAACATAAAGTTCAGCCCCATCACTCATCTTCACAAATTTTTTATCCATAAACATTGGGCACTCTCCCTCTTTTTTTCTTTGTGATTGTACAATAAGATATTATCTATGCGAACTAACAAATTCATACCATTTTTTCTGGCGCTCTCCTTTCATGTAATCCCCTTCGCCTATTTATTGCTCAAAAAGCCGACTCCGCCAACACCTGTAGTAGGGAGTTTCGGAGGAAAAACATCCACCCTTAAGGGGATAGACCTAAATGCTTTTTCCATCTCGCAAAAGTATCATGCTCCAACAAACTCTATTAAAAGAGTTGGTCTTTCTGCACCAAGCGGAGAAGAAGAGGGAAGCGGAAATGGAAACTCGAAGGACTCAGGATCGGGATCTGAGACCTTGGGAAATAGCACTGCCCCCATCTTCACCAGTTTTAAAGAACCACCTTACCCTCCTATCGCTCGACAAAAAGGCTACGAAGGAAAAGTTAAAATTAAAGCTTATTACAATCAAGAAGGATTAATTACTAAAGTTGATATTATTGAATCAAGTGGTATAAAAATGTTGGATGAAACAGTCAAAAAAACCGCTTCCGATTGGAAAATTTCGAGTCCGAGTGCCGGTAGTTTTGAAAAAATATTCGATTTTAGATTGAAAAATTAATTCTCTCTTTTTAGTTAGTGCAGATTTTCTCAAGATCTATGCTGACTTTCCCCATATCGTATTTGATCATTTTCCAATTAGGATCTTCAGTTCCTTTTTCTTTATAATGACATAAATTTTTAGATACTTTTGTCATTTCATCTACCGAAAGATTCATTTTTTTGAGTTTTTCAACTACGCTAATCACAGTGTTTGGATCATCAGCGGCAAAAGCTTTTTCCAAAGAGTTCACAAGCAATTGACGCTCACTTGACGAACTATTTTTTGAGAGTTCAGTTAATGCATCTGCCTTTGCATTCCCTTTATAATTATCTACGAGCTTGAATAGATTTTCTGGATCCGACTCAATAACCGAGAAATCTTTTATCAGTTCAATGGCCAAAACTTGAATAGTATCATTTGAATTATCGGTAAGTTCTCTAATGAGATCCCAATCTATTTCCCTCTGTAGTTCAGGATTTATCCGAAGACTTTCAAGCATAATGCTTAAGTTTCTTGCCAAGAGAATATGACCTGGCGTTTTGTTTTTATCAAAATAGGAGTCATTCTCACTTCGTCTCTCCATTCCACAAAAATCTTTTTTCAAACAACCGGCAAGATTGGCAATGCTGCCATTTGTAAGTTTAAATAAATGATTGGCATTTTTTTTATTAACCAAATTTTTAGCAGTTATTGAGTAGTCATTAACCTGGGCCCAATTTTCATCTTGCAAAGTTTCTATTTTTAAGTTTCTTTCTAGTCTCTCAAGATCTTTTGTTAAAACAATTTCGGGATTTGTGTTGGCAGGAGTGTTGGCAAAAGTGTTGGTAAGATTGGTAAGACTAGTGCTAGATTGTGATTTCCATAACAATCCAGCACTAGTCAAGACAGCAATAACCAGAAAAAAAATTCTCTTCTTTTTCACTGTAATCCAATAATTTTATCTAATGCTTTTCGATCATTCTTATTGTCTTTTAAATTAGCAACAATTTCTTTTATCGCATTAGCAGAATCGCCTTCAATTTTAATTTCACCTATATAATCAGGTGAAATAGATCCATTAAAATTTAAAATCTTATCTAGGTTTTTAGCAAAGCCAATATCATGATTTTTATATGGAGAATTAGGGTCCGCAAAACGACAAGTTTGAGTATTTGATCCAGAGTTATACTTTCCGGCCCAAATCCCTTTGATTAAATTGGTATAGTTGATTTTATTTTTTTCAAACAAAAAACCTGCATCAGAAATGCATTTATAATCAGCGACATTGCGATAAACGGAATCAAATCCATTTAACAGAAGACTTAGCCCATAACTAAGTGTTTGAGAAACACTTTCATATTTACGATTGGCCAGAAAATCATCAAAATGCCAGCGGATACTTACTTGCATAATGCTCAAGTCAGTCCCATCTCCGCCTCGAATCATTTGATTGACTCCCGTCTTAATATTCATGACTTCGCAATTTGGAAAATAAGGACGTTCCGGATTTTTAAAGTACTGATTAAAAATTTTGTAATTCGTGGGCCCTGCTTTTTTAACCAACTCAGCATTATTGGCGGCAATATTACAAACATCTCCATCAACATTTCGAAAATGGATATAAAGACCTTCATGCAAGGGAACGGTTAACCCTAAAGCTAGAAAAGCATAATAAGCTTGAGTGTCACCTGCTTCCAGGTATTTTTTAGCTTTTGCATCGGCTTCTTTTATAATGAGAGCAACCAACGAAGATGCATATTTTGATTTTTCAATCTTGTCACCTTGATCTCTAAACACTGGACCAATTAATTTGATAGCTGGATTAATTGTGTATGTCATTCGATCGAGCGCTTTAATCCTCGCCAGTTCATCGGCCTGCGAGCAGCTCATTAATAAAATGATTGTTGAAATACCGGCGATCCAAGATCCGACGATCTGTTTTGACATAGCTCCCCCTTTTTTTATTCCTGCGTTTTTCAGGACCATTAGGGATACAACACTGATTCAATGGTAGCAATACTAGCTACAATATATTAGAGGAAGCATAGTTTATTATTATTGGAGTTATAGATTAATGATAGATTCAAATGGCTTTTTAGAAAAGCGATGCAAACTTCTTCTTTCTTCGATCTTTTCAGATCAATACTGTCTAAAAAATAACACTGTGTAATTTTAGGCTAGATCGCAAATATTAACTAAAAATTCTTATATGATCTTTCTAACAACAAAAGCGTAATTCAAAAATCGCGCAAGCTAGAAAGCTTAACAAAAGGAAATAAAATGAAAATCTCATCAATTATCGTGTTATCTCTCCTAACTGCCTTCTCTTCAAATGCTTTTTCAAATGACAATAGTACCTGTCAAGGTTTTCTTATTGACTCAAGAACTAGCACTGATGCAAAGATCGCTTTAGATAAAATGATCAGAGATATAAATGAAGACAGTTCCATCGTAAACAAACTTAGCGAAGACAACATTTGCCATATACTATCAGAGGCCCAATTCTCTAAGATTTTAGATATGACAATGGAAGACATCGAACGCGAAAATCAAGAAAGTATTGATCGAGAACTTTTTGAAGGAAAAATTGATGCCGCAATGGAGAGCATGAAGAATTAATCCTCTCGCGGAGAGGACATCACCCGCATTACCAAAATAAAATGGCGATAGGTCCAGCAATATCTGGTAAGATAAAATGCTCTAAGCCTTGGATAAAAATATCGGCGCTACGATTTTGTGCGCGTCCTTCTGGAGTATTAGAAATCCCACTCACCGGCCAATTTTTATCCAGAGTGTCTATTTCCTAGACGTTCCCAATTGTAAAAAGTTCAAAAGACTTTAATAGTAATTCGTTTATGCCATAATTGGTTTAGTACACAATTCTTAATTATGTAGGAGTTTGTATGACAAAATTATTATTGGCACTTTCATTAATCTTATCTTATTCAGCTTTTTTAACGCCAGTAAATTCAATACAAAACCCAAGGCCAGACCAAAAATCGGCCTTTTAGACTGAGCGAGAGAGTTTTTGATGGCATAGCTGACAGGAGCATTTTCAGCTCGCGCAAAAGAGCTAAAACCTTACGTGTTCGTGATAAAGAGAACCGAAAACAAAAATTTATTCATACCCATTTTTGATCCATATTTGAACATCGTCACGAACACCATCGCCATCTGAATCAACTCCATCTATTGTTAACACTACAATTAAAACAAGCCTTCTTCGATTGGAGAGAAGTCTGATACTTCTTCAAAAGATTTTAAAGTATCTCCATTATCTGGATGGAATCCTTCGACTTCATAATTAAAAGTTTTTGGACCACCCATTTCTGTCATAATTGATTTAACCATGGCATTTTGAACAATTTTAGATCCTGAAATATCTGTTGATTGATTAAAAACACCAAAAAAGCTAAAACCATTTTGAGTATTCATTGCTCCGGCAAGTGTTGATGTATGCATCAACGTTCCGGTTTTTGCTACGAATGAATTTTTAAAGTCAGAAGGAAAAACGCGATTTCTAAATGTTCCACCATCACTTCCAGGAACAGCAACAAGGTCTTCAATTGTTTTACCTTGTTTTTCTATTGAGTTTTTTAATTCAGAAATTAAATCAAGCATAACACCACAAGTAGCGTAGTTGTCTTTGCGGACTCCATCAATAACTGTTGGCAATCCACTTCCAGAGTAAAAGAGAATCTGGTCTGCCGTTAGGCCAAAACGATCGCTTAAGAATTGAGAAAAGTTAGCGACACCGCCATTTTGACGAAAAACTGTTTCAGCAACGAAGTTATTAGATTTAACATTCATTTGTTTCAAATATTTATAAAGACCAGGAGATGAAAGAGTTAGAACTTTTACAGAGTCATCATCTGCAAATGGATTGCTTTCAACCTTCTTTACATTTTGCACTTCAAAATTAACTGTTTTTCTAAATTTTCCTGTTTTAGCAAGATTATAGAAATTTGAATATTCATTTTTTGAATCAGGAGTCCAGGTTTTTGTATTAAAATAATTTCTTAGAACTCTTCCCATTGTTACTGAATTAATTGTCGGGTATTCATCAGCTTCATATGCAACGTCTGGGTAAATGATTACATTTTTATCAAATGTAATTGTGTCAAACTTTTCATATCCCAATTCATTTAGCTGAGAGATAAGGAAGAACATTTTTTCATTGCCGAGATATGGATCATAGCTTCCTTGAATGTGAAGATTGCTCCCTTTAATGAATAACTTTGTATCATATTTATGATCCACGCCTAATTTTTCAACTGCCCAGAGTGAAGTTAAAAGTTTGGATACTGAGGCTAAACGAATTCGCATATCAAGATTTGAACCTTGGGCCTTTCCTTTTTCATCTGTGTAGCAATATGATTGATCCTTTGCGACTATTGCCTGTGCTCTCAATTGCTGATTCCAGGTTTTGTCAGTTTGGTCATTTGCAATTGCTTGCGTACAGATCAATCCCGTAAAATTTAGTGCTACGAAAATATTTAAAGGACTAAAAAGCTTCATCTTAACTCCAAAGAAATTATTTAAGATTCGAAAGTTTCATCCACGAAGGTGTCACTTCATCAGAAAAACCACTAACTTCTACAACTTCTTCTGGATGAGCGTAACCTTCCAACATACCAGCATCAATATAAAAAGTTCCGTGCATATCTTTATCTAATAACCCGTAAACATTTCCCTTACGACCAATTTTTCTATTGAATCTTCCTAGCTTCTCACCTGGAGTGTAGACAACGACATCAGGATGAACATCACGAACATAAGACCCGACTTCAAGTACATCATTAAGAGGACTTTTTGGATCAAGAATAAGTGCTCCACCTGCGCGTTTTGCTTCCCAAAATGCATCGAGATCTTGACCATTTATACTTAGAGATTTTAAAACTTCTTCACGATCAACAGCGTGATTTCTATTTTTTGTCATTACATAATTCCACTCTTCAGTTTCATTTGGATAATTTTTATAAGTTGGATCTAGAATTTCTTCTTTGGCATAAATTTTAATAATCGGAGCTCCAATATTAATCATCTTGCGCAAAAATGCGATCGCTTCGTTATTGTTTCTAGTACAACCAGAACTTCTTGGATCTGAAACTATATTGATAAGAGGTTTTTTAACTCTCTTAATGAATTTATCTTTATCGCTACCCCATCCTAATGTTCCATGTGTCCATTGCCCATATGGTTCAGGTGCTACGAATGCTGTAAACCATCCAAAAGCTCCTCTCATTTTTCCCTCGGCCTTTCCAGCTTCATCTAGTGGCATAGATTTTTTAGACAACCATTCGCTCCAGTTAGCATCAGGCCCTGGAGTATCAGGATATCCATTTTTATACCAAGCAGGATAATGTCCTTCTGGATCTTGATAGAATTTAGTCCAGCCAGTTACACGGTAACTTCCCAAAATACTTCTTCCTTTTCCTTTTTCATCTTTTGGATGATCAATATCTTCCCCGACAACGACTTCTGATTCCATGATCATTTTATTTGGGCAAGAATTATCTGCACACAATCTTTCATATAAACGAATTGTCTCTGTCGCAACATTCACAACTACGAAATACTTCCCAATAAATTCCTTATAGTCGATGATTTTAGGGGCTAGAGAATCCGTACTAACAAAATATTTTTCTGCTTTAACAATTGGGTCGTAAGTAAGTATGATACTGACTTCAACAAATTTGTTATTAATGACTGTAGGGTTGATGATTTTAACTTTATCGTTAAGGCTTAGTTCACCTAATATTTTGCCAGTGCCATCTGGAGCAGATCTAACTCTTACACTATTGCTTGAAATAAAATAAATCGATTGATCGTTATAAATTGTAGCATTTGGTGTCGTTACCTGATCAGCTTTTGCCAGTGGAAAGTTCATTATACTTGAAAATAAAATTAAGGGTAAGATGGTGCTCTTCATTCGTATCTCCTAATAAGAAGCTAAGTGATTTTTGCCATACTTACCGCTAAACACGGCACCTTAACAAGTTGGGAATTAAAAGATGTAAATATTACATTTAGCTTAAAGAGATTTAAGTGATTTTAGGTCGAACTAGAGACCGTCTGGACTACCTAGATTATTAGTACTGACTTCTGATTTTAATCTTTCTAGAAGCTTACTAGAACAAAACCATTTTGCTGTTTTTTCAGCACAGGCAATTAAGGCCTTCTTAGGGATAGTTTGAGCTTTTTTAAATAGGCCTTCTTTCATTCTTCTGCTTTTCGCCAAGTCAGAGTAAATCCCACAATGGCAATTGGCCATGCAACTGGCCTCGAGGTCGGTTGTTATAATATGCGGCCCCTTCTTTACCTCTTCATCGATCATCGCATGCAGAGGCTGAATTAGATTTAAGGCTTCAGTAGGGGTAATCTGGCAGGTTTCTTTGAGGTCTTTTTCTTGATCAGCTACCAACATAAGAAAATTTGCGGCATCATCATGCTGATCAATTTTAACCATGCCCGGCCTATCAAGTTGATAAGTCGAGCATGAGGAAAAGATTGAACTAAAGAAAAGCATAACTAATAAGGATTTTATTTTCCAGCTCCGTTCATTTCATTAATAATTTCTGGAATTGTCACCCAACGAATTTCATTTTCACTACCTTTTAAAGTCTTAGACCACTCAACTAATTTTTTGGAAGCAATGACTGATTGAGGGTGGATATCGTGAAAAAGAATTACCCCGTGACCTGCAGCTTTTATTTGCTTTTGGGCCCGAGCGACAATCGAATCAGGGTCTTTATCTTGCCAGTCTAATGTATCAACATTCCAAAAGACGTGAATCATATCTAAGTCGGCGATCATTTTACGAATGCGTGGAACAGAGTTGCCGGCACCATATGGACATCTAAAAAACTTAGGTTTTTCTCCAAAAGCTTTTGTGTCAACTTCAGTTGATTGCACAATTTCTTTTTGAAGTTGCACATCAGTAAGTTTTGGTAATTGAGGGTGAGACCAAGAGTGATTTGCTCGCGGCAATCCATTTTCTTTAACTAAATCAACTACACTTTGGTAGCGAATAACATTCTCTGCTAACCAAAAAAAGGTGGCCTTAATTCCCAAATCATTAAGATTTTTTACGATTGCCGGAGTGTGAACCGGATTTGGTCCATCGTCATAAGTCAGCGCCCAAACGTTTTTCGGAAAAATTAATCCCATAACATTTCCATTGGGACCAATACTTGAATAAAATTTTAAATCACTTTGCTGAGGCTCACGCCCCTTTTGATCAATCAATTGCAACTTATCAGAATCGCTTTCAATTTGTTGGTTAAGTTCATCATTGCGAACTTGTTCAGCTCTTCCCAATAAACGAAATTGCTCTCTGTATTGTCTTAACATTTTTATTTTTTCTTGCTCATCTTTAAATGAAACAGCAGGAAGTTCGGAAGGAGAAGCGGACTTATTCGACATTCCTCTTCTTTCTCTTATTGATGAGGCAATATTAGTCTTCAGTTCATCGTAAGAAATTTTTTCAAGAACATCATTTGAGTCTAATTTCTTTTTAAACGCCAACAGGATGTTCTTGGCCATCTTTCTCTTGGTAGAACTTAAGGTCTTATCATAGGCCATATCGGTTAGGCTTAAGTAATGGAAGATAATTTTATCTTGCAAGCGATGGCTCAAGCTCCACATCACAATCATTTTTTTATAAGACTTAGAATTTTCTAACGAAATGCCACCTGCAATTGATGCCGATTCATCAAGTTCTTTATCAAACTCGCTGAGTCCCGCTTCCGCTCTTATATAGATACTTTTTAAACGGGTTAGATAAGCTAAAAATTCTTTTTCAGGTTCTGCTGAATTTACCAGCGCATCAAAGCTAATTTTTAAATTCTCTTCACCCATGGATGAACTGGGTTCTCGAACTGTCGGCATGACTGGATGGTTCTGGAGTGTTTCATGAGGCAAATGGCCCGCACACGAGGAGAGAAAAAAACAAAAAATCAAAGGGTATGCCAGAGAGCTTTTAAGACGCATAGAATCTCCTATCTTAAAGAGTTTAAAACATTTCTCTATCGTCCCGTTCTGGACAATTATTGAGAAAAATTCTAATTAAGCTTTTATTAAAAAGAAAGTCTTTTAGTCGGAATTTCAAAATGGACGATAATTTCAATAAATGTCCGTGTATCTTTTTCACACTTATATCCTAAGTATACTTTATTTTGTAATTTTCGCTTCACTAACAATCGTTGCAAAATATCGAGAGATAAAATTATGAAAAGTTACTTACTTGTTCCCCTGACTCTCTGTCTTCATGCCCTACCAGCAATGTCTGCAATATCTTGGGACAATCCAGCTGTACTTTGTCCGGAAGAAATTTTACCAAGTGGATTAGCTTGTCCCGATCTTAGTCGAGTTGAAAATCCTTATACCGATTTTCCTGATGCAACGACAAAGGAAGAAATCACGGACTGGAAAAATAATAAAGCGGCCGACTTAAAGGTTTGTCGAAACAGTGAAGTATTACGCCGGGAACAAATCAAAGCAGGTAGCTTTTCGGCTGCGACACTTGAGCAGGCATGGATGGTGGTTGATGGCGGTAAACAAGTTAAAGAAAAACTCGCAGCGATACAATCAGCGAGTTTAAAATATGGAATCCCACCACAAATTTTAATCGGAGCCATGAAACAAGAATCTCTAATGTCTTCTTTAGGCGTTTCACCAGACGGTGGAAACTATTCATGTGGAATGTCTCAGTTAAATATTCAAGAATGGTGTCAAAGCATGAATCGTCTTCCAGAGGAGGAGAGAGCAGCGCTTGGATGGCCAGCGATTAGCTGTGATGAAGCCGTTCTTCCAACTGATATTGTGAAACCATTCTATGAAATTGCTATTAAGAATGTGGGAAATCGTCCTAGTTACCAATTATCTGCTGAAGACTTTAAGGGAATTACCTCTAAAGATGTGACTTCTAGTTTCTCAAATACTAGTATTCAAGATAAGCGCTTTTTGGCTGTAACTTCTTTTGTTCACAATTGCCAAAATATTCCTTTATCAATTTCTTTTAAAGCACAAACTCTTAAATCACTTTTTGACAACTTTGTTCCCAAGTCATTAAAAGATGCTGAACTTTATACTGAAGGAAAAACTTTTCCTCGTGTTTGTAAAGATGCTTATTCAGCTCGTGCATATCCTCTTCACACTGGATGGTTACTGGCGGTAGCAATGTACAATGCCGGCCCTGTCCAAGCTAAATTGCTTGAACACTATTACCAAGTTAAGAATAATAATTTTCCTGCGATAAACCCATTAGGATTGATTGAAGCACTACACTGGGGTGGAAAATGGAAGAAAGGATCTGACACTGTCGTTTTCAAAGATCAGGATGGAGATAAATTATCTCAACGTTGGTTCAAAAGCTGTATCGTACAAAGACATGTGGCAAGAGTTATTCAACACGTAACACTTCCAGCTGAATCTATTGCTAAATCATTAGACCAAGAAGGATGCAAGATGACTGGGGTTCCTGAGTACCGTCAAGTTTCTAGCGGTATAAAAGAAAAATAATTTATTGCTGATAAGCTGTCGGCCATCAAAATACGTGGTGGTCGACTTTTTAGATATCCGACCTAAAGACTCAATTTAATTCCCCGTAATTCATAATTTTTAAATTGATCCCCCTTTTTTATAAGAGTAAACTTTGACCTAACCAATCGAGCGAATGTTCGACGAAGGATTTTTATGACAACGAACAGCTCTCACCAACTTCTCAATGAACTCTCATTTTGTGTCTTCGATCTAGAAACCACTGGGGGAAACCACCTCCACGATAAAATAATTGAAATTGGACTGGTCAAAATTGAAAACTTAAAGATTGTTGATCAAAAAAGTTTTTTGATTAAACCGGAAATGCATATTCCAGATTTTATTCAAAAACTTACCAGCATTAAAGAATCAGACGTCAACGACGCTCCATTAATCGAAGATGTGATTGATGAGATACTAGAATTTATGGGAGACTCCATTCTCGTGGCCCATAACACCTCTTTTGACGTTCCCTTTTTTAATTCAGTACTTCGCCGACTGGATAGAGCAGAGTTAACAAATAAGTCTATTTGCACCAATCTGATGACCAAATACATGATTCCTAATATCTTGAGTTCAAACTTAAATTATATGAGTAAGATTTTTAATCTTACTCACCAAAAAGCTCACCGGGCCTTAGATGATACTTTAGCTTCAGCTGAACTTCTTTTGGTATATCTCACTATTTTTATCCACAAGAATATTCATAAAGTGAATAGCCTTTATTATCCTAAAAATAAATTTGAACTGGATCGTATAAACTTTAAAAAAGAAACTCCTCTCACTGAAATCATTGTTTTAATTGAATCGCTAAAAATACCGTTACTCATTACTTTAAAAGGTATTGAAGGAGTGGTTCTTTTTTCTTTTCCTACACTTTCAACTGCCGCTGAAACACAATATATTATTCAAAAAATAAAAGAGACTCCTTTTGAAATTCTGACCATCAAAATGATTGGACCATTTTTTCAAGGGTTAATTGAGATGTCGTCTTACTTTTCCAAGCTCAGTGAAGCACTTCAAAAAGAAACTATCGAGAGGTTGTGTGAATTTCATAAAATTCCTTTTGATACCGTTAATTCATCTGCACCGATTGAATTTAGCCATGACTTTGTCATAATGAACCATCTTATTCCCGAGCAATTTGTCATCTATCCTTTGAGATCTCTTCATCACAAGATGGAATTAGTTTTTAGATACCCAACTCATCAAAATAAACTGGTACAATATATCAACTCCAAAAATGCCCGTATCGCCCAGGCAAAATTGAAAAAAGATCATCTACCCACTGCGATTCATAATTTTCTCGCAGCCTATCTTCAAAAAAGTAAAGGGTACCTTCTTATTAATAGAAGTACTCAAAAAGTTGTAACTACAGATTTTAAATTACCGCTCGAGAACTTTATTGCCCAAAATCCTAACAATTATGATTTCCCTCGGCACTATCTCTAAATCGTTATTTATGAACGGTAAATAAGACGGATTTCTTTTCTAAGAAAATTGATTTCTAGTTTTTCAAAAGCGAGAAGATGTTGAATAAGTTTTGATTGAGCTAATTTTTCTTCATACTCAAAATCGTAATCCAGTTTCATGACGATCTGATTCGAAAACTCTAAGACTTCCCCACTCATGGAATTGATGTGAGTTTGAGTGATTAGGCGTTCATGAGCAAAGGCCGTCATTAATTCGTTTAGGATTAAATAAAGAATCATCGACATGATTGATGAATTAATTTGATGAGAAAAAACTTCAAGCGTTGGAGTGTACTTCATCTCTAAACGTAAATTAGATTCAACCATCCTAAATCTTAAGAGATTGAGGGCCTGATCAAGTGAGTCTTTTATAGACGGAGCCTGTGCCGCGGACGGAGAAAACTTAGAGAATCCTAAAAAAATCTCAACTAGCTCTTTGCATCTTTTAGCCCCGTTTTTCATATCATCTAAATCAATTAGAGCATCTTCCGACCAATCATCCTCTAGTGATAATAATGAAAGTGCCGCAAGAATTCCGGCCAGTGGGTTATTGAGTTCATGAGCGATTGAACTGGAAACAATACCCAGTTCATCGACAGTCCCTTTTTGTGTTCCTTTTCGAGAGTCATTGGTGGGATTTGTTTTAAGGTCATTATTAGCATCTCGACTTTCGATAGTGTAAAAAATAAAATAAGAAACATCACTAAGATTAATTGGAAATTCAATGCGACGAACTTTATAAAACTGCTGGTAAATCTCAAGACTTTCCTGATCTTTAAAGCGCAGGCATTCTTTAGGAAGAATTCCAATCTTAGCAAAAGATTCATTGTAAATTAATAGATCTCCCAGATTCGAAATAACTGCCATAGGATAAGGGATCTTGGAAAATATTTTTTTCCAAAAATCAATCTCTCCATCGCTCTTGATTAATTGTTGATCTTGAATTTGAATAGTTCTTAAAATCATAGTGATAACCAATTCGATACACTGGGCTTGCTCCGATTCTTCAATGGATTTAAATTTTAAAGTTAAAAATAAGTCATTAAAAGGAAGATTGAAAATCAAAGTGCTTTCATCAAAAACATTTTCTTCTTTCAATAGTTCTGCCGAGCAAAAAAGTCCCATATTTTGAAGCTGCCCATGCTTTTTGGCGAAAGCTTTAAAATGAGTATTCCAATTACTGATTTGTTCTTCTCGCAGAAGGAGAATTTCCAAGTCCAATAAACTTTCTAAATCTTTTTGCTGATCACTTGAAAGATTGATCAATCCCGCTGAGGTTAATTGGTTATTGAGAATTTTAATTTTATCATAAAGCCTTTCGCTCTCTCTAGTCCTAATCTGAAGGGCAGTTCTTTTTTCGAGAATAAACAGTTTTTCTAAAAAAAGAGTAATCTCTTCATAAGAATTCAAATTGATTTTTTCAACTTGTCCTGATTCATGATCTTCATTTGAATCTAGAACATGAATCCGATTTTTGTACTTGGAAAAAAAACGAAGATTTGTTTTATGAGTAAATATGATAGAAAGATTATGTTCTTCTTCTTTTGAATCTTTTGATTCAATCATGTATTTAATTTTTTCATCTTGTAAGGCACGAAGTAAAATTTCAGCCCGGTCTTCCTGAACCAATTTGGAATCGACAATGAAATTAAGTTTGGTTTTTAATTTATTTTTCACAAATCCTATTCAATCTTTTTAATTAATCTTTTTCCGTCGTGAAAACATAAATTCAACTGAGTATCATGTGGCAATTTGTCGAGATCATGGCCTGAGGCAACGACGGCACCTTCAAGAGTTTCAACATAACCATATCCTCTTTCGAGAACATTTTTTGGATTTAGCACATTCAGGAGACCACTTGATTTATCAAGTCGGTGGTTGAGTGTAGCTAATTTCTCTTTTAAGAGAATTTTTAGATCTATAATACTCTCATCTAGCCTCTGGTAAAATTCATGAAGATGAGTCAGTTCATTAAGTCTTTTTTGTATATCACAACGATTGAGTCTTTTTTGATAACTATTATAAACGCCCCAGATAATATTCAAAATAGTATGGGGATGAGCATATTTAAGTCGGTTGTTCACACGACTGATTTTTATTTCAATATTGCTTAATAATCTTCCTTTAAGGGTGCGCATTTTTTCTTTGATCAATGTTTGTTGGTGCGTAATCACTTCGGCTGCCGCGGAAGGAGTTTCCGCTCTTAAATCACAAACAAAATCGGCAATAGAGAAATCCACTTCGTGACCGACGGCACTTATCGTTGGAATCGGGCAATTAAATAAATCCCAAGCAAGTCCCTCATCATTAAAGGCCCATAGATCTTCCAGGCTTCCTCCCCCTCTGGTAAGAACGATAATATCGATCTTTTTTGCAGGTTCAGCGTCTAGCGAATATTTTATAATTTTGTGAAGAGACGCACGAATGGATCTTGCAGCATCTTCTCCTTGAACTAAAGTGGGGAGAACCACTAAGTCCATCCAGATAGATCGCCGTTTATAGATATTGATAAAATCCTGAAGGGCCGCTCCGCGAAGGGCGGTAATAATTGCGACTCTTTTAGGAAGTGGTGGAATGAGTTTTTTTCGATCGAGATCAAACAGCCCTTCATTGGCAAGTCGACGTTTTAGTTTTTCGAATTGCTCTTTTAAATCTCCGACACCCAAGGGAACAATTTTTTTTACGATGACTTGGAAGGTTCCACGTTTTGGATAAACATTGATATCGCCTACGACAATGACCTTCTCGCCGTCTTTAATTTGTTTTATCAGAGGGTTTCTGAGGGCATCCATTTTAAAAAGTGCCGCACTTATTGATGCATCTTTATCTGAGAGCGTAAAATACCAGTGACCTGATGAAGAAAGCGAGAGATTAGTGGTCTCCCCAACAATTGTAATATTGGTGAATTCTGTTTCCAGTAAATTTTTTATTTCTGAAATGACTTGAGAAACATTTTTGCTTTCGAGATCCATTCAATATTATCCAAGTGTCTGCTTCGGCCCATGCCTCTCGCAGACATACATCCCATACTGGGAATAATTAGAATTTTAAACTTTTAATCAGTCCAATATTTTTTAAATAATTGATGGCCTGATTAACCTGATAGTCATCTTTGGGAGCGATCTTTCGATTGTCTTCATCGTCACCACCAACAGCGACAACCTCTTTAGTTTTGCCTTTTTTCTTTTTCTCTCTCAACTGCTTATAACGCTCAGTTCTTTCGATGCGTTCTTTAAGTTCGGTCACTTCGCGGGCCTTTCTCTCTTCTTCTGTTTCAATAGTGGCCGTTAAGTGACCCTTTAAATCTTTTTCACGGATAAATGTTGATTCTTTTCTGTTGTTATCAACAAACTCTGCTTCTACTTCATCTATAACCACGTCTGGCTTAATCCCTTCTGCCTGAATTTTTTTTCCACTTGGAGTCATATACTGAGCGATAGTTAACTTCACTCCGATCTGATCATCTATTTTAGCAACTGATTGAACTGAACCTTTTCCAAAAGACTGAGCTCCCATAATGATGGCGCGTTTTGAGTCTTGTAGCGCCCCAGAAACAATTTCTGAAGCTGAAGCAGTTGAACCATTGATCAAAACAACCACAGGTACATCGAGCTCTTTATGACCTGATTTTTTCACATAACGAATTTCTTTATTTTTTGGATCGCGGCCTTCAGTCGAAACGACAATTCCATCTTTTAAGAAAATAGAAGAAACATCTACGGCTTCATCTAATAATCCGCCTGGGTTAGATCTAAGGTCTAAAACAATACCTTTAAGACCGGCCTTGTCTTTAATTTGAGCTCTTATTTTCAGAATGGCTTCAATAATATATTCCGCTGATTTTTTTTGAAATTGAGTTAAGCGAATATAAGCATAATTGTTGTGTAGCAGTTCATACTTCACAGGTTTTAAGTAAACGATCTCTCGGGTGAGTTCGAAATTCTTAACACCATCCAAGCCGTCACGTGCAATACCTAAAATGATTTTACTTTTTGTTTTTCCACGAAGATGATCAATCGCCTGCTCTAGCGAAACACCAACCATTGATTCGTGATTGATTTCCACAATTTTATCCCCTGGCTTAATTCCCGCTTTATAGGCCGGAGAATCCTCGATAGGAGTGATGATAACTAATAGGCCATCTTTTTGTGTTACTTCAATTCCAAGGCCACCAAATTCTCCAGAAGTTTCTTCCTGCATTTTTGCGAAGATGTCGCGGTCTAAAAAAGCAGAATGAGGATCGAGAGTATTCATCATTCCATTCATCGCGCCTTCAATAAGTTTTTCAGTATCAACTTCCCTGTAATATTGGGATTCAATTAGATAAAGAACTTTGTTAAAAAGCTCTAACTTTTCGTAACGTGATTTTTTGGCCGCTTCAGAATTGGCTTCTGCTGCCCGAGCGCTAGTTATTGGTTGAACGAACATTGCCAATAGCAAGAGACTAAAAAGTTCTCTTTTCATGAATCTACTCCTTCCTTAGGATAGATGCTACTTAGATGAATTACGTGCGAGTATTTTTTTATCTAAAAGCAAATATGTATTTTGTGCTAAATTATTTTTTCTCACTTCAAAGTAAATCTTTCCATCCCCTAATCCGTTATGCGAACGCGGGTTGGTGTAACCAACTAACTGGGCAGCTTGTATCGGATCACCATTTTTCACATTATAATCAAACTGCCCCAATAAAACAGTCCGTGTATCATTACCGTGATCAATCATTAAAACATTACCATAACTTGCCAAGCTTCCAGTATAGACAACTTTACCGGCCTTTGGAGCACGTACTTCATTTTTTCCTTGAAAATTAAAAGTAACACCTTTTTTCTGATAATCAATTCCTTGATACAACGAAATCGGCGGAAAGAAATCGGCCCCGGCAACAGAGACCCGCGACGTAGCCGATGATCCCTGAGCAGCCTGTGAAGGAATCTTAATTTCTTCTGTAATCTGCACCGGCATAAGTTTTTCTTTCAATTGGCTTTTGTGAAGAGATTCTCTCTCCATTGCCATTTTATTTTTCATTTCATCAAAATGATTTTGAGCATCTGATTTTTTCAGATTTGAAGATTCGATATTAGCGTGAAGGTCTTTCTTCCTTTGCTCAAGCTCACTCATCATTGAAAGAAGTTCTTTTTCCGTTCTCATTGAGTCTTCTAGCCTAAGATAGAGCCTTTCCACATCGTCTTGAACTGCTTTATTGGTTTTCATCATCCCGTCTAAATCAAGAAGTCTTCTTTGAAGATTTTCTACCAGGATTTTTCGAGATAATAAATCCGATGAACTTTCTGCCTTCTCTAATTTATTTAAGAGAACACCCATTAGGATCATTTTAGTTTCGTAATAATTTTTTTTAAGATTTTGATTGTCGAGGTCGGCATTTTTGCGAGCGCTGCTTAGGCTTTCTTCAATTTTGGCCCTTTCGTCGGCGAGACGAAGGTATTTCTTGTTTTGCATGCCAAGATTCATCTCGACTTTACTTACTTCGTGGCTCATCTCTTGAATCATTTTATTTTGGGTAAGAAGTTTTTTCTTCATCGCAAAAATATTCAATTTTTCGTCAGTTTCAACCGCAGCTGAAAGCGCCATTGGAAGCACAAGCGGCAAAAGGCATAACAAAATGATAGTTTTGAAATTCATAAAATTTTAATGATTCTCCCACTGGTACTTTTTACTATGTAGAAGAATTCCTACCACGAAAATCATAAGTGCTACTGATAGGTTTAGAACTTGAGGTATTCCTAAAATAAAAGTGCTGCCAACAGACAGAACAAAAATAAGACTAAGCCCAAAGCTTGCCATCTTAATACCCACTTTTCTTTTTCTTTGGTAGCTCTCAAGAAGGTATGAAGCTTCGGCAATTTTCACTCTTACCGATAAAAGAGAAATCAGCCAAAATAGAAAAATGATGAATAGGTAAAGTGAGTATCCCCAAGTTTTAATCGCGCCAATAAATTGATTGCGCTTATCAAGAGACTGATCATTTAACTTAATAGCACCAAGAGTGATATTCCCTTCCCCTACTAGGTGAGTGAGGTAATCACGTATAAGGTCTTGAGCTCGAGGCTTTAGGTCTTTGGCATAGATCACTTTTAATCCGGCATAGTTTAAATCCAAAGTCGTCTGATTTAGATTTACTTGAAGAGAACCTAGGATGCTTTTTACCTCATCTTTAATTTGAGCTTCAGATAAAACATCTACTTTATGCACACCGGGAAGCACCGCCATTTGGCGAGCTACATTTTGATAAGATTCTGTTGAAGCAATTAAAGCATAAAAATAGGAACCCGCTTTGTTTTCAGGAATCATCTTTAAGAATTGTTCTTCCAGGAAAGCTTTCTGCCCAATAGAAAAAACCATCAAGATAGAAAAGAAGAAAAGGAAAAATCCTCTCAGCGGTGATTTGAAAAGTATTTTAAAAAACTGTATTAGATAAAACATGCATGCCCCGAGTACACTAGACGTCCGTTGTCTAAATGGATAATTCGACCAGTGAAACTCTTACAAAGTTCCTTATTGTGTGTGGCCCACACTACCGTCAAACCGCGTTTGGCGTTATACAGATTAAATACATCAAATAAACGTCTCGCATTTTCGGTGTCGAGAGAACTTGTAGGTTCATCAGCAATTAGTACATCCGGCCTTGTTAAGAGCGAGCGAACGATTGCGACTTTTTGCTGAAGACCACCATTGGCCTGATTAATTTTAAGATGAAGCCTGTCTTTGATTCCAAGAATCCTTGTAAGCTCATGCATATCTTGAATAAATTCTGCTTTGTCTTTGTAGATTGAAGAGTCATAAGCAAACATTAAATTTTCTTCGCAAGTGTATTTTCCCATCAATCGTAAATCTTGGAAGACGTTTGATATATAAAGATTTTTTTTGCCTGCAAAGAAATTGGGACGAATGATTTTACCCGAAGTAGGCTCTTGCAATCCTGATAATAATTTTAAGAGTGTTGTTTTTCCAGCTCCCGAAGCTCCAGTGACAAAAATTATTTCCCCACGCTCGACAGTGAGTTGAATATTTTTGAGCGCGCGAATTTCGTTGAATTCAACTGAGACATCTTCGCAATAAAAAATAGGACCCGTCGGCCCCGAAGGACCTTTGCTAATTTTTTTATTAAGCGAGCCAGCTTTATTTAACATAATGACTATATCTCCAAAGTCTTTTTAATAGATCTTCCTGATCTATGCCGGGATTACCCCACCTCAAATTTTAGCTTAAATTTATATTTTTAGGTAGGGTTTCTCTATACCTGAGAATTTTATTCAGGTTTGGTTCAATTCCTAGCTAAAGCTGCCCTCAATGACCCCTTCCGATAGAAGAAGTTCATAGGCAGAAGTTGAGCAATAAACATTTGGAATAAAGTTATTGCTATTAAATAGCTTAGAAATCAGGGAATTTTCAACCTCCGCCAAAAGCAAGACTTCGCCATTCTCCATAGCGATTTTGACCGGGTCTCGATCAAGAAGGACATTATTGAGCTGGGCAGAAGAGTTTTTGGCCACATTTTTGGGAGACTTAACGAACATGATGGCTTTTTTGGGAATATCGTAGATCATCCAATCAGCAGGGCCACCTTTCTTTTTTAGGAATTCCTCGATTTCTTGAGCTTTTTGGGTCGCTCGTTTAGAGTATTTTTCTAAGGCCTGAGGATCATCTTGAGATAAAAGACGCGATTTGAATTCTTCACAGCGAATCGCTTTTCCACCTGTTGCCAATAGGATCGTTTTTGCCATGTCTTTAATTTTTGGATTTTTATCAAGGTCACCATTTAATAAATGTTTATGAACCAAAGTCATAAAATAATTATCGTTGAATCCGTAAAATTTCATTGGATCTTTTTCAATCATTTCCAAGAGCTCGCTGTAGCGATAGATATACCCCTTCTCCAGGAAATAATGGCAAATGGTTTCTGCAATTGCATCGAACTTAGCACCTCGAGGCGATCTAATAACTTGGGAGTACCAAGCGAATCTCGACGTTAAAAAATCTTCCACACAATGAAGAGCATTGTGACGAATAGTTAGGATGTCGTGGTTATCTACCCGCTTGACTTGAAAATGATAAAGCAAATAATCGCGATCGTATGAACCGTATTTTAATCCTGTATAGTGAGCATCCCGAAGAAGATAATCCATGCGATCGCAATCGACTTCCGAATGAAGTATTTGATTGGCAAGAATAGATTCATCAACACCTTTCACTAGATCTGAAATGCGTTGAGGACTGATTCCATATTTTTTTAAAATATGAGCGATCCCCCCATCGTAATCGGTGTTCTTAATAATGAATGAACCCAAATTTTCGTGATCATCAGGTAAACCCTTTCCACCTTTAGAGTGAGTAGTTTCACCGTAATCGATATAGGCACCTTCTGTAGTATGAGAAAAAAGAAAGGTTCCAAGATCATGCATCAAGGCCGCAAGTCGCAAACTCTTGTGATAGATCGCCTCAGGTGTCAGGCAATCGAGATCCATCAGATCTTTTTCTGAAACGGCCCTTCCACACGACTCTAAAATTTTATGAGCGTTGTACATGACTCCAATAGAGTGATGAAATCGTGAGTGTTCCGCACCTGGAAAAATATAACAAGAAAAACCTAATTGCTTAATCCAGCGAAGACGTTGGTAAAAAGGTGAAGAGATTATTTCCCATTCAATTTGATTGAGTTTAATAAAACCATAAATAGGATCATAAATGACATGATTTTTTGTATGACTTTGAGACCGAGTTGCGACTTCCATGTTCAACTTTCCTAAAGGTCTGCTCCGGCTCCTGCCTCACGCAGACATACATCCCATCCTGGGAATAAAAAAAGCCCACTCGTACGTGAGTGGGCTTTTTAAAATATTAATTAATGTAAGTTATTATTTTTTTTACTTGCAGCTTTTGCTTCTTTCTTTTTCTTTTTCACTGAGGCCATGACTTTTGCTTGGATAATTTCAAGCATAATCTTAGCTTCTTTTCTAAGATCGTTATCGTTGACGAAGCGGTAAAAATTTTCAATATCAATAGCTGTTCTAAAGTTTCTCGGAGTTTTTGGACTCTCTACAACTGCTTCTGTTTCTGTTTCTATAATTGACATGGGTATCCTCCAGATTTTTTAATAATACTTTTTTACTACCGTAATTACAAGGTTTTAAGCCTTACACGACTCTTATGCTTCCTTATCAAAATCAACTCCGTAAGAATGAAGTTTGTTGTAGAGAGTCTTAACTGTGATTCCAAGAACTTTTGCAGTTTTTGTCTTGTTTCCACCTAAGTTTTCAAGTGTGCACATAATATGTCCTTTCTCTAATTCTTCCAGTGTTACGTGGATGAATTCTGCAGATTTTACTTGCACCGTTTTTTCTACAACTAAAAGAACTTCTGCGTTTTGAATATTTTGGTCCAAGTGAAGCTTCTCAATAATCATTCCTTCTGAAAGGATGAAAGCTCTTTCTACTACATTTTGTAACTCTCTTACGTTTCCTGACCATGAATATTCAGACAATGATTTGATTGCTCCAGGTGAGAAAGATTTTTGTGCATCTTTCGCCTTATTTTGGTTCAAGAAAAAGTTAGCAAGGATTTCGATATCTTCTTTTCTTTCTCTTAGCGCTGGTGCTTTTAATACAACAGTACTTAGAGCGAAGTATAAATCTTCTCTAAAAGCAGAAGCTTTTACCAGATCCATAAGATCTTTTGTTGAAGCAGAAACAATTCTTACGTCTGACTTAAAAAATGATTGGCTTCCGGCCTTGATCCCCATCTTACTAGTCATATATTGCATAAGTTTATTTTGGATATTTGCTGGCATTGATTCAGTTGAGTTGATGAAAAGTGTTCCGAAGTTTGCCACTTCTAGCATCCCCATATGTGTTTCATCACCAAAAATTTCGATATCAAGTTGTTTTTCATTCATTGTTGAACAATCGATTGCTACGAATGCTCTATCACGTCTATGACTTCTGCAGTGAATTCTACGAGCGATCATTTCTTTCCCAGTAGCTGCTTCACCCATAATAAAAGCCGAAATATCCTTATCACAAATTCTATCTACTAAGGCTAAAAGATCTTTCATTGCTTGTGATCTACCGATAATTTCTTTTTCAATGATTCTAAAAGTATCTTGGAGCTTCAATCCTGAACGTGATTCTTGAAGTTCTTTTTCTTTTAATTCAATTGTTCTTAAAAGAGTTTCGTTTAATTGCTTAGAAGCTAAATACATTTTCATATTTTGAATTGGTGCAGAAATTGAATTGATGATCGATACCCCAAAAGTCATGTCCTCACGAGAAAATTCTCTCGATGAATCATTCATTTGACAGTGAATTGAACCGATCACAACACCATCTACTGAAATTGGAAGACAAAGTTCTGCTTTGATTCCAAGAGTTGCTTCGCGAGTAAAAACTGGATCTCTTTCAACAGTATTTGAGAAGTATCCTTTTTTAGTGCGAGCAATATATCCAACTGCTCCAACACCTTTATCAAGAATTATTGCATTTAAAACACTTTCGCCATTTTCTGACATTAATTGAGCCTGGCCGTTTTCTAGAAGTTTATAGGCTTGAACCTTGTGGCAGTTCATATGGTTTGAGAAAAACTTGTTAATTG
Source organism: Bacteriovorax sp. (assembly GCA_028710485.1). Taxonomy (GTDB): domain Bacteria; phylum Bdellovibrionota; class Bacteriovoracia; order Bacteriovoracales; family Bacteriovoracaceae; genus Bacteriovorax. Next base: position 8,718 of record JAQTTZ010000009.1, on the reverse strand, counting down.
CATTAAAGAAATGGGCCTCATCTAGACTTAGGAAAAGAACTGATGAAAGAGTAGCTAGGTCTGTCTTTTGGTTAGTCGCTGATGTTGTCATTGTATAACTCCTGGACGTTTTTATTGAATAACCTGCTTTGCGTTACTCAGTAAATAATACAGTGCGTCTGAATATTTTACAAGACTAAAATGCTCGGTTGTCTAAAAAAAAAGCGCTATATTCGTGATTACTAGAAGTTATACCATCTAGGGCTTATACAGTTTCCGAAACCTTGAGTAACGGCCCCTAAAATCCCGCCGTCCCGGTCCATTATGTAGATATTTTGATCGGCCTTAACTCGTGAGATGACTCTTTGGCTGGTGAAGGCGATAAACTCTCCATCGTTGGAGAAACTAGGGTCTTCATTTGAACCAAAATCCTTTGTCAGGCGCGAGAGCCCCGAACCATCAGAGCCAATTTTAAAGATGTCAAAAGAGTTATCCAGCCACGAAGAAAAAACAATCTCTTTGCCATCTGGGGAAAAGCGCGGTGTCGCATTGAACTGGCCTACGAAGCTGATACGTTTTACATTTTTTTCTTCACCACTAGGATCCATGGTGTAGATCATGGCCTTACCTGCTCTATCAGATAAAAATGTCATTAGTTTTCCATCATAGGTAACAGAAGGATCTACATCTGAAGCGAAATGATTGGTGATTCGTCTGAGGTTTTTACCGTCTAAGTCCATTTCATAAATTTCTGCATTTCCTGAAACAGTAAGAGTTAAAGCAATACTCTTTCCGCCTGGAAGAAAAATAGCTCCAGAGTTAATCCCGTCTTTAGAAGAAATGACATGAGACTCTTTAGTTCTTAAATCCATCATATACAGGTTGTTATTGCGTTTGCCACTTGAGTTTAAAATAAGTGAGTAAACCAGATGATGTCCGTCTTGAGACATAGAAGGAGAAATTGCAATTCCTCCGTGACTTGTAATCTGAGTGACGTTCTTCCCATCGAAGTCCATCATATAAACTTCTTTAATCGTTTTTGCCCCTCTGGTATTTCGGTCAGAGATGAAAACAATTTTCGATTTAAAAATCGAATCCTTTCCTATTATTTGCTTATAGATATTATTGGCCATTTCGTGGCCATTTTTTCTTAGATTTAAAATACTGGTAGTCGTTGTGGCATTGAAAACTTGCTTGCGGCTTTTAATGTCTTCAAAGGCGACTGTAATTTTTAAATTCTCTCCACTTTTTTCTGCACTTACAGTTCCGAGAAAGCGCACACTTTTACCACTCCAGTAATCATAATTAGTAGGTGGACGAAAATTGGTATTATTGGGAGCAGATTCAACTAGAAAAAATTTCTTTTGGTAAAAACTAAAATCGTTTCTTAGAAGTTTTACTAAATCTGATGCTGCCGCTTTTTGACCAGAGGTAACAGCGCCTTGGATATAAGGATCCTGAATGACCATTTTGTCTTTTTCAAGAGTAGCCTCACCGACTGCTACTACTGTTATGTTATCGTCTTGCCCGAAAGCTTGAACTGAAAAAAGAAAAACAAATAAAATAAGATTTTTCATAAAGGGAATCCTAAAGCTATGTCGCCATTAAGGCCACGTTTTACAAATTCTTCAGATAGTCTTGGAAATGGAGAAGATGCCCTTACGGCCTCAACTGCTCGCTGATCATATTCACTATCGCCACTTGATTGATACACTTCTGTGCGAGTAACTTCACCATCAGAAGCAACCCAAACACGCACTCTGCAGTTTAATTTTTTTTCTTTCAAAAAGCTTGGCAGTTTAAAATGAGGACGAACAAGATCCGGAAGCCTTGCTACATAAACCTGATAAGCCGTCATGTCGCCGGAATTTCCGCCACCGTACATTTGAACGCCTTTACTTAATTTATTTCCGGCCACCACCAAATTTTTTAAATCCGTCGACTTTTCACCGTAAAGGCCTTTGTCAGCTTTTTGATTACCTGAGCTCGTGATTTTCTTATTTCCGATTTGTTTAAGCAAACTTTTAAAACTCTGACGTTTTAATTTATTGGCCTCTTCAAAAGTTGGGGAGGTATCAGCTTTTTCTTCTTTGGGCCCTGGCTTTGGTTCAACCTTGGGTTCTATTTTAGGTTCAACTTTGGGTTCAAGTTTTACAGGCTCGGGAGTTGACTGTTCTTTCTTTGCTTCTTCCACACCACTTGAAAGATTTTTTAATTCATTCAAAGTATATTTTGGCATGGCGACCATGTCCACGCGTACTGAAGCCTGAACTAGCTCCATATTTTTTTCGCGCAATTTTTCCTGTTGTTCAAAGACAATTTTCCCACCAATTAAAGTAAGTGAAAAAAGAGCAATATGAATATAGGTCGATCGCCGTAAATAAAACGGAAATGTTTTTCCTCGGAATGTATACTCAAGTTGTTGTTTCATTGTACTTTTGTCATTAATCCTTATCTTCTGTCACTGTCACCAGCGAGATTTGATGAATCCCACCACGCTTTAAAAAAGACATCAGTCTCGCAACTTTTCCGTAAGGCAAATTAAAGTCAGCACGAAGGAAAAGCGTTTCGGTCTTATTACTTTTAAACTGTTTCTTAATTTCAGGAATAATTTCATTGGCCAATATTTTATCTTTTCCAAGAAAATAATCTTCGCTCCTGCTAAAAGAAAGAATAACCTGAGTTGCACTTAAATTAATAGGATTCACTTCGCGGGTCTTTGGAAGATCCAATTTTATTCCATTTAACATCAAGGGCGCAGTCACCATAAAAATAATAAGTAGAACGAGCATGACATCAACTAACGGTGTAACGTTGATATCGGAAATCGCTCCTTTCTTTTTTCCAGTATTAAAGGCCATATCCCCTCCGCTTATTCGACGATAGAACGTTCAACAACATTCAAGAAGTCTTGACCGAAGGATTCCATATCAGAATTTACTTTATCGTTTTGGTTGTTGAAATAGTTATAAAACCATACTGCTGGAATAGCGGCCGCTAAACCTATGGCCGTTGTTATAAGTGCTTCTGCAATACCAGGGGCTACGGCATCAATTGATCCCCCACCGCCAGCTAATCCGGAGAATGCATCAATAATTCCCCAAACGGTTCCAAATAATCCAATGAATGGGGCCACTGATCCAATTGAAGCCAAGGTTGAAAGAAGTCCACCCAACTCAGCATTGGATTCATTCACACCTTTTTTTAGGCCGCGCTCTAGAATTCCCAATCCAAAATTTTGGAAGTGAAAGGCCAATCCGCTTTTGTGCTGACCGGTATAGGCTTCTCTAATTTTTACTAATTCGGCATAGCCATTGATGAAGAGTGCTTTGTAGGGAGAAAAAGGGAGCATTTCACTTTTAAGTAGTACATCTTTTAAATTTTCAGAATTCCGGTAGATTTCATAAAATTTTTCGTTGTTAGCTTCGACTTCTTTAAATAATTTACGCTTTTTAAAAATAATGGCCCAAGAAAATACTGAAGCTAGTATCAATAAACCTAAGACTAATTTTACGACAACTCCTGATTGCAAAATGAGTTTAAAGATATCCAAATTTGCTGAATGCACAGATTTTCTCCTGCTAAGATAAGCGATTTTATATAAGTTTTTTTAACTTGATACAATCATAGACAATCTTTCATAGATTTTTAAGATAAATCGAGGCTTTATTATACTTAATCCCGATAAATATACTCTGGTTTGTTTCGTTGAGTTCGATGAAGATAGGCGATGGCAAACCCAATCAAAATGAATATTGAGAAACCCGAGATTACGTTCGTGACGGTGAAAAAGGCATAACTTGAATTCCAAACCGGATCGAGTCCAAGAAGAGCGTAGCTCGGAATGATAAATGCCAACAGAAAAAGTAACGGAAGTGTCCAATTGCGTCTTCTCCACTCTCCTAAATACAAAAGAAGGAAGAAGAATGCATAAAGTCTGAAGCTTACGGTTTGTTCATAAATAAAAGTTGCGTAAGTGAAATAATAAAACAGAAGAGGAAAGAGGAAAAGCTTTCGATTTTTATCTATTACTGATTCCAAAGGAAAGAAAATTTCCAGAACGATTAAGAGTGCATAATCCACGCTAAAGAATACAAAAGTTCCCACCACTGAGAGTAGCATGCGATCTATTTCAAAAATTAATGTGTGATTAAGAGTGATTCTTCCTAGACCCATTAAACCTATAATTAAAAAAAACAAAGACACGATCACTTCTTTTCTAGGCAATTGAATACTATTTCTAAAATAGCTTCGTACTAAGTTTATTTTTTTGCTCTTTAAGCGGATAAACTGCAAGGCCAGGTAAAAAACAAGTACTTTAGAAATGATGATTAAGGCCCAGCCTCTATCCCCAATCCAGTCCCCGATTGTTCGGATATTGTGATTAAGAAGCAAGTGAAAATAAGAGATCAGAGAGATTAAAATAAGATGAAGACTCCAAAGAACAAAGCAGAAAAGTGTATAGTATTTAATTTGAGACCCAAGTGGAGCATCAAAAAAATCAATAACTTCATTAATTTTTTTTCTTAATTCCATTAGAGTATTGTATTTTTGGGTTTCAACCAGTTGAGCTGCAATTCAGGCGAAGGATATATTTGACTGTATTTTTTATAAAGAGAATTATTCTTGGTAAGTGTATCGATTTTTTCCAGCAGAGTTAAGTATGTATTCCATATTTTAAGATCACTCTTCAATAGAAGATCAATTTCTTTAGTGGTCTCAAATTGTTCTTGAAAACTAAAACCTTTCTCAAATAAAACCTGATTGTATTTTTTTAAATGAGTGTCTATCATTTTTTTATCAAATTGTTTTCCGCTAAAATTTGATCCCAAAAAACTTTCAAGGTCTTTATCTAAAATATAATTTTTAAAGTATCCTTTTTTTACCCTGATAAAGTCTTCAAATAAAAGCAACGAGATTTCAACTTTTGATAAATCCAAGGTTCTGATAAATGGGAGTGAAAGAATGAAGATATACTCATCTGAGTTGGTAGGAAGGGCAGCGTGAACGATTTCAGCCGAGTCCAGCAATAGAATTTTAATTTTTTTCTCGTAGTGACCTTGGCTTTCAAGAAAAGCAGTAAAAGATTTTTCCAATTCAAAATCAGGCTTATGAATATCCCATTTTAAGATAGTTGCATTCTTCACCAACCATAGTTCGGAAAAAAAACTCCAAAAGACATCTTGGTTGGGAACATTAAAGCGCTTCATATCTTTAAGTTTTTTATCATCGAGATATTTTCTTTTTTCGTCTTGTTTCTTTTTGAGTTCGCCTTCAAGTCCATCTTTTTTAATGATGTCTTTTATGGAAGAAAAATCTAACAGATCCTTAGACTCTTCTTCGGCCTGAAGTTTGCCCGTACCGAAAAGCATTAGACCTAGCAATAAAAATAATTTTGCTGTAATCATTGGCGAACCTTTGACTTCCCTTGGACGTATTGATCGTAAAGTCTCGCCCAATAATAGAGGTCGTTAATATCTAAATTAAGCCCATCAAAAAATTTGGAGTATTCTTCTTCAAAGCAGACATTTTTTTTATCTGTTAAATAATCGGCCATGACATATCCCTCGTAGGGGCCGACAGTAACCAGGTTCCACTTGTCTTCACCATAAAGAACAAAATCTTTTCCATCTTTAGAAGTCTCTTTCATCACTTTGACAGGATGGTTGCAACTAATGGTAGTTAGAACTTGAGAGTAGCGCGAGGGATTTTGATGAACATTACCCATTATTTCTGAAAAATATTTGATCCCAATGAAAGTTTTTTTCATGGACGTAGAAGACGCAGCTGGAAGATCAGCGGCAAAAGCTTCTGTAAATATTAATATGATGAAAAAGAGTAGCTTACTCATCAGACCTTCCATCTAAATTGAATTGTTTCCCATTCATGGCATTGGGGACAACGCCAAAAAATACTATCGGAGTTATAGCCGCATTGACGGCAATAATGTTTAGCTAATGTTTGATGAAGATTTTCCAGTAATCCTTTGGTCTGGGCCAGGGCTTCGTCTTTTTTCTGGAGTTCAATTAAAAGTTTAATGTATTCCACTTTCATTACTTCAGAAGAATTTTTATTTTGATCCATCCATTCTTTTAGTAGATCAAAAGCACTTTCAATCATTCCCGACTCTTTTAAGAGACGGACTTTTGAAAGAACAACAGAAGCCGAACTAACTAAATCTTTATCGTTCATTTCCAAGAAATATTTTCTTAAGATTTCAAGGCGACCTTGATAAGTTTTTTTCAATTCTTGATCATTGGATTCAAAGTCTTCCCCGATTGAAACAAAAATAAATGAAGCATACATCGGATGCTCTTTAAGAATTTCTAAAAGAAGAAATTTTGCCTGCTCTAAATCCCCACTGACCAAATAAAGCTTTAACCGCAAAATCTTAGCCGAAACAGAAGGAGCAAACTTAAAAGCATCTTCTAAGTCTTCTTCACATTTTTTAAAGTCGCCACGCTCAAAATACTGTTTCGCTTTTTGAACTAATATATGTGAAATAGTTTCCGCTTGATTTTGATGCCCAACTTTAGAGAGCATTATGCGGTAATTATAAGCTTGGTCCCAATCTTCTATGTCTTCATAGATCCGGCACAGGGCCTGAATAACTTCAAATTGATCGCGGTTAATTTTTAAAACGTCTTTATAAGTTTCAATGGCCTTATCAACAAAACCACCTTTATCAAAATCCACCGCCAGCTCTTTTAATGCTCTTAAACGGTGAGCTTCTGAAATATTTTCACGAGCAATAAGAGATCGATGAATACTGATCGCTTTTTCAATTTCACCATTACTGCGAAATAGTCCACCTAAAGCAAAATAGGTTTCAATGGTTTCACGATTGATATCCACGGCACTTAGGAATTCTTTAATGGCTAGATCTTTGTTTCCGGAAATCAGGTATTGAGTCGCATTCAAAAAGATTTTTGACTGCGCTTCAAAAATAGAATTGCGATAGCGCTTTGATAATTTCGCTCCCGTCTCTTTTTCTATTAAGTAATGGTAAACCAACACCATGGTAATGGCGGTAGCAACTACTGCTAATAAATGCTCAGAAACCCAAGTGAGATAAATTTCCATTATTACCTAAACATAAGAAGCATGCTCTTATCATTATGGATAAGATTATTAATACTAAGCTTTGAGATGTTTTCATCCAATGAACCCATCAAATCTAGCCATCCTAAATGTTTCTTTTTTTTCATAAATTTCAAAGCAAATTCATCTTTGGTTTTAAGCGTTTTGTGAATCGCACGCCCCGCTGTCCACAAACTTCCCATTTCATCGACCAGTCCATTGGTCTTTGCACTCTCACCAGAAAAAATTTGTCCTTGAGCAATCTCTTTAATATCGCCTTTGATTCTATCTCCGCGCTTTTTCATAATGTCGTCAATAAATTGCTGATGAACTCCTGCAATTAATTTATTCATCATGTCCGATTCTTCTGGAGTAAGTGCGCGGCTCGGATTTCCTGCGTCTTTATAACGTCCGGCCTTTACCGTGTGAGGAGAAACCTTTGCAAACTCATATAATTTTGAAAGGTCCATGAACTCCATGATAACCCCGATAGATCCAGTGAGCGTTCCTGGGCTTGCCCAAATTTTTCTAGTAGCTGCTCCGATATAGTATCCACCGCTGGCAGCAATTCCTGCAAATGAGGCATAAATTGGTTTTTTCTTATCAATCCGCCCGATCTCTTCGTAAATTTCTTGAGTAGGTCCAACTGCTCCACCTGGAGAATTAACTCTAAGAATGATGGCTTCGATTTGTTTATCATCTTCAGCAGTTTGCAACAGGTCGATTGTATCTTTAGAGTCCATGATGACCCCTTCAACTTCGACAACTGCGATATGAGCACGGTTTGCATTTTTTTCTGCACTGGAAGTTTCATTGAATGCATTCATTGTATAAAACGCAAAGAGAACGAGGATGACAAAAAAGACAAATACCATCGCGAAGACGCCGAACAAAGCCTTGCTATTTTTAGAAGCGGTCACAAAAACTCCATTTTTTGAAAATACCTATATTTAAATCTTTTCTATAGTCTCAAAAACATGAGCTTACGTAAACAATCTTTAAAATAAACCGAGCAGACTTCTCAAGTTTTTTAAACATTAATCCGATAAGCAGAAAGAACCGATAGGCAGTTAGAAACCGATAGGATCGGGTAAGGGGTGAATCATGAAAACGAAAATACTCTCTCTCGCAGTACTCTCATTAGGTGTTTGCACAGTGGCCTTTGCTGCCGATTACAAATCACCAAATTTGGGGTTCAAAGAAACAGCTCCGTCAAACAAAGAGACGCAGACGGCAGAATTCAACGAAGAATATAAAGTTGAAGGGGCCGCGAAAACCGACCGACAAATTGCCTCAGAAAAAGATTCATCCGACCGTGAACCTTCTTCTGTAGTCGCTAAAGAAAAGAAAAAAGAAGTAGAAGTTGAAGAAAAAGCGGAAGATAAAGTCGAGCCTAAGCCTTGGCTTTACAGAAACAAGCTTGATTCAGCTTACTAAATTAGTTTTAATTTAGAAGGATTCCAGACGACTCGTAAGGGCCTCGCGTTGATCCCATAAATTTAATTTTTCGTATTCAGATTTTAATTGTCCACAAGCGGCCAGGATATCCTGGCCCTTTGTGGTTCTTGTCGTGCAGATGTATCCTCTTTTCAATAATTCTTCCTGGAACCAAATAATTTTAGCATTACTTGGTCGCTTAAATTTTGAATCCGGAAAGTC
>JAQTTZ010000196.1 GCA_028710485.1 Bacteriovorax sp. | reverse complement strand
TTTATCCTATTGTAAATCTATTCATTTATCGGCGAGAAAGAGCTTTACTAAAGCTGAAAATACTTGGAGTTTTAGCTAGCTATGGGCCTATCAGAATTTAATGAATTTAGACAAACTTCGGCATGTCTTCAACATTATGCCTATTCTTTGAGGCACTTCAATCTGTAAAAAGTTTGGTCATTCTATGACGATAATTTTCACATGACGATTTAAAGTTAATTATTTTTCATTTAAGACGAAAAATAAAGAAATAGATTTCGACTTAATATACTTAGGGCCATATTTATGTTTTCCAAACAATCTCTTAGTCTGCCTTTATTTCTCTTGGTAATTCTAATTCAATCACTTTCTGTACTCATGCCATCCCACGGACTAGGAGCAGAATGCGAATTTCTATATGCTAAAATCCCAAGGTCTTATTCCTCCTATTCTGAAAAAATTTCAATCTTCGAAAAGTTTATCCACGACTATCTCAATGAACTCGGAGCTCCTAGCGGGGGGACAAAATCAATTTCTCAAAAAGAGATTGGTCCGAAATTGGAAGAACTTCTGAAGATGATTAAAACCCCCGAGGATCTAGAAAACTTTTGGTCGCTCGCAGAGCGAATGTCCAAGATTAAGTATCAGAAATTTAATACTTGGGGTGCAGAGAAATACTCTGAGGAGACATTCAGTACTGATTTTATTTATTTTCTAGGTCGAACCGACTTTGTTCAACCAATCGAAACGATAAAGAGTAAGCTTTCTACCAAGCAAACACGCGAGCTCCTTACTATAATGGATCGTATCGCAGAAACGACTCCAATCGATCTCCGTCTTGATCAATCTTCTCAAATCGAGGCACGGCACCTGATCGTTCTTCCGGCGCAAATGTCCTTGAAACCAGATCGAATTCACAAATTTATCGAGATGATTTCTGAGGACGCTAAATTCGCTCGTGGCCTCGGAGAAAATAACCCTTACCATTCAAACTTCGGATTTACCCTTAGTACTGCTTCGGCCCTTCGTTCAATTCCCGAGAAGGAAAACCTAGAGGCAAAAAAGAAAATCATCGAACTCCTCCAGACACCAAACAAACCATTGCGCAGAAACTATGAAGCTGTTCACAAAGTTCTTTTTGAATCTGAATTTCAACAATTATTAACTGCGCTCAAATCCCAAAAAAGTATTTCTGCAAAAAATGTCGATACCTTGATGAATGACTACTGGACTAAAATAGGTCTTTCACCAAGTTATTCTTTCCAAAAAGTTCGTGAAAGCGCTCAATCGATTCAAAAAGGCCCGATTGGAAAGCTGATCGGTGAAGATAGCATTCTCCTCTGTGGAAGCTTGGCCAATGGAAAGGCAAAACTAAACACCTCAGATATTGACTTAATTGCAACAGGTAATTTCGGCAAGGCCTACGAAAAGAGTTTCCCAGAGGGTGAATTTCCCAAGATTACTCCATTTGTCGATAAAGAGGCCGCAACATCGCTGGTCCACGATATCTTGGCAGAAGAAAATCGTGTCGCTCCAATTTTGAACCGTGGGATTCGCGAACCTGGAGAACTTCTTTCTATTCATCCTGATATTTTTGATCCTGCAAGCTATATGCAGTATAATCCAATCTCGGTGGTGATCACCAAAGACAAGTTTTTCCTCCGCCTCTACGATTTCTTTGGCTCAAAAAACTTTACCGATGTCGAAATTACACAGAAATGATAACACTCGAATAAGCTGAAAATAAGGTCAGTGATTGTCTATTTTTTAGCAGGGTGATAACCAGTAGCACGGCAAAACAAAACAAAGCCCGACATCATCAGTAATACATTTTTCATTAATGAACTCCTTTTGTGTTTATTCAGAAATAGGTGGAATTTCTTTAGTTTTTTCCATTTATATAGAAATAATCAAGGAGCTTTAAAATGCAAATTATAAAACTAGAAGATAGTATTCCATCTCTTCATATTATGAACACCAAATATATTACGAGCATAGAATGTATCAACACTGAGACTTACAACAAGCTAATGAAAATATTTGCAGGTGGCACTCATCGGGGACTTGAAGACGCGATGACGGATTACTTCATGAAAAAACCTCCGTCACTATCGCTTAATATCAACACTAGTTACATCGCTTTCAGCTATAGGATTTATTTTTTCGAAGGTGATTTTGAGTCTGATGATACAGGTAACAGAAAAGCATTAATCAAGCTTACCAAATCTGAGTTTTAATACTTGAAAAAAATTCCTTTCTCTTTTGCCTTGCTTCTTCGGAGTTGAGAGTATTACTAAGTCTTTTTGCAATATCTTCTGCCGTGGCAATTGCCCCATTTGGATTTATTATTTTTCTACCTTCCTTGCTGGAGTTATTGATACATCTTTGAGCCACATCAAGAAAATCTTCTTTTTTACCTTTTGTCATAAAATCTCCCTCCCTCATTGTTAAGATACTCTTTTTCCATATATTAATACCGATTGTAATATTTTTAGAAGAGTTGTTTTACTGACTTTTAAAATTCTTGATAGCCTTGAAAGAGGGCCATTGTTCGCATAGAGCATACAAAATGTTTTTATGAATTCTGGGTTATGAATTTTTTTTGTTTTTAAGATTTCGCCATATCGAATTATTTTCTTGCAGGTTTTACATTGCCAGATTTGCTGGATACCAATCTTTCCTCTTTTTATCCAATTGGACCTTTCAAATTTTGAATGATACAAAAAAGAAAGATTTTTACATCTCATGGATTTATTCATAATGTAATTATACCACATTGGAGTAATTGGAACTTTTGAAAAAAGCTTTAAAAGATAAAAAGTTCTATAAATTCAAATAATTAATCCACCATTTTACGTCAAAAAGCCACTTTATTGAGACCTCTTTCTATTTTTTAAGAGCACATGTTTTCATCGCAGCAGCATCTGCATCGTCGACTACCCCAGCGCGCTTTAAGGCCGCAAGCATGATTTTCTCTTGGGAATCTGGATCAGTTGTAAACTTAGCATAGGCCGCTGGATCTTTACTATATGATGAGCGGAGTTCTTCAACTCCTTCATCGAATACTTTCATTAGACCAAGACGAGCTTTTGGATCCCAAGTATTAAAAGCATCCGTATTAAAACTTAAAAATAAATGCTGGGCCTTCTTCCCCAGATCGGCAGGATCTCCTGGGCGTTTTTTAAGTGTTGCTGCCGCAGTTTTTAAGAAAAAATCAAAGTTATTCGGGTCATCAAAAAATTTTGGATTATTCTTTTGGATATCAGCTGCCAGTCCATCAAGAATTTTTCCACCGGCCTCGGATTTAAGTAACGCTTCATCATCATTCACAAGGACATTACTTTTTATTGCTGTTTTTACTTTTGCCTCCATCCATTTATCGACGGCCAGATCTTGTGCAGATTGATTAGTACCTGCTTTTTTCATCAACTCGGCCACTTCAGGAAGATCTTTCGCCATTTTTTTTCCAAGTGACTTGTAGACAATTTTACCTAATCCCCATCCACTGCTTCCAAGCGTTGGTGCAAAGGCCAAGTTAAATGCGACGTTAGTTCTGGCGGCCTCAATGGCCTTTGCATCCCCCACTCCTGAAGTGGCTTCTGCTACAGCAGTATGATATTCACGGAAACTATCTCCTAAATAGGCCGATCCAATAGCAAGGCCGGTAAGCCCCGCGGCTTCGGCTCCGCTTAGTGCTCGCCCAACTCGAAAAACAGCAGCAGCTCCACGTGATACTCCCTTAGTTGCGGCCCCTCCTGCAAAACTTGCCACAAACACCACACCATTATTTTGTAATTGTTTACTATGAAGACGATTTGATAAAGTTGAGGCCACACCGCAGAGACTCTTATCTTCTTTCAAAATTTCTTCTACCTGATTTTGCATTCCTATATAATAAAGAAGATCATTTTTATCGCTCTTTCCTGGTACCAGCTGAAGAAGCCATTTCCCCAGAGCTTCACCATTATCACGAGTAAATTCTAATTTTTTATTATCAATACTTTCTTTAACCGATTTTTGAGTGACCTCAGCATTTTTAGATAATTTGACAAAGGCATCTGCTA
>JAQTTZ010000083.1 GCA_028710485.1 Bacteriovorax sp. | reverse complement strand
TCGACAGCTTCGTACTTGGTGTATTTCTGCATGAAGCGGATCAGGTCTTTTTGTTCTTTGCTTAAAAGGATTAGACCTTTTTTAGTAATAACAAAACCACTTTCAAGATCGGCTTCTTGAATGACTGCTAAATCGTCGGCATCAATATTGAGTTCAAGGTCAAACCATTTAGTACTAGATGAACGTCTTTCAAAACGAATGCGTGAATTCCATTTAGAAATTTCGTGGCGGTCGTAGTAAATTTCAATTCCTAGCAATGTAACCTGGCGATGAAACTCAGTGAGTCCCTGAAAGACGATTGCTGGTTGTACATCGTATTTAATTTTTTTGGTTTCACCGTCGACTTGGGCGTATCTAAAAAATTGATCGCCAAAATTTGCGACCATCATTAAAAAAAGTTCTTTCACAATATTATTATCGTAACGGCAAAGAACTTTGCTCATTTGATCATAAGTAACTGTTTCACGATTTTTTTGTAATTCAGTAATTAACTGTTGGGCCTTAACTTTCTTAGAAGCTGAAACAATAAATTTTTTATAACCATCGTTGCCATTTTTGAAGCTATCGGCAACTGCCTGAACAAACTCATAAGCGTCTTGTTTTTTCTTAAAGTGACTTAATATTCCGTGATTAAAAGTAAAGTGTGAGAAAAATTCAGGAGGACTTACAAGAACTTCAGCATCATCATAAAATTCTAAGTTAGCGTGAAGTAAACCTTTCTTCTCTGCAGGGGCCAGAGTCACTCGGCATTTAGGACTAACGGTTCTAATTTCTTCTAAAGGAACATTATCAATATACAGATCAACCAATGAATACAGATTGAGTTCCATCACGTTGGCGATAACATCATTGATCGTATATGAGTAAGGATTTAGGCGAATTCGTTGGACGAGAATTTTTAAATCGCTTGGCAAATGAAAAACAATTCCATTTTTCCAATTGAAGAGATAAATATTTTCAAAAAGAGATATCTCAGCAAAAATTTTATCTCCATCGCTCTCAGTTCCTTTATATTTAAAGCGAACTTTTTCATCAGGAGAAAGATAGATTTGAAGTTTTCCTCTAAAAAGTTCAGGCATTGGAAAAGGAACAACTTTTTTATTATGAAGTAAGTATTGCAGGCCAGAGTAGGTTGGAGCAGCGGGCGCACCGACTAGCTGATGAGGGCCAGTAATAATTGTTCCGTACTCCGCAACATTTACTCCGAAACTAGAATTGATAACAATTGGTGGAAGTCCACTTTCATTATCGTAATCACTGCCCTCGCCTTGGGCTTCAATATGTTGTTGAATATGATAAGTGAGAAAAAGGGCCACGACGTGGCCGCAATGACCATGTTCTGACCAATGGTGACAATCGCAATTAGAACTCAGAGGTCCTTCCACAGTGCCTTCCAATCTTTTTTTGTAAACGATCTTGGTTTCATGGGTGCGGTCATCGCGAACTATACCGCTGACGATATAATAAGTTTCCGGTGTTCCTTTCTTAAAAGAAATGGAGACGCGTGAGAGTTTAAAAAAACGCAAACCGCTTTGGATAAGGGCAGGTGTAAAATATTTTTTACACTCTTCATTGATACTTTCAGGAATGCTCCAGGCACGATCGGACATAGCGCTCTTCTTGTTACGTTGTCTTTAGGTTCATTTTTATCAAGTGATAATTGTACGCTAATTTTTGTTAAATAGAATGTCTTATATTGTTGTAATCAGAGATTAAAGACTGGTCAAATGGTGAAATTTGTGAGTTGGATTTTTTGATCAACTATTAAATGGGCCAATATGCTTCGGCCCCTGCCTCTCACAGACATACAGTCCATCCTGGAAATAAAAAAAGGCCCTCCGAAGAGGGCCTCATATGATTTTGTTTAAAACAGAACCGACTTAGTTATCCACATATGACTTCAAAAGTTTTGCTCTCGAAGGATGTCTGAGCTTTCTAAGCGCCTTCGCTTCAATCTGACGAATACGTTCACGGGTAACGAAGAAATCTTGCCCCACTTCTTCCAAAGTATGGTCTGATTTTTCCCCAATCCCAAAACGCATACGAAGAACTTTTTCTTCTCTTGGAGTAAGAGTTGCTAGCACTGCTCTGGTTTGTTCAGACAGCGTAATACTCATTACAGCGTCTGCAGGAGAGATAATCTTCTTATCTTCAATAAAGTCCCCAAGAGATGAATCTTCTTCTTCCCCGATTGGAGTTTCAAGAGAAATTGGCTCTTTAGAGATCTTTTGAACTTTCTTAACTTTATCAACTGGCAATTCCATTTTCTCGGCAATTTCTTCCGGAGTTGGCTCACGCCCTAATTCCTGAATTAATTGACGACTCGTCCTAACCATCTTGTTAATTGTTTCAATCATATGAACTGGAATTCTAATTGTGCGGGCCTGATCGGCGATTGCTCTAGTGATTGCCTGACGAATCCACCAAGTAGCATAAGTAGAAAACTTATATCCACGACGGTACTCAAACTTATCAACAGCTTTCATTAGACCGATGTTTCCTTCCTGGATTAAATCCAAAAATTGTAAACCGCGGTTGGTGTATTTTTTAGCAATAGAAACAACCAGACGAAGGTTGGCTTCAACTAGTTGAGCTTTTGCTTTATCGGCCTTAGTTTCACCATGAATGATGATCTTATAAACCTTTTCAATTTCATTGAATTCCATTCCGGCGTCGACTGTCAGACGGCGAAGTTTTCTCGTCACGTCTTCTTGGTTACGGATAAGTTGTTCAATTTTAGCGTCCGTTGTAAAGAGATCTTTCGCAAGCTTTCTCTTGAAAGCGTCATCTTCCATCACTCTGTCGTAAAGGATTTTGTAGTCATCGGCTCCAGAGACTTCCAGGAACTTGTAGATACGATCTTGTTGATCAAAAAGTTCTTTGAATTGAAGGTAGTATTTTTTTACTGGTTCAACGAAGCTGTTGATGATTTTTCTGTTGAAAGTTAAATCAGCAAGCTCTAACGAGATTGAATCCATCAACTTCTTTTGGTCAACGCTCAGGGCCTTAAGGGTTCCATCAGCTTTCTCCGTTTCTTGAAGGATAACGGCAATTTGGTCAATAACTGCGTAAATGCGGTCTTTGGTTTTTTTGATGTCTTGAGGAGTTGATTCATCATCAAGTCCGCGCACAAGTTCTTTTACGTATTCTTGTGGGTTTTCCTGCGATTCAATTTTCTCACGCAATTTTCCAACTTCTTTTAAAGCGTGTGTTGAAGAAAGAGCTGAGAGGATAATCTCTCTTTCGCCTTCTTCAATTTCTTTTGCAATAACAACTTCACCTTCGCGAGTTAGTAGAGCAACAGATCCCATTCTCTTTAAGTAAAGTTTAACCGGGTCAGTTGAAGCGGAACGAAGTTCTGCTTTCTCTTCACGAGAAAGAGCTTCTTCAATTATTTCTGTACCATCTAGGCGGATGCCTTCTTCGTCTTCTTCTTCTTCAACAGCTGCTTCTGTAACGTCGATTTTTAATTCGATGAATCTGTTCATGACTTCATCAATGTCGCTGGCTAGAACGATTCCAGCAGGAAGAGCATCGTTGATTTCTTCAGCAGTGATAGAGCTTTGATCTTTTCCTTTAATTAAGAGTCTGCTGAACTCTTTAGAGTTAAGAAAAGAATTAATAACTTGTGAAATGGGTGTCGTCATTTTTACGGTCTCCGGTATCGGGGCTCAGACATTCGTCTGTTTTTTAGATTTCTCGTTTCGCCTTCTTTAGGGCCTGTAAACTTACTTCAAGCTCAGATAGGCTTTGAAGAAGTCTGGTCATCTCAACTTGAGATTCGCAAGTTTGTTGAAGTTTTTTTATTTCGTCTTTTTTGTTCTTCAACAATTCCATCTGTAGTTTAGTCTTCAAGTCGTAAAGGATTTTCTTTTTTGTTTTTGAATCCAATTCACGAACTTTATATTTGAAAAGCGCCGACGAAACAGCTTCTCGCAATTCCGGAGAATACTCCGGAGTGCTTGTTAAATTTGAAATAACTGATGAATATTCACTTTCATCAATTTCCAAAATAACTTTTCTAACTTTTCCAATATATTTTTTTACCTCATCAGAGGAGACTAAATCAAGCAATTCGAGTGTTTTCTCCTCTGAGAAAAGCACTGGAAGTTGGACTAATTCTTGCACAACGAGCTTCTCGGTTTTACTCAGCATTTTTTTAGGCTCAACATGCTCGCTGTCCATTTTGCTTTGCAATTCTAGTTCCGAAATTTCTAATGCACTTATTCCTGGATCTTGATCGTCGTCTTCACTCTCGTCATATTTCGAAGTAGACTCAAGCGGTTTTATTTTAGGTCGCAATCTCGCGGCTGCCTTCTCTTTTGCCTCGATCTTCTCCAGGAACTCTTCATAGGTTTTTACGATCTGAGCTGGCTCCGCTTTAAGGCCCAAGCGTTTGGCAAGGCCCACAACTCGCTCTGATGCTGCAAGATGGTTGCCCAAAGGAGACATCATCTCGAAAGCCCGGTTTAAGATCTCAAGCTTTCGATCAAGTACTTCAGGAAGCTTTTCCGGAAGAATTTTATTTAAGAGAACATCGAAGGCCGGAATCGCATTTTCAATCTTTTCTTGTAAGGCTAACGCGCCTTGTGCTTGCAAAAACTCATCTGGATCTTTTTGAGGTGAAAACTCTAAATATTTTGCAACTACACCACTGGAGGCAAATTGGCGGTTGATCCGCTCCATCGCAGTGAAGCCGGCACCGTCAGA
Organism: Bacteriovorax sp.; assembly: GCA_028710485.1. Lineage (GTDB taxonomy): Bacteria > Bdellovibrionota > Bacteriovoracia > Bacteriovoracales > Bacteriovoracaceae > Bacteriovorax. The sequence continues at coordinate 12,346 of JAQTTZ010000083.1, read as the reverse complement.
ATCGAGGGCCAGGTAAATATTTTTTGTCATACCTAAAAGACGCTCAAGAGATGGAGCACCTAACGCAACACCCATCACCGCAACGGTGTGATGAAATCCGTTATTATAAAGTGCGATTTGATCCATATTTCCTTCCACCAGGATGACAGCATCCTTTTCTCTGATGGCATTTTTAGCAAGATGGAAGCCATAAAGGATATTGCGCTTATTGAAGATGAAAGAATCGACCGAATTCATATATTTGGCCTTCTGGTCGTCTCTGATCGCGCGAGAAGTGAAGCCGATCACTTGGCCAAATTGATCCCAGATGGGGAAGATTATCCTGTCCCTAAAGGTGTCATAATGGGATTCATTATTATGCCGGTCCTTCTTTATCAATCCCAACTCCAGCGCGATTAAAAGAGCGAACTCTCTCTCTTTTTCATTTGGAATAGAACCCAAATAATCACACAGAGAATTTCGGGACTGGGCAAATCCTAGATTATAGAGGCCCGCGATTTCCTCGTTGAGTCCGCGCTTTTTTATGAAATCATCATATGGAGGAAACTTATGAGTGGTCGCAGTTTTCCGATAAAGTTGAGCCGTTTTGGTTAAAATCTTACGGGCCATATCCAGCTTAGGATTGCTCTTTTTATCTTCTTGATAAGAATCAAAATTGATTCCTTGTTTCTGACAGATTTCTTTTAAGGCATCGATAAAATCAAGATTTCTATACTTCATTACAAAGCCGATTGCGTCTCCTGCGGCATCACAGGCAAAACACTTAAACATTTTTTTAGTGTCATTGATGTGCATCGAAGGTTTTGAATCAGAGTGAAAAGGGCATAGAGAAAGGAGAGAAGACCCAGACTTCTTAATCGTTAAATAATTCCCGATCACGCTTGAAATAGGAATTTCTTCTTTAATTTTTAATTTTAATTCGTCTAAGGACATTAGCCGCCTTTTAAGATTCTTTTTTAGACTGCAAAACAAAAGCTTTAATTTTTATTCCTTGTTCTAGGAAAATCCTTTCAAATCCAGTGGTATATTTACTTAGTAAATGTTCTGGATGATCAAGTCTCAGGTCTTTGGACTCTAGTAGAATATCAAAGAGCCCGCATTTTTTTATTTCTCGTTCCATCCAGGCAGCATAGTCATCGTGGTCAGTCTTTATATAGAAAATAGCTCCAGGCTTTAGTGCACTATAAGCTGATTTTAGAAAATGCTCTTGGATCAATCGTTTTTTATTATGTTTTGTTTTAGGCCAAGGATCAGGAAAGAAATAAAAAATCCCGTCGAGTTCATTTTCTCCAAACATGAATTCAATTCTCTCACCTTTAGCGCGGAGATAACGAAAATTTTTCAAGTCAAGTGCTGCAAGTTTTTTGGCCAGATAAAAGCTTCGCTTAAAACGATAATCGAGACCTACGAAATTATCATTTGGATGATCAACACAATAATCAATCATGAAGTGGCCAGCACCCGTTCCAATTTCTAAAAATAAATTTCCGTCTCGCTTAAAAACTTCTTTGTTCCAAAGACCTTTGAAAGCTTCGGCTTCATGATCTCGCAAAACGAAATCACCGAACTCGCCCAAACGTTCGTGGTACGGGTTTTCGTGTTTGTACTTGAAATCTTCTTTGAAAGAATAATCAACCATTGTATGACCTTTTAATTTTAAAGGACTTAGCTACCAAATTCGAGGGCCACTAGCAATAGAGATCATATAATGTTTTCACAGTCCATTGCTGTTTTTGTGTCATGTGTTAACTCCTTCTAAACAATTGGCCCTTACTTTTGGAGATTTTATGAAAGTTACTTTTTTGGCGCTTGCTGCATTGGCGTGCAGTTTTCAAGTCTTGGCACAGACACCATCATTATCAGAGGAAAGTTTTTGCGCGGATCGCGTTGATAAAAACTTTATAAAAGATCTGACAATGGATTCAAGCAATCTTATGCCCTTTCGAAATCATGGCGGAATCGCTAATGGCGGGGTTTGTTGGTGGCACTCAAGATTCCAGCGCAATGCTCTTTATTTAACGATCTATAAACCTGAATTAGCTAGGCCGACTCAAGATGAGGCACGTGAATTGATTAAAAAAATTCGTTCAGCTACTGAGGTCGTAGTGATTCCTGGTTATAGCAACTTTTCAGAATTCGCCGATAATAATAAAGCGCTTATTCAACGAGAACTTGAGAAATGGCAAAAAGGTGACGGCATTCTTCGTTTTGCCTGGGTAAAAGGTCTTTCAGGTGCGGCCGAAGTTACTCCCGACAAAATGAAAGGACTAATGGATCAGATTTATGAAGAAGTAGAAGTGAATAAAAATATTGCTTATAACAAACTTCAAATTCCAGGAATTGTTGCTCACGCTTGGTTAGTGGTTCACATGGAAAAAGTGAGTGGTGGTTACAATCTGGAAATTATCGATAGCAACTTCGCTCGTACTACCGAAATTTATAGATACCATGAAGGGGACACCAGCATTAATTATCATGGCTATTTTCATTTCACTCCTTACCTCGAGCAAACAAATGAAATGAAGAAAATTAATAAAACTATTTTAAAAAAATGTGATCCTGAAGCGTATCAGGCCGGAGCTAAGAAAGAAAAAGAGACGAAAGACGCAAATTCAAATAACGACACTGAGGGATAACCATAACTCCCGCCCAAAGGTTTCCAAAAAGGTTCCTGGAACCTTTTTGGAAACCTTTGGGCGGGCTTTTTTTATTTCTTAAAATGATTTCTTACGGTCTGGCAAACGTACTCTAATTCTTCGTTTGTAATATAGGCAAAACATGGCAGGTTTAAAACCGCTTGAGAAATATGATGGGCATTTCCGTAATCAATACTTCCAACCATATGTCCTTTGGCCCCACCTTGTAAGCTCATTGCCCCTGGGTAAATAGTTCCGTAACCAATATTAGCTTTTTTCAGTGTTTCAATAAGCGCTGGTCTTAATGCTGGATCAACCATCCCAACGGCACAGTATCCATTTTCTTTAATATTTGACTTCGCGGTAACCGGTTTAAATGGCAATCCTTGAAGAGCTTCAGTGTAGTATTTCACTGCATTTCTTCTGCTTTCCAATCGCGCATTGATATGTTCAAGAGATAATTTTAAGAAGAGCGATTCATAAGCACCGATGCGCGAGTTCCATCCAATCATTCCATGTGAGTAGTGATCAGTCCTTCCGTGATTGATAAGAATTCTGCACGCTTGATTTAATTTTTCATCATTTGTGAAAACAGCTCCGGCATCTCCAGAAGCCCCCAAAACTTTTGCAGGATAAAAACTTGTCGTAGAAATTAAAGCACCAGCTAAAATAGGTTCGCCATTAATTTCTGTTCCAAAACATTGAGCTCCATCTTCAACCAGAAGCACGTTATTTTCTTTTGCGTATTTTCTGATTTCTAATGTCTCTGGACTTGCCCATCCATAAAGATGAACCATGACTGCCGCTTTTGGTTTAAATTCAGTAACAGCTTTTTTAAAAGTTTCTAAATCCCAATGGCAAGTCTCGCGGTTAACATCAACTGTAATCGGATTTGCTCCAACGTTAACGACAGCTTCAAACGTCGCCCAGAAAGTCATATCGGGAACAAGTACCCTGTCATTTTTTTCTACACCAACAGCGCGAAGGGCAATTTGAATAGCGTCTGTACCATTGGCACAACCAATGGCGTATTTTGCTTTTGTATAGTTCACCAGCTCTGCTTCCATTTCCGCAATTACCGGGGCACCAACAAATTGAGTTTTCTCAAACAGAGTTGCAACTCCACCAAGAAATTTTTCACGAAATCCATTTTCAAATCGATTTAAAGTAATGAATGGCACTTGATTGACTGACATATAATCTCTCTTGTTTTTTGAATATTTAAATTTCACCATCATTTTCGATCGTTTAAGAGGAAAAGAAAAGGCAATTTTAAAAATATGTAGAAAAACAAGTTGAGAAAACAAGAAGAAAAAACAAGTTGAGAGAATTGCTTCTCTCAACCTGTTGTTTAGTTTTTTGGATTGAGCATTTCGGTAATGATCAGAGCTGCTTTTTTGGCAAGCTTCGGATCTTTTATTTTCTCGCTGAGCAATTTCTTCATTCTCTCGATCTCAGCTTTTTGTACAATACTGTCAGAGGTGTCAACATTGCTTTTTTTCTTTTCAGGAACTGGCAAGGTTGTCCATTTTCTTTGAGCACCCATGACGATTACGCAGCCACTTCTGGTTTTCGCGCGCTGTAGTGTTTAGATACTTTTTCCATATGATCTTCGATGACTTCGAAGAGCTCAAGCTTGGTTGTATGAGGATCCATTCCTGAAGGTAGAGCAGAATAAACCATATCGCCACTGACTTCAGTAAAGACGAACCAAGTGTTGCCTAATTTTTGAAAAAGAACTTCGTTAGATTGTTTGTTTGAATTTGTTGCTTTCATCATTTCCTCCGTGAAACTGTGAAGAGTGTGTCTCTTTCATCTCTTTTCGTGCAGCGCTGTCAAAACTTTAGCCATTTTTTTAAATATTTTGAAAAAATATTAGCTTCAACCGAGTGCAAAACTAGGGTATTTTCCTTAGTACTTTACTTGCACTCCTAAGAAAAAAGCGACTTGTGTCTTTAGGCCGGACTGAATTTGAGTAGGAGATTCTGTTCCCCATAGTTCGGGAATGGCAATTTCATCTTTTGATTTTTGAGTATGGGGAAGAAACAATGAGAAGTCTGCCCCTGCGATTAAGTCAGTCTGAGGAAGCACATCCGTCACTTGCACTTGAGTGTTCGCCATCGGGGAGAGAGAGTAGCCACTAAAAAGTCTTTCTTCTGAGCCAGCAGCTCCACTCATTTTTAAAGCACTCTTGTGATAATTATAAGTGAACCCAGTTCCAAGAGTGAAGCGATAGTTATTAGTTTTAAAAGCATCAAAAGTAATCACTGGCCCCAGTCTCAAAATAGAGCGATTTTCACTGGATTTATTTTCATTTTTAAATTGAATTGTATTATTGGAAGTTGTGATGGCCCCAAAAAATCCAAAATAATATCGATCGTGTCGATCAAAATTTATTTTATGGGTAATAATCAAGCGTCCACCCGATTCTGTAGAGAAAGTTTGTTTGCTAAAATTAGAATTGTAGTCAAAAGGCGCCTTGATATTATTACTCATCGTCAGGGCAAGGCTAGCTCTCAAAAAACTGGTGTTATCAAACGGGTAGCTTTGAGGAATCGGCTCCTCGAGGCGATAGTCGGTTGGATCATTTTGAGGGTAAGTTATGGGCATTCTGCTTTCGCTCAAATCATGCGTAACGATCTTGATATACTTGGTTGGAACAAAGGCTAAATTTCCCACTCTGTCATAAGTTTGGATGAATTCAGGCAACTCAAATAGATCTCCAATTTCTTTGGGAACATAAACTCGGGAGCCTTTTCTTAGAGTCTGCAAAACGATTGAATTTAATTTCGGTTCTTTTAAAAGAGGGGCCTCTAAAACGATCACTATTGCATCATATGAATAGGCTTTGGAGAGTAGAAGAAAAGAAAGAATAAAAACAGATTTTTTCATAAATTCCACTCAATTTTATAACCAATCATGAAGCCTAAAGAGTTCAAAGAAAATTCTTTTGGCACCAATTCAAGATTAGGTCTATTTGAATCAGTAAGTGCTATTTCATGATGCCTGAAATGGCTTCCAAAAGTCAGAATTCCCAAAGGACTAAGCCACTCGCTTTCCACCCCCAGATCTAACAGCGTCGCTGAATAATCATCAGTATATAAGGCTGAGCTGCCTCGATAAATGGGAGCAATTTCAGCTCCTAAAAGAGCCGAGATATTGAAGTTATTGTTATCGAAAAACTTGTATTTAAATTGTGGACCCAAGCTTAAAATAGATATTTTGACATCTTCAACATCATTTTTCCAATAGGCGCTTTGGTAATTAAGGCCGAATCCAAATTCGATCGGAAGATCTGCTACATAAAGAGTACGCACCTCGTAGCGAGTGGCAAGCACGTTTGAAATTTGATCGTTGTAAATATTATTTAAGTTAGAAGTCTGAAGTGTATCGAAGTGTAAGCTGAGTTGAGAATCAAATTTGGCAAATTTATTTGTAGCTTTAAAAATACTTTTTGGCGGATAAACTTTTTCGGCATCAATCCCTGGAAGAATTTTTATCTCTTCTGCAATTTCCACCAGCCCGACTGCCGTTACCTGGTACTGGATCACGCCATTTTTATCGTACACATTAAAGAGATCTCTTCTGTTGGGATTGAGCTCGAGAACTTTGGCATAAATTCCCTTGGAAAGTATGACTTCAGATTTATCTTTAATTTTAGTTAATATCGTTCCAGCTTTTAAAAAAACAGTATAAGGCCCCGGGTCTTCTGCCATAATCGAAAAAGAAAGAAGTGAAATTAGCAGTAAGGTAAGTATGAAAAAAAAATTTTTCATTTTTTAGTAAACTCCAATGCTTTTTGAAAGGCTTCAAAGTTTGTAGGAAATACAAAGTCAGCTGGCGTCACATTTTCGATCGGTATCCATTTAAAACTCTGATGCTCTTCCGAAAGGGTGATGATGGGAATTTTATTGAGCAGACAAAGGAAAACTTTTTCCTCAACATCATCTCCCCATCGATCGTGAAAATGAAATTCATGGTGAATGTCAATGACTGGGCTTGCCACGCTGATTTCTTCTAATAATTCTCTTCGCGCAGCTTCCATAAATGTTTCGTCATATTCTACAGAGCCCGTAATATTTTGAAAGCCTTCGTTATGGATTTTAGCAAACTGCAAAAGAAGTAGCTGGTTTTGGGCAATCGTAACGATTTGAATTTTTTGTTTGAGTGTTGTTGTCATAATTTATAATTTTAACATAACCTGACATTTCTAGGTCGAGTCATAAAAATCTGCCTAATTGGGCCCAGGCAGAGGCCGAATTCATTGCTACATGTTGAGCAAAATGATATGTTGCCCCTATGGGAAATTTTGATTTTATCGAATTCATACATTTAGTGTCTATTTCACTACCGGGCTTCTTATTGGCAATTGTATGCCACGAAGCTGCTCACGCTTGGATGGCGTCCCGTTTTGGCGACCCAACGGCGAAAATGCAAGGGCGTCTTACCCTTAATCCAGCTGTTCATTACGACCTGATGGGGACAGTTATTTTCCCTTTAATTGGTGCTGCCATGTCCGTAGGATCTGGTGGGGGGGCAATGTTTGGATGGGCAAAGCCTGTTCCGGTTGATTCTCGCCGTTTTAAAAATATCCGCGCTGGAATTTTTTGGGTCAGTTTCGCAGGACCTTTAGCCAATGTAGTTTTAATGATTCTTTCGGCGTTATTATTGGCCCTAGTCTTTACCAAGGTTTCGCCTGATTTTGCGTACCGTCCTATTTTCATGTCAATGCTTAAGCAGTCGGTAACGATCAACGTGCTTTTAGCTGTTTTCAATTTAATCCCTTTCCCACCATTAGATGGATCAAAAATGGTTTCAGCAATGTTGGATTACAATGCCGCTCGTAAGTTTGAAGAACTTCAGCGTTTCAGTTTTGTTTTTATTTTTATTCTAATCTTAACACCAGTCCTTGGTTACATTATGTATCCGGCCCTCGTGTTCAGTGAGTTTTTAGTAAATGTTTTTGTTCACTTGTTCGCAGCAATTTGAATTTGAACCTATAAAGGTTTAGGACGAATCATGTTAGATACATCTATTCAAGTAAAGACAGATCACTTCGACGGACCATTGGCGCTCTTGCTTCTTCTAATTGAAAAAGAAGAAATGAATATCCGCGAACTCGATCTTACTAGAATCACCAAACAGTATTTAGAATACCTCGCTCAAATGAGAGATCTTAATTTCGACGTGGCCGGGGATTATCTTTTTCTGGCTTCAACGCTGTTACTTTTAAAATCTAAAATATGTATCACTGAAGAAGAAGCAAACCTAGAGCTAGATCTTGGAATTGAAGGGTTGCATATCACTTCTCAGTCTGAGCTTATTCGCCGGCTTGAAGAACTTCAATTATACCAAAAAATGTCTAAACGCCTTTGGGAGCTGGATAAAAAAGGTCACCAGATTTTTCTTAAACCGCGTGTTGATCGCAAGGCTATCGTGAATTCAATCTTAACTCCAATGGATTTAAATTCACTGACAATGACTATGGTTGATTTCCTTTTTAGACAAAGAAGAAAATACACTGTTGTAAAACGCGATCGTTTATCAATTAAAGAAAAATTAATATTCCTAAAAACTAATTTAAAAGTTGGTGAGCAAACAACTTTCGACACACTACTAGAACTCAATGGGCAACCAGAGGTTTCTGAGTCTGGAGAAGTTAAAGATCCAACAGATAATATCGTTATCACTTTCATCTCTCTTCTTGAGCTTGCTCGTTTAAAACGCATCAACGTTTTTCAAAACGAAGACCGTAGTACTATTTATGTCAACGTGGTTCGCTCGTTGGAAGATTTTGATGTTGATCAAGCAAACGGATTCGAAGACGAGAATGTCGTTACGACTGCACCAGAAGACATGGTCGTTTCAGGAAGCTCAAGTGAAAAACTTGTAATTGAAGATTTGGGGAATTACACAGAAGAAATTCCCGAGCCACTGGCTTCAAATGTTTCTTTAAGCGAAAAAGATGATGAAAAAAATGATAATGAAGAAGATTATTTAGAAAAATACGGAGAACTTCTCACGACTCCGGATAGTGTAGACGAAGGCGCAAAATTAATTCAGTAAGAATTTAGTTAAGAGGATGTTATGGATCAAAATTTAGATCAAACAAATGAGACTGCAATGAATGCAAACGTACAGCATGAAAATGTTGAAGATAATATTGAACTGGTCGCAAGCTTTCCATCAGAGGAAGATCTAGAATTTCCAATGCTGATGTCTGAAAGTGTTTCCGAAGCAGAAGTCGAAGTAGAAATCGAAGTAGAAGTCGAAGCAGAAATCATTGAAGAAAACATGATTTCAGACGAACTTCTATGGCAAGCACGCACCGGCTTAACTCCAGACACTCTTTGCGGCGCCATTGAAACAATTATCTTCATGAATGATAAACCGGTTTCAATTCAAAAAATAAAGGCCTTAATCGATGAAGATATGCCTTTAAAAGTTATTCATGAGTCGCTACAAAGACTTCAGGCAGAATACGAAGAAAAACACCACGGTCTTCGCCTTTTAGAAGTGGCCGAAGGTTACCAATACCGCACGAAAGCAACCTACTCTAAATACGTTCAAGATATTTTCAAAATTAATTCACTGGTTCTCTCGCCAACGGCACTGGAAGTTTTAGCCATTCTTGCTTATAAACAACCAGTATCTAAAGTTGAAGTTGATAAAATCCGCGGTGTAGACAGTGGACATATTGTCCGCGCACTTATGGATAAACGTTTAGTAAGAGTTGTTGGTCGTTCTGATGAATTGGGCCGCCCTGTTCTTTACGGAACAACTAACGAGTTTTTAGAAGTATTCAACCTGCCAGAACTTGCAGCCCTTCCTCCTGAACATGAGCTGGATGAAATGTCTCGCGTGTCTACAGTTGGAAAAATTGCTGATATTAAAACTCTTGTTCACGATGGTGATAAGGCCCGTTTTAGATATGATGAAATTGAAGAACTCGATATGTTGAGTGAGTCTATTAAAAATATTTCTTCTGAAACGGATTTTACCGCTTCTTTAAAAATTGAAGAGAAAAAACGTTTGTCATCAGATGGTTCTGAAATTAAATCAGCCTTTGATTTACTGGAAGAATTCGTCAATAAAAGATTAATTTCTGAGCAAAATAAACTGGCCTTTCAATCAATGCTCACGACCAATATTATTGATCCAAAAGTAATTGATGACCTGGAAGCAGGTCCTTTTAATACGCCAATACTCGATCTTGAAGATGAAGATTTTGAAATGATTGACCTGGATACAGGTCTTCCAATTTCATTTGCAGATGGATTTGAAATTGAAGAAGACGATGGATTAGGTTTCGATGACAGTCTTATCGCTGATGGCGAATACGATATTGTTGTTGATTTAGAATTCGACACTGAAGACACAGAAGAAGAAGCTCTTTCCAAAGCACTTGACGCCGCCTTCTCTAATCTTACTGGAGAAACTCTCGATAGTCGTTTAAGCGATGAAGAGTTTGCCTTTGGTGAAGTTCTCGAAGAAAAAAATCAAGAACTAGACGAGCTTACTGAAGGGATGATTGAAAAAGGCCATGACTTGGATCTGGATCTCTCTTTCTTAAAAGACGAGCTTCAAGCAAAAAAATCTGACCCTGATAATTACTAGAAAAAAGGTTCCAGGAGACTTCTCGGGAGCCTTCTTGACAAATTACGAGCCGTGGCATAAAAACGGCTCGAACTCAAAAAGATAAAACCTATAAACCGCCGTGAAGGCAGATTGGAGGACTCAATGGCTAATATTAGCTCTAAAAAGACAACCGTCTCTAAAAAATCTCAAGAAAGAATTACCGAAACATTTACAGGCCAACTCGAAGTTCGCTTGCAGAAATTTATTGCTGATTGCGGTATCACTTCTCGCCGTAAGGCCGAAGGTTATATCACTCAAGGTCGTGTAACTGTAAACGGCGAAATTGTTAAGGAACTCGGAACTAAAGTCGATCCAAAAAATGATATCATTTTGGTTGATGGTCACCTGGCAGATTTAAATGCAGTTGAGCCTATCTATCTAATGCTCCATAAGCCACGGGGAATGATGACTACTCTCAACGATCCTGAAGGACGTGAGACAGTTATGAATCTCGTAAAAGAGATCTCTGAGCGTATCTATCCAGTTGGACGCCTCGATTATTTATCTGAAGGTCTTCTTCTTATGACTAACGATGGTGAATTTGCCAACATGATCATGCACCCTAAATTTAATGTTACTAAAGTTTACGAAGTAAAAGTATTTGGTTCAGTTACTGAAACAATTATGAATAAACTTAAGGCCGGAGCTTACTTGGAAGAAGGTTTGGTAAAACCAACATCTGTACGAGTTATTAAGCAACTTCCAACTAAAACTTGGATTGAATTTAGACTTAACGAAGGACGAAATCGCGAGATCAGACGCCTTTGTGAAGCAGTTGGTTTAACAGTTGATAAACTAAAACGTTTGGCGATCGGAGGACTTTCAGTTGAAGGTGTTTCTCCAGGGAATTTCCGTTTAATGTCTAAGGCCCAAATGCTTGGCCATATTGGATTGAATGAAGATGGGACTCTTAGAAAAGTTCTTAATGCTGAAGGATTCATTTCACAAAAACGTACAATCGATCTTAAGAAGAAACGTCCTCAACCAGGTACTGTGGCGGATGATGAGACATTTGTTAAATTTAGAAGAGAAACATATTTTGATTCTTTAAAACTAATCCAAGATAACAAAGCTCAGGTTGCTGACAAAATCACGAAACTTGAAACACAAGTTTATGTTGAAGAACAAAGATCATATATTGAACGTCGCAAGAAAGTTGATAAAGTTAAATCTGATATAAAAAATCATAATTTAGCGAAAACAAGTTTCAGACCATCAAAAACACCAAATCCATAAAAAAAAGCCCACTGAAAGTGGGCTTTTTTTTTATTTTTTATTAATTATCGTAAGTAACAACTTTAGAAGCTGTCACATATTCTTGTAAAACATCCATCGAATACTCTAGTGCCTGTTGGGCGTAAGGAATATTGCTGGCATCTTTTAAATTCTCTGTGAAGCGTGCTTGCTTAATTAAAGCCGCACACATTCTCATGAATTCGGCACTTCCTTCGAAATACTCTTCTTCGTTTTCAGTAAGCATTACATGGGCGAGCATAGTGTTGAGTGATCGAATTAGTCTTACTTGGTTGGGGGTGAGTTCACTTCCATCAATCTCGATTCGAATCATTCTTTCTTTCGTTGAAGTTTGTGCTGACATAAGAATCTTCCTCACTGGTTGTTCAAGGGGTCATGTTTATTTATCGCCAGATTTGCGGAAGTATTTAGAACTTTAAGCTGGAGTGAATAGTTCTATTTCTTTGTAGACAAAGGACCTCAAGCAGCCTATTATCGGCTTAATCATATCGCGGGATGGAGCAGTCTGGTAGCTCGTCGGGCTCATAACCCGAAGGTCATAGGTTCAAATCCTATTCCCGCAACCAATTTTTTACCAATAAATTCAAGACATTAAAGAAATTTTAGAAACTAGCGATTTGCTCAATTTTTATTGGAGCGTGATTAGAGCCCAAATCCGCATTTACCCGCATTAAATCCATCCAAAAAATTCTCTAGTCGTTTCTGACAATCAAAAATCCAACCAAATTTCTTTTTTACTTTTTCGTCTCTTGCATTCTTGCCAAAATTTAGTCAAATCTGTCCTGTCATTATCTCAAAATAACTTTTTTATCGCTCCT
>JAQTTZ010000195.1 GCA_028710485.1 Bacteriovorax sp. | reverse complement strand
AAAGAGAAGCGGCTTTGGAAAAAATCTTCCCAATGCAGAAAAATGATTTCAAACAATTATTTGAAATTATGAAAGGTCTTCCAGTTAAAATCCGATTACTTGATCCACCTTTACATGAATTCGTACCCCATGAAGACAAAGATATTGAGGCTTTAGCAAAAGAGATGGATATTTCTTTTGAGAAATTAAAAGCCAAGGTTGAGTCTTTGCATGAATTCAACCCGATGATGGGTCATCGAGGATGTCGTTTGGCTATTACTTTCCCGGAAATTGCCAAAATGCAGGTAAAAGCAATTATTAGTGCTGCTTGTGAATTGGTCAAAGAAAAGGATGCCAAAATAGTTCCGGAAATTATGATCCCATTAGTAGGGGACGTTGAAGAAATGAAATGGCTTAAAGCTCAAATCGTTCCAGTCATTGAAGAGACCATTAAATCTTTTGGGGTTGAACTTGAATATGAGATCGGTACTATGATCGAGATTCCTCGAGCAGCAGTAACTGCTGATGAAATAGCTAGCGAGGCTGAATTCTTCTCATTTGGAACCAATGATTTGACTCAAATGACTTATGGATTCTCTCGTGATGATGCCGGTAAATTTATCAAGGATTATTTGGCTCAAAAAATAATGACCGAAGATCCATTCAAGAGTGTTGACCAAAAAGGTGTTGGTAAATTAATGGAAATGGCTATTAAATTAGGCCGTGGAGTTAATAAACACTTGAATGTTGGTATCTGTGGAGAACAGGGTGGAGATCCAGAAACAGTTAAATTCTGTCACAGAATTGGATTGAATTATGTGTCTTGCTCACCTTACCGAGTACCAATTGCTAGATTGGCGGCTGCTCAAGCGGCTGTAGAAAGCGAAAAATAATCAAGTTTGTTGATTAGGAAAGCCCCGCAAATGCGGGGCTTTTTGGTGGTATAATTGGTTTATGAATGGTCCACATGGAGAAATAGAGGTTCATAGTTTTACAGGATCTTATTATGAAGATAAGTTTGGTGGACGTCATCCTGGTGGAGAACATATAGTGTCTAATCGTCCTTCTGATGCTGAGATACAGAGACGGAGTGAAGAACGTCATAGAGTGGCAAAAAAATTTAAAGATAGACATTTTCCAAAAAGAGTTGATCTTGACATAGAGTAGTTTTTTACAAGAACTTTAAACCCCGTCGGAAGGCGGTGTTTTTGGTGATATAATTGGGTGTTTTCGACAAGTTCATTAAAAAGGAGGTAATGTTATGAAATGGCCAAGTACAGAAACTATAAAGGTATTTCTTAAAAAAAATCAATTGGTAATTGATCCAAATTATCAGAATGTGGAAAATGGCTTTGTTCTGCGTGGTAAATTACCCGATAGTTTAAAGAGATTTTGTTTCTATTATGTTTGCCAGAGTTCGGCGGTGATTCATATTCAGAATCCTGGAAAACCACGGGGTGTGCTAGAAAAATCTGTCTCAGAGATGATTAAAAAGTTGTCTCTTTTGTTTGAAAGGCAGCCATCCAGTTCCAGAATTGAAATAGTTTTTGATTCTGAAATGAAAGAATTTGGTTTTGACAATTCTGAGGGTGATTTAAATTATCGAGGTCAATGGTAAGTTAGAATAGTGTCGAAAACACCAGAAATTTTTAAATGCGAAAGCGTTTTATTTTTTCTGGTTACTTTTAAAATTAGATCCCGCTGTTTTGGCGGGATTTTTGGATGGAGAAAAATTTTAATTATAATATAATAGGTTATGTCACATTTTGGAATAGAAGGAAGAGAACTTGATGGTATTCATACAGATACTTTTGTTCGTGATCCGTATCCCATTTCTTGTTGTAGGGGTTTAAGTAATATTCAATATACTTCTGCTGAACAAAGAAGAAGAACTAGGGAGATCTATGGTGATGATTTTGAAGAATTGGCGAAAAAATTTCGTCTTCCTAAAAAGGAGGAAAAAAATAGTGAAGAAAGTATTGGTGGTGTTTAGGGGATAGACTTTGGGTTTTGTGATGGAAAATATTGAATTATGATTGTAAGTCTTAATTGGTTTTGATGGAAATTATGGTACAATTGCCCAAAAGGTCTGAGTACATTGAAATATAAATCTCATAAGCGAGATTTTGAATATAAAATAAGAAAGATTTTAATAAAAGTGAAAGGGTGGGTTTAAATATGTCTAGGGAGTCGAGGGCTTTTTTTGAAAGGATTAAAAAAAGCGGGATGAAAATTATCAGATGTCGATCGGAGAAAAGGACTGGAGATATTGTTTTGGAATTGATGTTTTATCTAACAACAGAGGAAAGAACTTGTGTCGGGAGTATTTGGTACAGTGAACAAAGCGATAGGACAATGTTTGACTTATTTCTCCAAGAGGCCAGATTAGAACGACTGCCGTTGGTTGATTTGCTTCGAGAAATTGAGGTAAAGAACTTTTTGAGGGTAATATGGAAAGATCCGCCAAACGTAATTTGTAAGCGGGTTAACTCTTGTGGGGATATTATTGCCTCTTTTCTTTGGGATGGTGAAACTAATGAAAAGGTGGGTTTGCCTGATTTTTGGGATAAGGATAAAGTGTTGGAAGTCATTTGGTAATTTAGCTATAAATTGAAAGGAGAATAAAATGGCTAGTTTGACCATTATGAATTCGGTTTATAAACATTGGAATCCTGAAGAAGTAAGAGGAGAACTGACGACAGCCAAGGCTAGAGGAAAATGGGACGAAGTGCTGAAAATACTTTCAGAGACTAATCCAAAGATATATAGAGATGGTCTTTTCGATTTTGAGTTTGAGGACTTAAAGCACTTATTGGTAATGACTGATCAACTGGAAGAGGAAAGATTGGCACTCACTACAGCTAATTTATTGATGGATAAGGCTGAGAGTAATCTTTCCTTAATAAAAGGTTTGGGAGATTGGGCTCTTGGCTTCATTAAAAGTATTAGTGTGGTCCAGGTGATACTATATCGGATTAATAAAATCAGAGGGAACATATAAAGGTTGGTTTTAGGACCGTTGTTGATGAAAATCGATGGCGGTCTTTTTAATCCTATAATGTTGATTTTGGTTGATTTTTAGATTATAATCGCGGATTGAAATAATATAGCTTTATTTCAGAATTTAGCTCTTTGACATAACTGCTTAGCGTTTAAGAACGAGATTTGTTTACAAGTTTTTGTAAATAGGTTTCGTTTTTAAACGTAAATTAAAATAATAAAGGAGTTTGAGATGGATAAAGAGTGGATAATTATCGGTATAATAGTGGCAGTTTTTTTGGCTGTGTGCGCCATCGTTTCTTTGGTGAAAAATTATCGGGAGAAAAAAGAATACAACAGATCATTTGGAAAGTTTTCATATCGAAAAGATTCTTCAGAGGGCAGTCAAATATCGAGTCAAGGGAGTTCAAGTTATCCGTCTCGTTCGGATGAATCTGAAAGGATCAACTATTTGAATGGAAGAGATAAACTGAGTGAAGATGTTGAACCTGAAGAAGAACCTGAAGAAGACGAGACATATCCGGAACAACTTGAAGAATGTCGAGAAAGAGTAGGTAAACTGATCAAAGTCTTAGAGGCGTTTTGGTCAATAAAGGCCATTGAAAATTTCGATGAGGATGAGGAACTTCTTAATGAAGGTTACATGTTCAGCCTCATAGAACTTATGATTGACCTAGGTAGGATGTGGGTAATTTTTTATCCAAACGAAAATTGGAGTGTAGCCGCTTTGATTTTTGATCAAAAGGTGCCTTGGGCGGTTGTTCAGAAGGCAAAAAACATCATCGATGAATTTACTGGAGATGATGAGCCTGACTCCTATCCCTACGATGGCGAAGGTTATTTGGCATATATCTGGAACGGTGGAGACTGCGACGATTTAAGGGATGATATCACCAAGGTGGCGGAGAAAAACCCAACTTGGAAAGGGTTGCTTGACCAGGTTAACATTGAAGGAGAGGCTGATTCTGGAAATGATGAGGACAATATAGATCCGGAGCGACTTAGAGAATGTCAGGTAAGAGCATATGAGTTGATCATGAGTTTAAAATCATCTTATCCAACAACAGTCACTGAAAATTTTGATGAGGATAGGGAACTTAGGAGTGAAGGCTAC
>JAQTTZ010000194.1 GCA_028710485.1 Bacteriovorax sp. | reverse complement strand
TTGCTTAAACAAAAATTTAAAATGAGAGTTTTGATAGATCACTCTTCCTAGCGCTGATGATAGGAAATCTTCAAGATTTTGAGATATGGCCACTGCTGACGCCTGATGTTTTCTAAATGTTCTAAAACTCTCGGCCACATAATCAGCATTTTTTGTAAGTAACTGCCAGCACTCATCAAAGACAAATATCTTTTGCCCCTCAATGTTTTTAAAATACTCAATAAGGAAGACAATCAGTGGGGCCTTAATGTTTTCGGGGTAAAGAGATAAATCACAATAAGTAAGCTGATTGAAATTAGCGTTTCCATCAGTGAAGTATTCTTTTATCTCCGAAAAATAATACTTAATCCCCACAAACTCTGACTCTAACTTCTCTAGGAAGGAATCAAACGAGGCGAAGTCACTATTACCAAGACCTCCTATGACCTCAAACAGCTTGCCTTCATCTGCTCTAGAAAAGAAACCGTCATCCACCACACTTAAAATGAAATTTTTCAAATAAAAATGGTCTCTAAGCTGAAGCGGATTAAATGAACGTGAAAAATTGCATCCATCTAAATAAGAAACAGTCTTCTTGAATGAATTACCAAGGTCAAGAATGACGACCTTTCTTCCGCGCTCCACTTCATCCTTAATAATCTTATTGGCGATCATGGACTTTCCCTGTCCTGATGTTCCAGTAATGAGAAGATTAAAATTAATCGCCCCATCGTCAAAAAGATTGAAATTGATCTTTCGCCCCTTGGCAGAAGTAAGACCAATCCCACTACCCATAAGCGACTCACTTGGAAAGGGCACCAAACCTGACAAAAAACTGCTTGTGACGAATTGAACTCTTTTAAAAAGAGGCTTCACCCCCGGAAGAATACTTGAATAAAATAATCCCAAAGAGCGAACTTCAGTCAAGAGATCAAAGTCGTGTAGGTTGGCCCGCTGTTTTAACTCCTTAGTCTTCTCGTCTAGGACAAATTTTGTTTCGCCCGAAACGATAAACCATCCCTCAAAGTTAAAAACAATCTCTTCACCCGTCATCACGAGTTCAAGCAATTCTTCTGACTCTTTAAAGGCCTTTTCAGATTCAATATTGCGAAGCACCTCTAGCGTTAGTGAAAAATGCAGTTTTCTCTTTCGATCTAGCTTCTTTTTGGCCTCTACCGGATCAATCTTTTTTAAGTGAATTGCAAAATCACCAAAACTTTCAAAAAATTGCGGGTCAATCGTTCTTGGCATTTCTTTTAAACTTAAAAGGCGAAGATACTTTTGATTTACAATTAAATAGTCATCGAAAATTTCAATGTCTTGAAAAATATCTAATTCTCCAAGGAAAATGTTTAATGGATTCTTGATCGAGTGAAGCTTGCCTCCCAAGTGCTCCAAGTCTTTATCTGTTGTATTTAAATAGAGCTTATCATTCAGATAATAAATTTTATAAAACTCATCTACTGACAAATTTCTAAGCTCAGACTGAAAGGAGGAAAGGAGTGATGCTTTTTCAGCATCACCCACTTGGGAAAGATCAGGTGTTTCAATTTCAAACATTTTTGAAACATCGCCCCTAATCGACGTTATTTTTCCTTCATTAATTTCTAAAATGGGAAATATCATACTAATACCCCATTCATTACACTCCGAACCTTTGCTTTCCATTTGAGAGTTTCTGTCTTTGTAAAAAATAGGCTAAAGTAATGTTGTGGAAATTTCAACGTCACGATCTTAAAACTTCCAATAGATACAGCAATCATGACCAAGCTCCCGATTGAACCAAAACTAAAAAGCACAGACATTATGAGTGCTCCTACCATTATAAAAAGATCAAAAATGGATAATCCAATAAAAGACGGGTTTGTTTTTAAAAACCTCGGGTAATAAAATTTCATTAAGCACCTCCTCCTGATATTGACCGTAATGTTGAAATAATCACTGGAGCCGCTAAAATAACCAATATTCCTAAAATGGCCTGTGTGACTTTTTGTCCGCCGTCTTGCTTACCCATATGAAGATAAGTTCCGGCGATAACCAAAGAAATCAATCCAATAGCTATCCCTAAATGACTTGCTTCACTCCCCAATGCATCGGCCGTTCCTTTAAGCGATCCAGCAAGTGCAAAGTTTTGAAAACTTGAAATTAGAAATAAAAAAATAACAATCATATTGCTCCTTTTGTTTTGAATTAATTATAGTAATTGATGATCTTTGTACTGATCGCTAATGAGTAGTTTTGTTCATAGTCGATATCATCCATTAATTTCAGAGTTGAAATACTCGCGTCTCGTGGAAAATATTGGATCTGTTTTTCTATGTCCGAAGAATCTATTGATCCCTTAGATATTCCCCCACCATACTGACCATTAGCTAAAACAATTGTACTTAATGCCCCTGGGTAGCTATAAGAACACCAAGGAGAATTACGATTTCCAGACTGAGAAATTAACTTGATCCCTTGATGCTTTTTTTCTAAAAATGAAAGAATTGCCAATGAAATATTATTTTCATCAGATTGTTTGATGGCTTTAATTTTTGAAATATCATCAATTGAAACTTGAAAGCTAAAATTTAAATTACGGACTATTACTTTCTTTTCAGATATTAAAGTAGAAAGCTTAAATCTTTCTTCGTTAATTACGAGAAAGATTTTATCCCATTCTTCGTTATAATTAATGGTTAAATCAAAGTCTCTGGAAAACTCTATTCGTTTATTACCAACCCAGGCACATGAATAATCGAGAGCAGTGCTATTTCCTCCTCCTCCAAAATGATATGTTCCACTAAAAGGTGTTGCAACTACCTCATGCCCAAAACGATTAATTCCTTTAAGTTGAATCTCAATTTTAGAATTTGGACTCACTAGACCCAAGGGAGTAACTGTTTCATTATATATTTCAGTTGAAACCTTGGGGGCATACGAGGCTTGAACTCCAACAGGTTGAGTTGCGAGATTTTTCCCAGTAATATATGAAAGCGTTATGTGATCGTCTGCGCGGTAGAGATGATCCATGAAGTGTTCTTTAAACTTATTGGTCAAAACAAACCACTTCCCTAGCTTGTCCTTGTCTTTCACATCAACTAAGTACTCAAAGCTCCCAAGGTTATTTTCATATTGACCAATTCTCTTTAGATTATTATTTTCAACATCGTAGTTTTTTACAAAAATTCTATTGAGTACTTCCAAGAAACTAATGCCACTAGTACCTGTGGCCACATAATAGACGGTATCTTCAGAAGGTGTGGTTAGCAGTACCGGAACTGTCTTAGACTTTACTGATGCCATTAATGTTTTAAAATCTTTATCAAGTTCAGGTATAAAATAATTATCAACTTCAGAAATAAGAAACTCACCGTGCTTAAAATAGCTATCTCGTAAAAAGCTGACGGGTACATTATCTATTTCCACTGAAAAACTTTCGTTTACGTTTCTTTGGAAAGTTCGATTAATTAAGACATTCTTTAACAGGACATAGGAATCTTTTTCAAAATCATGGTAGTAAAAACATACGCTCAAATCCTTGATCTCTTTAAATCTCACACCTGTGAGTTTGACAGTACTGTCCAAAGTAATGTTTACTGAATAATTTTCAAATTTCGAATTTGTTACAGGATCCTCGCTGTCAAGAATTGGCCTGAATTTTATAATATCAGAATGAAGCATCAGAGGATCTAGCGTTGGATACTTGACCCAATAAAAATCTTCATTTTTTATTATTCCGTAAGAGTGCCCAGAGAAGCGACCTTCTTTGGCGGCATAGTACATTGAATTATCAACCCCAAATAACTTCCCAACCCTGTACTTAAAAGTTGGATCGGTATCTTTGATTTTTGTAGAAATTGAAAACGTTAGCGGATTGTTATCATTAACCTTGTTGTAACCTACATTGATCGTGAAATTTTGGAAAAAATTTGATTCTAAAATTGGAACATCGGCAACAAGTGGATCTGATCCATTTTCAACTTCAACCGAATCACGCACTCCATCGCCATCACTATCGGCGGCCGGATCGGCTTTTAATTCATTGGTCTCTGAGCTTAACGATTTTTGTAATTTCTGATCACTTTTAAACGAACATGAAGCCGCTATTGTCGTAAATAGACAAAGCAGTGCCCATGTTAAAAAATTCTTTAACAACATTTAGTACTCCTAAA
>JAQTTZ010000082.1 GCA_028710485.1 Bacteriovorax sp. | reverse complement strand
AGTCTTGGCAGTGTTTTTCGCATTTAGCCTCGCATTGTGTAAGTATCCTGAAGCCGTTGCTATTTGTAAACCTTTTGGTGAGCTGATTGTCTGCTTGTTTTTGCATAATTTAGGTCAGATAATAGGCAAATTAATATTTAGCGACTTGGGGTCCTTATGCCTTCATTTGTTTTAGCTTTTCTCCTTATGCTTCTTACTTCTTTTTCTACGCTCCCCTCTTGGGCGCAAGAAGCGATTCCTTCGATCCCAGTTCAAGTAGCAGTGCAAAGTTTCACGCTCGAAAATAAACCATATCTTGCCATCAGTTATCAAAATTTCCCTCATTGGCATACTTACTGGAAAAATCCAGGGGATGCAGGCCTTGCTGTAAAAAATCAATTCCTCGTAAACAACAAAGAAATTAAACTGACAGAAGAAGAATGGCCTGCGCCAAAACGTTTTATTGAAAATGGCACTCAGTGGGCCTACGGATATGTCGGCAGCTATACCCTGTTTTACCGCTTAGAAAAAACAGATCTCAATAAACTAACAGGCAAAACCATTGAACTGAATTCGACATGGTTAGTTTGTAAGCATATTTGTATCCCTGGACAAAAAAAAAGCACCTTTAAAATTACTTCTGGCAAAGTTATTACTTCGACTCCTGATTTAATGGCACACTTGGATGAATTGGAATTAAGTTCGCGCTTTATGAATCTTCCCAAATTCCAACCAATGCCCGATTATCTCGATTTTAAATTAATAAAAGGCCAAAAAGAAAAAACATTAGTTCTAAGTTATGAAGTAAAGAAAACCACAGATGTTGGTTTTCTAAATGATGCTAACCTGATGTACTCATTCCCTTCACCTCCATTTGATTTTCAACATGAAAATTTAATTGTTAAGGAAGCCAGTCTCATCGGAATCGTTGAAATAAATTGGGATGGAGAATATTCAACACCGCCGGTAGCACTTCCAGCTGATGGCAAATTCCAAAAGCCTTATATAATACGCTTTCTCTTTAATGATCCGGTTCAAAGGAAAGTTATTGTCATTGAAAAAAAATTTACAAGCTTTGATTTAAACGGATCAATAGCGGTACCAACAGCAGTGCCTACAGCTAACACTCCTCCTGCTGCGAGTAGCTCTACAGTGGGCCCCCCTGATACTATTATCGCCACTGCCGGAACCAACTCAATTTTCTACTACCTGGCCGTTGCTTTTATCGGCGGACTCATTCTCAATATCATGCCTTGTGTTCTTCCCGTCATCTCCCTAAAACTTTTTGGACTGGTCAAATATAGAAATGAATCGAGAAAGAGAATCCTTGAACATAATTTGTCTTACACTCTAGGGATTCTTTCGACTTTTTTTATCTTTGGATGCATCGTCCTCGCCTTTAAATCAATTGGCACACAAGTCGGTTGGGGTTTTCAACTTCAGTCCCCAAATTTTATCGCCATCATGATTATCGTGCTCTTTATTTTCTCCCTCAATATGTTTGGTTTTTTTGAATTTTCAACTCCAGGTGGAAAGAGCCTGGGAAATATTAAAACGGAAGAAGGATTCGTTGGAGACTTTCTAAGTGGAGTTCTCGCCACCATTCTCTCAACTCCTTGTAGTGCTCCTTTTCTTGGAACAGCACTTACTTTTGCTTTCACATCGAGCACGAGTTCAATATTCCTAATTTTTATTACAATCGGCCTAGGGCTGGCCTCTCCATTTATCCTGACAGGATTTTTTCCAAGCTTAGTTTCATTTCTGCCCCGTCCAGGAAACTGGATGAATTTGATTAAAAAGTTTTTAGGTCTGACCCTGATACTTACTATCATTTGGCTCTTAGACGTTTACAACGCTCTCGTTGACGGCTCTTCACACTTGGTCAAGCTAAGCACTGCACTAGTTTTTATTTTCTCGGGAATCGCCATTTTAAGAAAAGAGCGGTTGATGGCCGGTATTTCATTTCTTATAGCTCTTGGATTATTCGTCAATCTTTCAACTACCACTGTGATATCCAGTAAAGATGATCAGACGGCACTTATAAGAGATAAAAAGGCCCGTGGACTTAATTGGGAAGCCTGGTCTTTTGATAAAATGAAAGAACATAAAGAAAATCAACAAGTGGTCTTTATCGATTTCACTGCTAAGTGGTGTTTCACTTGTAAAATTAACGAAAAGTTGGTTTTAGACACTGAAGAATTTAAGCAATTCGTTGGCGATAATAATTTAAAACTTTTAATTGGTGATTGGACTAAAAGAGATGAAGTTATAGGAAGTTTTTTAAGACAGAATAAATTAGTTGGAGTGCCGGCCTATTTTATTCAGAAAAAAGATGGTACACTGGTGAGTCTAGGCGAGACTGTAACGATAGAAAGGATCAAACAGAATTTGAAGTAGACAAATTTTGGCTTGCTTTTTTCAATAGACTCTCAAGTTCATCCTTGTACTCAGGTAAATTCCTAGTTCCCTCTAAAACTAAGTTTTCGATATAACCAATTTTTCTCTGCATTTTAATTCCTCTTTCTATTAATCCTTTATAGACGAGAATTTCACGGACCTTATTCTTAAGAAGTTTCTCTCCCGTCATAACAACTCTTTGATCATCACTTGAGACAGAATGCAAAGTATGAAAATAAATTCCTTGAGATTCAAATGACCAATTTGAAACATCTATTTTCTCAAATAAATCAAAAAGAATATTGAGCTGATTATATTTTTGAAAACTTTCAGTAATACTCTTTAAAATTTCATGTTTTCCATTAGAAAATTTGAGAGAACCTTTCAGGGCCTCGATTCCTTTTTCAGAATCGTTGCAATTTAAAAAATATTTCCCAAGAATGGCGAGTCCGGCCGAAAGATAAATTTGCACTTCAGGGCCAGGTGACTCTATCGTGTGAAAAACTTTCAAATAGTTAATAATATCTTCGTATTTTTGATTGATAATTGAAAGACGAATAAGTTCTGGAATCCTATCAGGAGAAGTTGGGTATTTATTGGCCATTAGCAAGTTGGTGTCATAGGCCTTGATATATTCTTTCTTTTGATAATAAAGTGAACTCAAATTTTTCAAAGATTTAAAAAATTCTGAATTATGATAAATTGATTCTTCATAGCTATGAATGGCTTCATCTTGTAAATGATTATCACTGTAAATTTTCCCAAGAAAATAATGACCTTCATAAGGATGTTTGTGAAGAGATAGAGCTGTTTGAAAAGATTCTCTGGCACTATCCAAATGGCCATTAATATAACGGTCTCGACCTTCTTCTATTTTTTTTAAATAAGGGGTCGGAGCAAGTTTATGTTTCACACCACTTATCAAAGTATCAAGAATTGTAAAGCCGGTAAAGGGAGTGGAAATGATTCCATCCATATCGTACTCTAAACTCAGAGCCACTTCCGCTAGAGAATTTTCATCTGTGATAATAAAAAAACCACCATTCATTCTATTAGGCACGGCCTTCAAGTGAGAATCAAACAAAGAAATGGTACTCCCCCCATTTATAATTTTGTTTCCGAGTATAAAATGAGGCTTTTTAGAATTAAGTAGATTTTGAGCATCCACAAAATTATCTGCATCGTACATATTGGCCATTTTAGATCCAAGCTGTGCGATTGTTTTTTTTAAAGAGTTGCGCGTGCTAGAAGAAACTTCAACGACTAACCAGGACTTATTTTCAAAATAGTCTAAAATTGGTTTATTTTTTTTATCATTCGGATCGAATAATTCGCTCATTCCTCGTCTCGAATATCGTGCTGATGCATGATCATTTTATTAATTTCTTCTTGATTTTTCTCATACTCATTTAGTATTTTTTGCCACTCTCCAATATCGTATTGAGTAAAATAAACATCAATGAAGACCGTATTCTCATTTTTTTGATTTCTTTCAATCGTTTCAACTTTTGCAATCGCCTCAAATTTGGCATCTTTGAAATGGCCAAAATCAGGAAGCCTGCTTGTCATTTCAGCATCTAAACAAATAAAAAAAAGGGTGAGATTATGCCCTTTCTGACAAATATTAATTGGGACTTCGAGAGTTACCCCACGCTCTTTTAGTTCTTTAATGGAAATCAATTCTGGTTTTGTTAAGAGGGTGTGACTGGTTTCATTTCGAATTAAAAGCTTGTACCCTAAACGGGTAAAGCTACTTTTTAAAATGCACTCTGATATTAATTTTGTCATTCTAAATACAATTGTAATTTGTATCAAGAAAAATTGATATATCTATACCGAGAACATGGCAATTATCAAAAAAAATTACTGAACAATTCTAATTAATTAAGTAACCTATTAAACAAAAACACACTAATTGTCGGAGTTTTGGCGACGAAAGGCCAAAATTTGAAAAGTGCCACAAAAAGTAACAGAAAGAATTAATCCAATTCAAATTTAGAACGTGAACCCATAAGCTTTGCGATCACTTCATTCGGAGAATGATTTTCATACAGAACCTCATACACTCCATTAAATATTTGCGCCTTGATTTCGTAGCGCTCAGAAATAAAATGAACGGCCTTCGCTGTTTTATATCCTTCCACAATATTTCGTTGTGAGCGGATAATATCTTCCGGCCTTCTGCCTTTGGCGATTTCTAGTCCGAAAGTTTTATTTCGTGAAAGATCCCCAGTTGTTGTGAGAATTAAATCTCCCATACCAGAGAGTCCATAAAAAGTTTCAGGACGAGCATTATAAACCGCCCCAAAGCGAAGCATTTCAGCTATTCCTCGAGTGATCATCGCGGCCCTTGTATTATGGTTATAACCGAGACCTTCAATCACACCACCTGCGATTGCTAAAATATTTTTTAAAGCACCACCTAAGAGAACTCCTTTGACGTCATAGCTGGCAAGGGCCTTAAAGTAAGTTGTGTTGGCCATTGTAATGACGTTTTCTAAAACTTTTTTGGATCTACCTGCAACAGTCACCAAAGTAATCTGTCCCTGCATGATTTCATGAGCAAAACTTGGACCTGATAGAAAACAAAATAATTCTTTAAAGTGTGGATACATATCGTAAAAAAGATCGTCAGATAATTCCAGCGTTTCAGGATCGATCCCCTTCGATAATGATAAAAGCGGAATTCCTTTTATTAAGTAAGCTAGAAAACGATCATAATGTTCTTTGAAGTACTCAGCAATCCCACTGGTTGGAAGTGCTGAAACAATAAGTTCGATATCACTTTCATTATGGGCATCTACCTCTTCCCAAGTAAGAGCGGCATCAATATTAGAAGCAATTTTTAGTCCCGGAAGATAAACTGAGTTCTCACCATTTTTGATTGCCAGATAAATGTCTTCTGAGCGAACCTTTATAATAACTTTATCGAAATTGGTGGCAAGTACTTGGGCCATGGCCGTCCCAAAAGCTCCTGCTCCGATGACTAAAGCGATTTTGCGTTTGGGATGGTTTAAGTTGTTCATAATGAGATTATTCCTTGAATCACACTAGCTCTTTTATAAATAGCGATGATCTCATCGCTATTCTCGAAAACTTTTCTACCGGAGACACTGATATATTTACCGCCTGATGAAGCGCGCTCATCGATATCCATGCCATGAAGAATAAGCATAATCTGATGAACTTCGCTTACAGGAACGATAAATTTAAATAGGTATTCTGTTGGAAACTTAACGGTTTCATCCATAACAAGCTTCAACTTAAAAAGGCGATCGGCTTCAATTGCCGCTTTTTCTTTTGGATCCATTAACTAGAACTCCAAAATCACGGGTTTTATATCTTGAGCGTAACGGAGAATGTCCATCACTTCGCGAGCACAAGCATCCCCCGCTTCGCGGTGAGTGATATAATCGACGGCTTCTTGAATTTCATAACTAGCATTAGGAACTGTTGCAGAAAATCCAACACGTTTAAGAATTGGAAGATCAATGAACTCATCGCCCATAAAAAGAATTTCTTCGTCACTATAACCCAAAGCTAATATTTTTTTATAAGCATCGCGCTTGTCTTCATTTCCTAAAAAAACGAAATCAAGTTTTAGTGTGTCGATAAATCGCTTTCTCATTCCCACACTATCTCCGCCAGAGATTATCCCGACCAATAGTCCTGCTTCTCTCAAAATTTTAAAGCCGTAGCCATCGTGAATATGGCAAGTGCGGTTAAACCCAACGTTCTCACCTTCCCAAGTAATTCCACCATTAGTGAGAATTCCATCAATATCAAATGCACATACTTTAATTTTTTTTAGTTTTTCACTAAATTTCTCAGCGTATTCTTTAAGTCTTAGTTTTTCATTAAGTGGCTTTGCCATTTTATACTACCTCGTAAATTCTTAAGAGTTGTTCAACAATTCCTTTGATCGAATCAAGAGGCAAACTTGTCGCTGCATCCGATAAGGCCTTGTCAGGATTAGGATGAGTCTCCATAAAAATACCATCTGCTCCAGCTGCTATCGCCGCTCTTGCTAACACTAATATTTGCTCACGTTTACCACCAGTCGCTGTTCCCAACCCTCCAGGACGTTGAACACAATGAGTAGCATCGTGAACAGTTTTGACCCCAAAACTTTTCATGATTTGAAACGAGGCCATATCAACTATTAAATTATTATAACCGAAGCTCGATCCGCGCTCTGTTAGTAGAATCTGGCCTTTTGGTAAAAAAGTCGTCGCCTTATCAACGATATTTTTTGTTTCTTCGGGAGATAAAAATTGTCCTTTTTTAACCTTTAGGATTCGCCCGTACTTAGCGCACGCCTCGGCCCCCGCTGCAATCATATCGGTTTGCCGGCACAAAAATGCAGGAACTTGAAGTACATCAACGATTGTAGCTAATTTCATGGCCTGAGAAGTTTCATGAAAATCGGTAAGCACTGGAAGACCAAAAGTTGTTTTGATTTTTTCTAAAATGCGCATTCCTTCATCGATACCGGGACCTCGGTATGAATTGATTGAAGTGCGGTTTGCTTTATCAAAGCTTCCTTTATAGGTGATTGTGATTTTATCTTCGAAAGGTTTTAGGTCTTTGATCAAACGGTCTGCAATAGTAAGTGCGAGTTCTTCGCTTTCTAAAACACAAGAACCAATATAAAAATCTAATTTGGGTTTTGTCATCTATATTTCCTATTTATTTTTTTTAAATTTATCCGCTTCCTCGATGAATGCTTTAAACAACGGATGCGGAGAAAATGGTTTTGATTTGAATTCTGGATGGTACTGACAGGCAATAAAAAATGGATGATCATTAAGTTCTATCACTTCCACTAAATTTAATTCTTTATTAAAGCCTGAAACCACTAAGCTGGTATTGGTAAATTTATCCATATACATATTATTCACTTCCAGGCGATGACGATGGCGTTCATGAATGATGTCGGCATGGTATATTTTTTTAGCAAGTGTGCCATCTTCAAGTGCACAAGCGTATGAACCCAAGCGCATACTTCCGCCTTTGGCACCATCACTTCGCTGTCCTTCCATATAGTGAATGAGGTGTGAACCTCCACTTTTGAATTCTTCTGAAGTGGCATCTTGAATGCCCAATACATTTCGTGCGTATTCAATCACTGATAATTGCAATCCCAGACAAATTCCAAGGAAAGGAATTTTATTAGTACGAGCGTATTCAATCGCCTTAATTTTTCCTTCTGTCCCACGCTCTCCAAAGCCTCCAGGAACCAAAATACCTTGAACATCTTTAAAGATTTCATCTAGATTTGCATTTTTTTCTAATAACTCAGAGTCGATATAAACCGGTTTGAATTTTAATTGATTGGCAATGGCCCCATGATTGAGAGCTTCATCGAGAGATTTATAAGATTCAGTAAGCTCAGTGTACTTGCCAACGATTCCAACTTTTACCTCCCTAAGCGGATGGGTAAAGTTATAAACAACTTTTTCTAAATCTTCTATTTTTGGCTCAGGCACCCAAATTCCCAAAAGCTCGGCGATTCTTTGATCCAGGCCTTGTTTATGAAATTCTAGAGGAACTTTATAAATGGAATCCATATCAATTGATTGGAAAACATTTTTTCTGGCGACATTACAAAATCTAGAAATTTTATCGAGAGTGTCTTCATCGGCCACGCGATCAGATCTGCTGATAATAATATGTGGAGAAAGTCCTTGAGACATCAATTCTTTCACCGAATGCTGTGCAGGTTTTGATTTCAACTCTCCGGCCGCTGCAATATATGGCAAAAGCACCAAGTGAATGAATAATACATTATCTGGACCTTCATCATGAGCTAATTGGCGAATTGATTCAATAAAGGGCAGTGACTCAATATCCCCTACTGTTCCACCAATTTCTCCAATGAGCAGATCTGAGTTTTCAGCAGCAATATGAATGCGTCTTTTAATTTCATTGGTAATATGGGGAACAACTTGAACTGTTTTTCCTAAATATTTTCCTTCTCGCTCATTTTCAATAACTTTTAAATAAACCTGCCCCGTCGTAAAATTACTTTCGCGCTTCAATGTTAGTGAAGTAAATCGCTCGTAGTGACCTAAATCGAGATCGGTTTCAGCTCCATCATCTGTGACAAAAACTTCACCATGTTGAGTAGGACTCATCGTTCCCGGATCAACATTTATGTATGGATCCATTTTTAACATGGCAACTTTAATCCCGCGTCTCTCGAGCAGACTGGCGATACTTGCTGCAGCTAAACCTTTGCCCAGTGAGCTTGCAACTCCGCCTGTGATAAAGATAAATTTTTTGTGTTTTTTATTTTCTGTCATTTAATACCTCTTCTACTTTTTTAATATCTTCGGGACGATCAACTCCAACAACAATACTCTCTGTTTTATGAGCTCCGATAGTAAGACCGATTTCAAGAGCGCGGAGTTGTTCCAGTTTTTCTAAATTTTCCAGTCGAGTCTCGGGATGACTTGAAAATCGGGTTAAGGCATTTGGACGGTATGAATAAACTCCGATATGCAAAAACCAGTAGTCATTTTCTAAATCAGCATTGGTGTCGCGTTTATACGGGATTGCTGCTCGTGAGAAATAAAAAGCAGTCCCAGTCTCTTCACTCATGGCCACTTTAACTTTATTATAATCGTGAAAGTCTTCTTCAAAACCCATTTGCTTTTTTACTAACGTCGTTATATCGAAAGAACTTTTTAAATGAAACTGCGCCAGTTTGACTAAATCACTAGAGTCCAATAAAGGCTCGTCCCCTTGAACATTGATCACCAGGTCATAATTTCTTTCATTATTTCTATCTTTAAAAAAGCGTTCATAGGCCAATTGAATGCGAAGTGTGCCAGAGATCACATCATCGTCAACTCTCACAACGTTTGAAGAAAAGCTTTTTATATGTTCTTCGACTTTTGGATCATCTGTGACCACGAAAGATTCGAATTCAAATCCCGGTGCGCTGGCGTGGGAGCAATTTTCCAAAACTCTTTGAATCATGGAAATACCTAGTATTTTCGCCAACGGCTTTCCAGGAAAACGAGTAGAAGCAAACCGAGCAGGAATTAAAATGAGGATTCTCTTTTTGCTCACTTTAAAGGTCTCCATTAGGATGATAGAATTGATCTTGTTATTATAGAGGAGTTGAATTGGAATGGCCCAAAGAATTTGCCCACTATCCTTGAGTTTTTTAGTCGGAATCGCAGTATTTTCGTCAAAAACCACCTATGCAGAAGATTATAAGCGCACCGTCATCACTGATCCCAGCATCAGTCGTCGCTGTGAACTCTTAACTGAAAAACGCCAAGAGAAAATTGCCAATAAACAAAGAATTATGGCCATGATCGAGCGGAACAAACATCTCCAAAAAATCACTCCCGAAAACAAAGTGACGGTTAAGAAAAAATTAGAGGCGAATCTCGGCCATCTCGAACATGAACTCATACTTACTCAAACTCAAATCCAGTACCAAGAAGAGAGTATTGTTCGCAAGGGCTGTCCTGGGATTGCTCTTTAAAATTATTCTCTAAGATTGTTCTTTAGCAATATTCCCCGATAAAAATACTTTTCATAGCTAAATCGATTCTCTATCATTTTAGTTATGACAAACAAGATTCAATTTATACTCCTCATGGGCGTACTGGCTTTTTCGAAGTCTACTTTCTCACAAGAAGCTGACACAAATGAACTAACTGACGAACCCCAGACTCTTCCCTCAACTGACACAACTCCTAAAACGGAAGTCATTCCTGCTCCCGACGAAACCAAAAAGGAAGCGAGCAAAGAAGAAACGAGCAAAGAGGAAGCGAGCAAAGAAGAAGTCCCAAAGGAAGAAACGGCCACACCAGACGAAGTTAAAGCTGAACCCATAATAACTCCAGAACCCAAGAAAACCAAATCACCAATACTTTCCGAAGAAGATCTCTTAACACCGTCCACTGATGCCAAAAAGAAAAGATCCGATGAGAAAGTTCGCTCCAAGCAAGTTTCTGAATCAGAAATCTATATCCAAGAAGCCGATAAATATAAATTAAGTGAGACCTTTAAAAATCTCCAGCTCAATGATGTTATCGAACAAGGTCTTCGCAAAAACTACGAACAAAATATTCGCGGCCAATTTGATACATTAAATGAAATTCAATATCAGGGCGCAAAGAATGCTTTTTGGTTACCTGAATTAAAAATCAATCTTACTACGACCAATCAGCGCATTTCAACTCTTCGTTCGAGCTCTAGGCCTCCGGCCGATCCAAATCCGACAACTCCAAGCGGATCTTTGGGATTGAGTCTTGGAAATTATACTGTCTTTAATTGGGGTAAAGACTACGCTCTTTATTTGAATAAAAAATCTCTCTACTCCCGAAATAAACAAATTTTTGATGAATCAAAGCGTGAATTGAAACTAGACTTGATCAGCACCTATTTCTTTTTAATGTCTTCAAAAAATATTGAAAAAATTCGCCAGGACCAACTCCGCCAAGCTTCATTTCTTTATCGCCTTAATAAAGAAAAAATTACTATCGGAAAAACATCCAAGCAAGAGTATTATCTTGCGCGCAGTGAATACTTAAAGGCACAAAACGATTATCACGACGCTAAAATTTCAGCTGATACTGCCGACGAAAGTATGGCCTTTTTAATAGCTGATGAAATTGGAACTAAGTATGTTTTGAATGAAGGCCTTGACTACCGAAGAATTAAAATTACGCTCGATGATTCCATCAGTATCTCGGCTAAAAACAACCCGACCCTGCTCACTAATAAAACCTTAATTGAAAATGCTGAGCGTTCTTACGATGTGGCCCTTAAAGAAAATATGCCGCTGCCGAAATTTACAGTAAATCTTGGGGCCTATAATAAAAAATTCGGGCCAACCACCAACACAACCACTTACGAAACATATAGTGGAAGTGGAAACGTTGAACTAGTTGCCTCACTTAATGCGACATGGAGCTTAACTGGCGAAGATGGATTTTTAAATTCAAACAAACTGGCCATTGGCCGAATTGGAAAAGAGATTGCTTTTAAGGAGTTTGAGAAAAATAGTCATTTTACTCAATCAATTATTCGCCAAACTTATCTCTCGATTCTTTCTCTTCAAAATCAAATCGTTATTTTAGAAGCAAGACTCCCCAGCTTACAAAAAGCTTTTGATACCATTTTGGAAAACTACTTAAGTGGCAAAACAAAGTACTACGATTTTCATCTCGTCCTTGATGAATTAACCACGACTAAAATTCTTTTTGAACAAACCAAACTACAACATTTAAAAGAAAAAATAAATCTGGCAAAACTAGCTGGTATTGAAGACTTTCCAGGAGAGAATTTTGAACAATTGGCAGTCAGAATAAAAGGTAAATAAGGATAATGATGATTATGAAAAAATATTTTAGAATTCTTTTTTTTCTTTTACTTGCTTCGAGCGAAGTTCATGCAGTAGAGCAATTCGTCCTGAAATCTGAATCAACTTTTAATCCAACTTACCAAAACCGTTTTTCTTTCCTGCTTGGTGTGAATCCAAGTATTCAAAAAGCGAGAGATATAACCAATTTCACTTTTTCATACGGCAAAAAACTAGAAGACTATTGGCTCGACACAAACTTTCTTCTTACAAATGGTCTGTTTAATAAAATTACAACGAATAATCCAACGGCGACTGGTTTAACCAATGATCAGCTTGTTGATACAAAAAGTTCTATGACGACAATTGGCGTAGGAATTGGAAGAGAGAGTCGATACGCTCAAACTTTATTGCCTTTTAACGACATATACGAATTAATGGCCGCAGATCTCACTTATAATATTTATAAAGAAAACACTTCTGGAAAATCATTCACAGGTCCAGGAATGATTGCTAAGTTCTCTTTGTACAAAAGATTTTCTGATTATTTCAGTGCCGGTACGCAGTTCACATACAACTTGGCAGTTGTAAAAAGATCGCAAGATAATGATACTGAAACTAGTTCAATTCGCTCCCTCACGATGAGCTATTTAACCCTTGGATTTGATCTCAGTTTTTACCTATAATTTTAAAAAAGTGGTGACTTATGATTTCTCGTTATGAAGCAAAAAATATTACTCCTATCTGGACTGATGAAAATAAATACCGCACCTTTTTAACAATCGAACTTGAATTGCTTCGAGCGCTCGAGGAAAAGCAAATGATCCCTAATGGGATAGCTGATGTTATTTCCCAAACTGCGAAAATCTTTCCATCGCGCATTGATGAGATTGAATCAGTCACCCGTCACGATGTCATAGCCTTTTGTACATCTATAACTGAACAACTTCCTGCTGATATCGGAAAATATTTTCATTATGGTGTGACTTCTTCTGATGTCATCGACAGCGCCCTTACCTTGCAAATTAAAGCTTCTTTAGAAGTCGCCATGAAGTCTTTTGATCTTTTTCTTCTGGCCTTAAAAGCTCGAGCTGTTGAAACTAAAATGCTTATGACTTTGGGACGATCTCACGGGATGTATGCTGAACCTATGAGCTTCGGGCAAAAACTACTTGGTCACTACGCTGAGTTTAAACGCAGACGCCATGACCTGGAAGAGTTTTATAAAAATGAACTAACAATTCAACTCTCAGGAGCTGTTGGGAATTATACCATCCTCACTCCCGATATCGAAGAAAGTGTCGCAAGGAAACTAGGAGTAAAAGTTGAAGATGTTTCAACTCAAATTATTCCTCGCGACCGGATTGCAAAACTTATTTCGATTACCTCTCTTATCGCCAATGCAATCGAGCGACTCGCCGTTGAAATTCGCCATCTTCACCATTCAGACGTCAAAGAAGTGGCCGAAGGATTTAGACCGGGCCAAAAAGGCTCGTCTACAATGCCGCATAAGAAAAACCCAATCTCTTCTGAAAACCTTACGGGTCTAGCGCGCTTTCTTCGCTCTCACCTAACAATGGCCTTAGAAAATGCTATCCTTTGGCACGAACGCGATATCTCTCATTCAAGTGCCGAGAGACTTTATCTTCCAGATCATTTTGGAATTCTAGTTTATGCGCTTGAGCGCTTCACCACGACTCTTAATCTACTAGATATCGATACTGTCGTGGTTGA
Organism: Bacteriovorax sp.; assembly: GCA_028710485.1. Taxonomy (GTDB): domain Bacteria; phylum Bdellovibrionota; class Bacteriovoracia; order Bacteriovoracales; family Bacteriovoracaceae; genus Bacteriovorax. Next base: position 4,000 of record JAQTTZ010000082.1, on the reverse strand, counting down.
AGGAAAAGTTTTAAATCACACTCATTATCTCTCAAGTTATTATTTGCATTTTCTTATCGCTAATTGCCAAGCAATCACCAGAGAAGAGCTTTACACCATCATTCAAGCAGCTTCATTTGATCCAGAAGCAAAATCAAGCCCGGTAAAATATAGAGAATTCATTCAAGAGTCTTTAAAAAAACAAAAAATAGATTTAAAGCTCCCGGAAGTAACACCTGAAGGATTAAAAGATATTTATCTTAAATCAGTTGACCATATTTTTAATCGAGTTTTATAAATAATGAACGGTACAACAAAGAAAAGCTGGTATCTAAATAGTAAAACCACTGATATTTTTTTTATTGTACTCTGTCCTCTCTTGGCCTTTCTTTTTGTTGCGGCCATTTGTGAACCTCGTTCTAAAAACGGGGCCTTTATTTATGGCAGCGAAACTCCTTATTGGTTCGCTATAGCCGCCACTTTATTAACTCATATGCATGTCCTCTTGGTTTTTACCCGCAGCCATTTAAACAAGTCTGTTTTTATGCGCTATAAATACCGCTTCACTTTGGTTCCGCTAGTTGTCTTGATCTGCATGTGGATTTCTCCACTTTTATTTGGAGCTTTAGGTGTTCTCGCTCTTTACTGGGATGAGTGGCATTCCATCATGCAAACTTTTGGCTTTGGTCGAATATATGATGGAAGAACTGGCAATGATCCACTGACAGGTCGAAAGCTCGATATGGGAATGTGTTTTGTACTCGGTCTTTTACCGCATTTGATCTTATTAACTTATTTGCCTGATTCACAACGGAGTGCTGGTCTCATCAAGTATCTTGAGTTATCTCAAAATATTATGACTAATTATAGTTGGGTGCTTAAGGCCATAAGAATTCCTCTATACACTTTTGGTGTGAGCTATACTTTATTCTATATCCAAAGTTATAGAAGATTTCATAAGGAAGGATACAGTTTTCCAAAAGCTAAATTCGCATTATTTGCGGTCACTGGTATCACAACCATTTTAACAGCTTCAATTTTTACCATCGCAGACGGAATATTTTTTGGAAATATTTATCATGCTCTTCAATACGTTTTTATTGTTTTAATTAGTGAAAGAAATAATCTCTCGAACCTCACAGGTCTGAAGCAAAAATCTAATAAAGGAGTGAATCTACTTTATTTTTTAGTGATCATCCCCTTCATGATCGTATTTGCCGGGCTGCGCCAAACAACCTCTGGGGTGGAGTACCTTGCAGCATTTTGGCTTCTAACCTCCCTATTACATTTTTGGTTTGATGGCTTTATTTGGTCGGTGCGCAGACAAGATGTTTAAAGCATTCACTTTTTAACTAAATATATTTTCCTCATCTTGGAATCTTCGATAATCTTCTATGCAATCACAAATTTCAAGGTTACTACCCACTAGATAAAAAAACCAAGGGGAAGATTAAATTGAAGAATTTATTAATAAGTATTGTTGTTCTATTACTCTCGGCCACTTCTCTTCTGGCCCAGGACATGTCTGGAGCTTCTGTTTCTGCAACAAGACCAGTTGATGTAGATGTAGATTTCCAAACAAGTTATTTCGAATCAAAACCTTGGACTAAAGAATTTCATTATGTAGTTGTTGTTAACAAGGCAAATAGTGGCAACGATGCTCAATCAATAAAAGTTTATGAATATGGAAATTTAATCATCATTGGAAAAGTTTCTACTGGTAGAGATGAATTTGAAGCGGCGGGCGAGCACCATGCTAAAAGAGATTCTTGGTCAGTTACACCAACTGGTTACTACACTCCAAGTTTCTTAGATAAAGATCATAAATCTGGTGCATACGCTGGAAAATGGTCTTGGTTAGTTGGTGGAGTAAAAATGCCATTTGCTATCTTTTTTAATGGCGATATCGCTCTTCACCAAGCTCCAAGAGGAACTGAATCTGCTCTAGGGAAAAAAGCTTCTGGTGGATGTGTTCGTCTTCCAGGTGATATTGCTTCAGAAATTTTTGCTCGTATTCAAGAAACTCAAGGTGCAAGAATTCCGAAGTTTAAGGTAAACGGAACTGTTGAAATAGATTCTAAAGGAAATTATGCTTATTCAAATGCAGGTTTCTCAGCTCTTATCATTGTTAAAAATAAAGTTCTAGAATAGAAATAGTTTCTCAAGACTCTGCCTTAAAAATCAGAGTCTTTTCCTAAATGTTCCTGCTCTTAAACGGCAGCGCCCTGACATCTCGGTCGACTGCAGCGGTTATGAGATAGATAAATATTTTGTACAAATTTTGTACAGCCTGTAAGTTTTTCCGAAAAATCAAAAAAATCAAAAAAAAATTTAAAAATCTGCAACAATCCTAACATTAGCAATCACAACAACAATAGAACTTAGGAGTTCGCGTGAAAAACAAAATCATTATTACCGTTATTGCACTTATGTCTACTCAAGCTTTTGCTGCCGACTTAAGAGACGCAAGTTTTAAAGTATCATCTAATGCAACTAAAATCACAATTGCACAAGGTCAAAGTAGTGTTGACGGTACAATGAAGGCGGCAGATTTTACAGGTGAAAAACTAGACGCTCTTCTTTCTAAAAGATTAGCTTCTACTGCAAAAAGTTCAGCATCAATTGGCAGATCAATTATTCAAGTCTCACAAGTTTCCAAACCAGTCTTTAAGTTAACAGGAAAAGGACTTGCAATGGTCTTTAAACTTTCTGGTCAGTCTGCCGATCAATCGCTTAATGCTTCCAAAAAACTGATTCTTCTTCTAGACCCTTCTTCAAAAGCATCAGGCAGAGCACTTGAATTTATTTTTGATAAACTTTCAGATGGATCTGAAATTTCTTCTGATGTTTCTTCAAAAATTTTAAAACCACTTTCAAAAGGGACAGAAATATCCTCTGATGTCTCTACGGAAATTTTAAAAGTACTTGCTAAAGTTTTTGCAAAACCACTTGATTTAACTTCTGATGCTATTGGGAAAATTTCTGAAATCCTCTTCAAAGCTTCTTCAAAAGGATCTGAAATTTCAACAAAAGTTACTGGTAAAAATAATCTCGATGCCGGTCTTGAATTAACTGGAAATGGAATTTCTCTTACTTCAAAAGGAATTGGTGCAATCTTTTATTTTATCTCAAAAGGAACTACTGGAATTACGGAATTGTTTGACCTAAATAAAGAGGAAATCCAAAAAGCAGTTGAAAGAAACGACCAAGATACTCTTGCGGGATTAAGAGATCTTATTCGCGCTGAAATCAATAAATCAATTGAAGGTGGCGAAGTTATTAACCAACTTCTGACTGATGAAGATTTAGATTTATATGTCGAATTGAGACTTTCTGTATCTATAGATGAATAAAAATGAATAAAGATGAATAGCCGTTAAAAAAAATCCCGGGGTCAAAAACCTCGGGATTTTTGGCCCAAGAATAGAATAAGTACATGGCGAATATTGGATTCTTTAGCAAAAAAGTTGAGTCGCTAACTCCATAAGTACGCATAGCTCATATAATAAACGCTCCCTTCGTCCAACAATTCCCGCAATTCACTTCTCAATCTTGAAAGAAATACACTTTTTCTAATGATTAGATCCATATCCGCCGGAATTATTTTTTCAGCGGAAAAAGAATTGTAAGGATCAAGCATTGATCTGGATCTTTTATGTTTCAGTCCATTTTAAAAAATATAATGTATGACATTTTTTAATTCGCACCTGGAATTTATTTTTCTGAAATGATAGCGGTGTTTATAGACTCCTCCTTTTAGCTGACTTATCTTATTAACTGCTTTTGAGAGCGATATTCCCAGCGCCTGCATTCCTTTATGAAGAATTTCATTGTTGCTGGCCTCCACTAATAAATGAACGTGATTATATTCAATCGTATAGTGAATAATCCTTAACTTCTTAAGTCTCGCCCTTTTGATGGCATGATGAAGCGCCTTTAGGATTCTTTTATTTTTAATATTTGCCTTACTCTCTCTCACCTTGATCGTTAGATGAAGTGCTGTAGGCCTTTTGAGCCTTTC
>JAQTTZ010000081.1 GCA_028710485.1 Bacteriovorax sp. | reverse complement strand
TCACAATTCCACAACCATTACTCAAAAGACAAAGGAATCATCTGACGAACTTACTAAACAATCTCATGTATTACGCTTTTCAGTTCAAGAATTGCGAAAATTATTGGGTGCTAAGAAAAGTTATGACGTGCCACCTTTAACATAAATATCTGTAATGTGATGCAATTCTATCTAGAACTACTTCAGAAATTTATTCACCATCCGAACACAGTTAATTTTCGAAGGAAATCTTTAACATTTTTTACCCTAGGGCGAATTTTGGCTTCCCTTTACAAAATTATTAAGCGCTTCAATTCTTCAAGCATTTTTGAGTCAAACTTTTCCTTCTCATTATATTCAATATACTTTATAGCTTCTTTAGGTGTCATTGCCTTCCCTTTTTCCGTTTCTAAGACAAGATTTGCAAAACGATTCACGAGCCCTACAACTTTAGCGAGCGGAAAAATATTTACATTAGTTATCCCAAAAGGATAACCAGATCCATCTATACACTCATGGTGCTGCATTATAATTTGAAAAACTTCTTTAGGTATATTTTCAATCCTCGTTAATATTTCTGCTCCCAAAATCGTATGGTTCTCATACAAGCGTAATTCCTCTTCTGAAAAAGTTGAATAAGGCTTTGTTCTAAGTTCTTCGGGAAAATTTTTTTTTCCAATATCGTGCAAAAAACCACCGATTGCTAAAATACCAGTGGTCTTATCAGTGCTCCATTGAAGTTTTTTTGCCAGTAATACAGAATAGATACTTACTGCCAAACAATGTGCATAATGAACGTTGCTATTGTTTTTCAGAAGTTCCATTAGATCCATAACCGATTTATTTTTTGCTGCAACTTCTAGAGTATCAACCACAAAAGACTGGGCATCGTTAAAATCATCTTCATTAAAACTTGTTTTGTATAATTTTTCTTGGAAAATATCTGAGACATGGATAAAAAATTTTGTCTTCTTCTCAATTGATATGTTCTTCTTGTCCTTAATTATATCACTGGCCTTTAATCCAAGATCAAGGTAACTATCATATTCTTCACTTTCTACATAAATAGACCTGACTCCCTTTTTTTTATATTTTTCAAGTAAGGCATTTTCAATAATTTCACCTTTATGAACAATTTTCACAAATTTCGTTACAGACAACTTTAGGTAGAGTGACATTAATGCTTTCGTTCCAACTAAAAATTCATTAAAGGAAATTTCCATGTACTTTTGACGAGATGCTTCTTTTTCGAATATTGATAAAAGCTCTGGATAAATTTTTTTTATAACTCTATCAAGTTCTGTTGTTGGAAATGGTTTTACCAGTAGCTCGTACAAATCATGGTCGTATGTAGTGTTGTTAGTAATGACATTCACGTCACTTGTCACAAGAATCGATTTTGCTTTTGGAAAATTTTTCTCCATCCAAGAAAACAAATCCACTCCACTACCATCAGGAAGATACATTTCGGCAATTATCAAGTCTGGCCGATCTGAAATAATTAGCTTCTTAGCATCCACCAAATTGCGGGAAGACAAAATAGTTAATTGAAAACGAATCAATTGGGTATTGAGAAAATCAAAAGCATTATGATCTGGATCTACAATTAATATCTTAAATGGTATTTTGCTCATACTTACTCGGGGGCGCTAATTTTATCTAACTCAATTTTATATGTCATATCTGTTTTTAGGATATGATTCTTAAGCCAATCCTTTAAAAAAATCATCATACTGGTAGTTAACCCTTCTTCACCGCTTAGCATTTTTTCCTGAAACTCCTCAATCTTCGCACAAAAATTGAGATGCTCCATTTTGTGTAATTTTTTATCTGATTCCGCAAACGAAATTTTATCAAAAAAATTTTCTTCGAAACTAAAATGAACCTTGGTATATTTAATCAGTTCATCCAATATCTCGTTGTCTTCAATTGGATCAGAGACTCGGATCATTTGACGATACAAACGATTGATTAATAAAAAAAGCGATTGGTGCTGAGAATCGATCTCTTGGATACCTAATGCGTATTTTTCATTCCACTGTAAAAAATCCATATACCTCCATAGTAAAATGCCTTTAGTTGACTGTGAAATCTCCACAACCTGATATTAACATTGAGTTTGATTTCGTAAAAGTTAATAGTTATATTGGAGTGCCATTATTCGATATTGCGTGAAAAGGACGATTTGTTCAGAATGTCTTCAACAAAAATGCCAATCGACGATCTCCCAAAAATTAGTTAAATATTTTGGTCGCACATTTTGATAGTCGAGGGGGGGATAAATGTGCTCCATACATCACAAGTGAGTAGCGGAATTTAGCACAGGCCATATCCACATTTGGGCCGCATTGATTGTTGACAATAGTAATTGTCATGAAAAAATTTTAAATAAAAAAACATTCAACATTTATCTTGGGCAATTTCTATTACAATTCAATACTGCGCTCTTCAGTCTTTCTAACTTTCTTCACTGCCTGTTCTCTCATGAACTCTAAAATCTCTTTATTCACAATTTCAGCATGAGTCCACGGGATACCATGTGGCCCGTCAGGGATTGTCACCAGACGCGCTTTAAGCGCTTTTGCAAGTAATGGTCCCGTTGACTCAATTGGAAGAATTCGATCAGCGTCACCGTGAATAACAAGGCAAGGAATATCTATCTTTGGAATGTCTCGACGGAAATCTGTTAACCATGTCGATACACAGGCGAGGGTTGCAATGGCCGAGGCAGATGTTCCCAGATTGAAATCTAGAATAGTTTTTTCCTTGCTCACGGATTTTCCAAGATTTTTATCTGTGTGGTAAAAGTTTTTTATAAACTCAGCAATAAATAACGGACGATCATCAACGATCGCTGACTTAATGCCTTCAAACACAGTGCCATCAACACCCGTTATATTATCTTCAGTCTTAAGCAGAAACGGTGGAATAGGAGATATAAATACGGCCCGACTTATTCGCTTACTTCCGAATGTTCCTAAGTACCGGGCAATTTCGCCGGTTCCCATTGAGTGACCAACGAGAGTCACATCTTCAAGACCCAGCTCCATGAGTAACTGCTGAAGATCATCTGCAAATGTATCATAGTTATAACCGATGGATGGTTGACTTGATTGGCCGAAGCCGCGGCGATCGTAAGAGACAACACGATGACCGGCCTTTAGTAATACCGCTTCTTGTTTCTCCCACACGGCACCTGAGAAAGGGAATCCATGAATCAGCACAACTGGACTTCCATTGCCGTGATCTTCATAGTGAATTTTTATCTCACTTAAATTTTCTTTTCCGACAGTAATATATGGCATAACAATCTCCTTGATTACTTGTTTCAGTATTTCAATATTGATTGCAAATCATGCGCCATATGCGCTTTATGCGATTGTTAATTTCTGAAGTTTCTCTTGATTTCTGCCATTCTTCACGACTTGACTCGGCAAGCTTCATGGCCTTTTCTTTAAATAAGATAGGTGTACCAGGATAACTATTGTGCTGGCACAAAATAGAAATCTTGGTTAGTCTGAGGACCGCATGCCCAAGTATGAAGTAGAGCTCCATTGGAGTCGATAGATTGTGCAGGTACATCGAGACACTCGTTGGGTGTAATGGCCTTAATCTGGTAAAGATTCGCCCCTCTCTCTATCAGACTGAAGCTCTGATTGATTGCCCCACTACAATTCCATTGTTGAACCACATTTCCATCGCTGAAGATTTGTTGAGCAGAGAAATCCAAACACTTTTGCGAAATCTGGGAAACAAAACTCCAGACTCCGTCAGAGCGTGAAACTAGCTTCCAAGTTTGATTGGGGTCACCATGGATGCAGTCATATTGTTGGATGCGAGTTCCATTTGTCGAACTCCCCCCAGTTATGTCCAAACATTTTTGGGAACCTGCATTTTTTAGAGAATAGAGTTTTCCGGACACCAATGCCCGAAAATTTGTGTCCGTTGGTGGTGAATCAGGAAACCGAGGCAGAAGGGTTGGAGGGGAGGCATCGGTTCTAGCGAGCGTACTGTGAATCAATGAAGCTACATTGTTGTAGAAAAAATATGGATCTCTATTCCCAGGAGTTGAGTCGACTTTATACAAAGTTGTATTAGGCTCAAGAGTTGTAGAATAAGGACCTTTCTCATCACCTGAACTTGAAAAACTGTTCCAAGGCGAAAGAATAATACTCAATTTTCCAAGACCATTTTTTAATTGTTCCAAAAATGCACCCAGATCTCGAAATCCAAGTTTTTCATTCAAGAGCCACGCGGACGAAGACTCACTAAAGCTGCAGCCCGGACAGTTCCACATCCAAATAAGATTGGAAATCTTACTAAAATCTTTGTTTTTATCGACAATTGTGTATCGAACTGAGAATGCATCTTGAAATGCGATTTTCGAGCCATTTGATTTGCTTAAAATCGGATTCAGCTGCTCTACTGACGGGATATAGCTGCCAGAACCTTTAAAATAGGGCCTACCCGTCGTTCGGTCCATCACTCCACTTCCAGAGGCGACATAGATCAGAACGACGGGTTTATCACCGAGAGTGACGAAAGCACTCGGGGTTTGTTCATACTGTGTATATAAGTCTTGAAAATGTGCTACGACGAATGAGTTTAGGGTGAAGACTTCGTCGTTTGGCGGAAGCGATGAAGTGCAATTATTGGTGGTCGGACATTCAAATTGGGCCCATGATGTAACGGAAAACATGAAGAGTGAACGAATCGGATGGGGAGCGTAACCGATAAATTGCCTCATCGCGATTAATCCCGCTTGATAGCTAGGATCCGCAGCAGGCGAAACCCCCTTTGATTCATTGGTGGCGTCAAAGATGACGTAATCAACATTCAGATAGGAAAGCCAGGGGGCATGGGTCTGCGCGGTTTGGGGGTCAAAACTATTGTAGCAATAACCTATAGGATTTTTAGAAAAGAGCAGAGACTTTGTTCCGGCAAGTTGCAAAGGCGAATTATTCCAACCGACCGAGTTACAGAAGCCGTCACTACCGGAACTAACGACAGAAGATCCACCGAACCATGTGGTGTAGTTGATTCCGATGCTAGGGGTGCCTCTTAGAGATTGCATTGCCTCTAACGACAAGGACTTTGTTATCACGGGCGAATTTCCGGAACTCAATAGACCTATCTTCTTCACAGCATTAGGGGTATTTATTTTCTTCACAGTATTAGGGGTATTCATTACGCAATTTTGAAAAGCAAAGAAAGAAATACATAAAATAGCGATTATTTCTTTGTGAAGATTAAATTTGTAACTAATATTTTTTAGAAGATGAATCACTTTAATAAAAAACACTATGATTTTACCTATTAGATAGATTTACTACTTACCATTACCACCCATTTATGCTTCGTCTTTTTTTCAATTTACTTTAATCTAATTTTAGATTTTTTCAGGGCTCCGTTGCATTAACTTTGGCCTAAATATCTATCCCCATGCAGTTGATAAAAATGAGCCATTGCCAGCAGAGGTATTGGTACGAAATTTGCTCATACTATTTTAATAGTAAAAAGCATTACCAAGGATAATACTATGGAAACAACACTTAAAAACGATTCGACAACAAATCAAAAAATTAATTTAGAAAAATTTCCTCTTGTTAAAATTACGCGAATATTTAAGGCCACAGTCGATCGGGTTTTTAAAGCTTTCTCGGATGAAGAACTTGTAAAACAATGGTGGGGTCCCGAAGGCCACACTTGTCCGAGTGCTAAAATTGATTTTCGCGAAGGTGGAAAATCTGTGTTGGCCATGAAAGATCCATCTGGCAAAGTTATCTTTAGCTCTGGTATTTATAAAGAAATAGAGACGAATAAAAAGATAGTTACTACTGATCATTTTTCAGATGAGAATGGAAATTTAATTCCCGCCAAGGACGTCGGCATGGACGGTGATTGGCCTGATGATCTCCTTATTACAATTGAATTTAGTAATACTCATTCTGGGGAAACTAAAATGGTTATTGGCCATGAAGGTATTCCAAAAGAAATGCATGATGATTGTGTTAAAGGTTGGAATAGTTCAATTAATAAACTCCAAAAACTTGTTGAGCGACATTAAACTATCATTTCGCACTAGTTTAAAAATTTAAAACATCCTTCACGCCTCTTTTCCTGCAATCGTTCGATCAATAGAAAGAAGAACCCTATAGCTGTATATTGAGTCCATAATTAATGAACCAATAATTGTTACAGGCCGCTCTAGACGTCCGAGAACCTAGCGTCATCATTTGAAGGATAACCACCACTAGGCATTTTTTTAGTTGAAATTTCTTCAATCTTCTTCTTTGGAAGTTTCACTTTTTCCTGAAAGGTAATTTTCTTTTTATTATCAGAAAGATCAGATTTTCTGTTCCTTGTAGTTACTTCCGACTTATCTGCAGATTCTAATTTTGATGAAGAACCATCTATTGTTAAGACAAGTCTTTGTACAAGTTGATTAAGTGTAATTGCTTGTTGAGACAATAATTCCGCAGCATTTGCAGATTCTGCTGAATTGGCAGTGTTTTCCTGTGTAACTTGATCTAACTGGGCTATGGCCTTTGTTATTTCCTGCACTCCTAGGGCCTGTTCCTGACTAGCAATGGAAATTTCTGTTACCGATCTGGTAACACTTGCTACCGAAGATACAATTTCGTTCAAGACTTGCCCACATTCTCCAGCTATTCGAGTTCCATTTTCAACGTTTATTTTTCCTTCAGAAATCAAACTCCCAACCTTTTCTTTCGAATTTTTAACAATCGTTTCGACTTTTTGAATACTATTATCTAGCATTGAAGAGATTTCTAGGGCAGCGGCCCCACTCATAGCAGCTAAATTTCCGACTTCTTCGGCGACAACTGCAAATCCTTTTCCATTTTCTCCGGCCCTTGCTGCTTCAACTGAAGCATTGAAAGATAAAAGTTTTGTTTGAAAAACAATGTCATTGATAACTTTCGTCTTATTACCAATTTCACCAATCAGTTTAACAATATCTTCTATCTCATTATTGCTTTCATTAATCTGAAGCATGATATTGTTGTTACTTGTATTTATATCACCAATTGCTTTTATCATTCTTTCGACAACCTTCTGACCCCTTTCAGTATTTTCCAAACTTTGGGTCGAAGAAAATGCTGATTGTTTTGCATTTTCTGTATTCGAATTTATCATCGAATTAATTTCTTCGACAGAAGAAGATGTTTCCTGCAGAGAAGCTGCTTGTTCGGTATTTGCCTGAGAAAGTTCTTCGGAAGCTGATGCTATTTGAGTTGCTGCAGCTGACACATCTCCTGCACTTCCTTGAAGACTATGAACAATTTCATTAATTGATTTTGATATGCTTGTAGCAAATATAAAACCTATCGTGATACTTGCAATAATTCCAATTGACGAAATTAAGATAATAAGTAAATTGGTTTTTTGGGAAATTTTCGACGATTCTTCTGTGAATTTTTTTAAATTAACTTTATGAAATTGAAGCATATTATTTAATGAAGCTGTATATACTTTAGCGGCTTCAGGACAATTGATAAAAAATATCTTTAACATAGCTTCGCGATTTTCAGCTGTTCCGGATTGGTAAAGAGCAATTGCTCTTTCACCTATTTCCTTAAAGTGCTTCCAATTCGAATTAAGTTGTTCATAAAGTTCTTTTTCTCCTGGATAAAATGATCCAGACTCATAAGCTTTATTGTCATTCTCATAAGCATTTATTTCATCCAATGCATCTTTTATGGAAGCATCAGCATCTTGTTTGCTAATTCCGGGAAGCCCTAATGAACGAACTTGAATTCTTATTCTTCTGTAATGAAGGGCCATTGAATTGACAAGTTCTAGATTTGGCACAACTCCCTCAGAGATACGCTTATTGGAATTCTGAACTTCATGAAGCCCCTGATATGCGAGGACACTAATCGTTAAACTTACAAAGGACATAGCGATACAAAGTAAAATCAGCTTTGCTTTAAAGCTATATCTATTAAACATTAGAAATCTCCAATTGTGTTATTAAAATATTTACCACAACATTTTAGTATTCTTAAATAAAGGTGATCATATTTTCTTTTTCACATTATCGGCTCAATTTTAAAAAAAAATTAAAAATAATTATTAATTTAAACTAAAGAAGGGAAAAGGACTCAAATATTATTTACAAATACAAATACAAATACAAATTATTTGCTCATAATAAAAGCTCCCCCTAAAGAAGTAATGGATGACCCCCTAAGGGCTCCAGGAGACTTGTAAGGGCTCCAGGAGACTTGTGCGAAAGCATAAGTCTCCTGGAACCCTTAGGGAACCCTTAGGGGAATCTTGAGGATTTTTTAATGTTTCATTTTCTTCATTCGTTTTTCCATCTCATCTGGTGAGACATCCTCGATATGAGTGCTGATGGACCAAATATGGCCATACGGATCCTTCAGCGTCCCCATGCGGTCCCCAAAGAATTGATCTTCTACTTTACTAACAACAGTGGCCCCCGCTTTTACTGCACGATTAAAAACATCATCCACATTTTCAACATAAAGAAGAACACTTACAGGAGTGCCTTTTAAAAGTTCAGGTCCCTTGTGATCCATTTTAATATTTTCATCAGTCATCATTAAAATCGAATCACCGATTTTTAATTCAGCATGCATGACTTTATTATCTTCTCCGTCTATACGTACCGTCTGAACTGCACCAAATGCTTTTTTATAAAATTCAATCGCCTCGGCGCAGTTTCTAATTGTCATGTAAGGGGTCAAGGAATGATAACCTTGAGGTATTGCCTGTACTTGTGTCATAAAATTCTCCTTTGAATTTAGTTATAACCTTCTATTTTATGATGATGGCCTAGGAGAACAAAAAAATCTTGCATTCTAATTATACATTTACCCAATGTAAGTTATAGGTAAGAAGGTGCCAAAACAGATCCCTGGCCATCTTTTAGAACGCCGAATCTCGGCTCCCGCCCAGTTATTAGCTTAAACTCGTATAAGATGATGCCTGTTTATTCCAGGCCTCAAGTCCTCGATCAAGCTCGTTAACATCCATGCCCGGGAAAAACTCCACCTTAGCGTTAAGCTCTGTAAAAAACGGTTCAGCAATCATAGGAATGATAGAAGCATCCTTCAAATCGAAAATAAATATGCATGTCCGGTATCCATTTTCAGCTGTGAAAAAAGATGTTTCAGGAGAAATAATTTTTGAAACTTGCTGAATAATTTTTTGGAGTCTACCTTCGCTGATTGCAGAATTCGCGGCCCCCATGTCGTTCATCGTAACCTTTAATAATGTATGCATATGTTTCTCCTTGCAGTTTAAAGAATACTACACAAACACAGACTTTATAGATTTTCAACGAAAGTATAGTTATGAATCAAGTAACAAAATATCTATTTTTACTTATAAAACATAAATATTTTGTATTATTGATTCCGATTTATTTGTGGCAACTTTTTTGGACAGAATTTTTAAAAAGAGGAGAATTTATGTTAAAAAAATTTATTATAGAGAGAAACATACCTGGAGTTGGAAGAAGTTCTGAAGAGCAAATGCGAGAAATGGCCCAGAAGTCAAACAGCGTAATCGCACAACTTGGGACTGGTATTCAATGGAGAGAATCATACGTAACAGATGATAAAATCTATTGCGTGTACATGGCAGAAAATAAGGATTTAGTGAAAGAGCATGCAAAAAAAGCAGGATTTCCAGCAGACAAGATAAGCGAGATAAATGTTGTCATGGATCCAACAAGCGAAGGCCAAGAGAGATTCAAGCCAATGACCAAAGAAAATATTACTCAAACTCATATGTCATAAAAATAATACTAAAACTCTGATCTTAATAAAGACGGGAAATTTTTTTCAAGAAAATTTAGATAAAAAATAATAAGGGGAAAAAATGGGATTATTATTCAAACGACTAAGTTCACTGTTTTGTTTACTGTTTCTTTTAACTATCACGCTTCCTGCTTTTGCCACTCAATACTACCCCTTAAACTGTCGCGGTGGCGCACCTGCCAGCATGGGATTTCAAATATTTCCCAATGGGCAAAATCAACTTTTTGTAGGGTTTAAAGGAGGCACTAAACCCTCTAGTCAGGGACTCGCTCCTGGTGAGTGTTCATGGTCTGATCGCGGCTTTCGCCCAAGTGAGCCAACAAATCTCTGTGTTTTAAATGTCCAAGACTTGGTCTTATCAAGTACATCTACCGGCGTCAGTTCCTGTATACCAAAACCAATATTACAACTTTTTATTCACTGGTCTAAATCAGCTCCGTGGATGGAAAAAATAAGAGATGAATCTAATTATTTTACTGTCAATGTTACGAGTGACGGCGCTCATTGTATGATTGTTAATCCTTAAGACAAGAATAATCGCATCGAGTATCTATCCGATGCATTTTTAAGATATGTCTGCAGGAGTTCTTAGATTTAGTTATGACCTTCTTTTAGATTGAAGATTCTGCTTTTGATCCTGAGTTAATTCTACAATTCCATCTTCTAACCAAAGGTACTCATCGTTTTCAATTTTTTTTGCAAGCTCATACTTAGCATCATCACAATTCGACCACAAATCATTAAATAACTTTTTAACTCTGATTGTAGAACTTGTACAAAAGATATCCGCAACGTTGCGATGTTCAGCAGTCTGCCTCTGTCTTGCTTTGGAGATACAAGCGGCCATAACATATAATTCAACGGCAATGTCTACTATACGAAAAAGAAAAACTTGTTTGTTTTGTAATCCTGGACCATAAATAATCATTCCGTGAAAAATTTGACGGGCGAGTTTTTTTGTAGATCGATTGATGAATCGCAAGTGGTGAGAAAATTCCTTAAATTTTCCAAAGCTAGGCCAAAAGTTCCAACTCATCCAAAGTTTCGAATACCAAGAAAAATAAAATAAAACGATCTTAGGGAGGCCTTTTATTTTTTTACCAATTGATTTATCTTTTGCCAGCAATACTCCTGCGATTTTTAAATGCTTATCGACTGCTTCCCTTGCAATGAATAGATGCATAATTTCAGTAGTTCCCTCAAAAATACGATTGATGCGAAAATCTCTCATCAATTTTTCTACTGGAATATTTGCTTCTCCACGGGTCTTTAGCGAATCGGCCGTTTCATAACCGCGCCCACCACGAATTTGTAATAATGTATCTATACATTCCCAACCAATTTCTGAGCAAAATAATTTTGCAACAGCGGCCTCCAATCTTATATCTTGATGATTGTCATATAAGGCCGTGGCCAGGTCTGAAATGGTTTCTACAGCAAATGAGGAAGATGCGAGATCAGCTATTTTATGAGCAATCGCTTCATGTTTATATATAGGTTTTCCCCATTGCTCTCTTTCTCGCGACCAAAGTCTTGCTATCTCTAGATTTTTTTTAACTAATCCAGATATGGCCGCCGGTAGAGCAAGTCTTCCAGTGTTTAAGGTGACCAATGCAACCTTTAACCCATTGCCTCTTTCCGAAATAAGATTTTCTTTTGGAATTTTTACATTTTTAAAACTTACAACTCCATTTTCAAGCGCTCTAAGACCCATAAAATGACAGCGGTGTTCTACTTTTACACCTTCGAAATTCATTTCGACAATAAAGGCACTAAGCAAATCGTCTTCAGGGTGGCGTGCCATCACAACAATTACATCAGCAATGGTAACGTTAGTGCACCAGAGTTTTTCGCCGTTAAGTATATAGTAGTCACCCTCATCCACTACAGTTGTACTCAAATTGGCAGGATCTGAGCCTGCATTGGTTTCGGTTAATGCAAATGCAGAAATTTGTCCAAGAGCTATTCTCGTAAGATATTTTTCTTTTTGCTCCTTTGTACCGAATAAGATTAAAGGCTGAGGGACACCGATGGATTGATGAGCAGAGAGAAGAGCAGATAAATTAGAATCCTTGCTTGAGGTAAGCTTTAATATCTCGTTGTACTCTGCCTGAGTAAATCCAAGCCCCCCGTATTCTTTTCCTATTTTCAAAGCGAAAAGTTTCATCTCTTTTAATCTATCGATAATATTCTTTGGAATTTTACCCTCTCGATCGATAAGATCTGCATCAACCTCTTCGATTAGAAATCTCTTATAATTCTTATAGAATTCAAGATATTCTTCACCTGTCAATCCTTGCAAAATTGGAAACGGATCAATGAGATGAAAAGAAAAATTCCCCATAAACATTTCTTTTAGAAAACTTGATTTATGCCATTCTTCACGGCCCGACTCGGCCAGCTTCATGGACTTTTCTTCATTTGAAACTTTCATCTTATTTTTTTGAATGCAGCGTTTTGTCATTGCGAGATTTTGATCTATAGCCAGGAGGATCACTTGCGGGAAAACTTTCTTCAGAGGCCTCATCTATCATTTCATCTTCTGTCATAACATGAGAATCATTTTCTCTTGATGTAAACTTTTGAAATATTGTTTTTATTTTATTCCACTTATCTATGATAACTTCCTCTGTGTTCATAACTTCGTCCTCTCTTAAATATAAAAATGTTAATTTGCAAGCACCACGCCTGGGGCAATACGTTTTGTTTCATTATTGTGCTGGTACTTATCTCCAAGTTGAAAAACGAAACTTTTTTCAACTTATTAACAAGCAAAAAGGATACCATTACTCAACATTTGTAAACTTTCATCAACGGTGCGAATTGCTAGAGAATGTTTTACGTAATAGATAAATGTATAGTTGAAATTTTGCCCCAAAGTTATTTAGATAAATATCAAATAAGGAAACTATTCAAGTTTAACTCATATTACTTTTCTATGCTTAGCATTTCGCATTGAATTTTATCTATGATCTGTCATATTCTCGGTCTGTGATTTTTTAAAGAAAAAGGAGTTCTAAATATGAAAATTTTGATCACAGGGGCCACTGGATTTATCGGCAAACGATTAACAGCTAAATTACTCGAAAAAGGTTTTGAGATAAATGTTCTGACAAGAGATAAACAAAAAGCTAAAAAACTTTTTCCACAAGAAAAAGTTTTGGTCTTTGCATGGAAGAACAATCTGGAACTTCCTCCAATCGAGGCCTTCGAAGGAATTAGTGGGATCATCAATTTAAAGGGAGAAAACATTGGGGATCATCGATGGAGTAAAAATCAAAAAAAGAAATTTAAAGAATCACGTGTGGACTCTACAATAAATTTAGTAAAACAAATCGAGCAAACTCTAAAGTCGCCTCTCAATTTTTTTATCCAAGCTTCAGCGGTTGGTATTTATCCAGTCAATACCAAAAAAGTTTCCACTGAAGATGACGATCTTGGCACTGGCTTTCTAGCTGAACTTTGCAAAAAATGGGAAGGTGCCACAGCATCACTCACTAAAGCTAAACGAAAAGTTATTATCCGCAACGGAATTGTACTTGAAAAAAATGGTGGAGTTTTAAAAAAAATGCACCTTCCTTTTAAATTAGGAATTGGAGGCCCCATAGGAAACGGTAATCAAATGATTAGTTGGATTCACCTCGATGACCTGGTTAATATTTATGCGAATGCTATAGATGACGAACGATTCGTTGGTGTCATAAATGCGATGGCACCAACACCTGTTAGCAATTTTGATTTCACTAAGGCCTTAGGTCATGCTCTCCACAGACCAACCCTCATTCCGATTCCCAAGCTTGTCCTAAAGATTGTTTTAGGTGAAATGGCGAGTATAATTCTCGAATCACAAATGGTGACTTCAAAGAGGCTTCTAGATTTAAATTTTTATTTTCAATACCCAACCGTTGATAAGGCACTAAATGCTATTTTTGAAAGAAAAGAAAAAGCGCCAGCGATGCTTAGGACAACTACGTAGTCATTCCTGTTTCATTCACAAAAAAAATAATGTTCTTAAAAAACGAGTTTGCAAATTTTATAATGGTTGAGAAACAATATGATACATTTTATCCTCGCTATTACTCCTAACCCCGCCCTTGATTTGGGTGGAGTTGTGGATAATCTAAAACCCAATGAAAAATCCTACGTTCATGATGAAACCAGATCTCCCGGTGGAAATGCTATAAATGCGGCACGGATATTAACACGCTTAAAGATTCCGGTTATTGCAACAGGTTTCTTAGGAGGCAGTACTGGTGAAGAGATCAAGGGCCTTCTCGACTTTGAAGGGGTCAAAAATAAATTTGTTAAGATTAAAGGGCACTCGCGAATTTGCGTATCAGTTTCAAATAAAGAAAATCATAAGCAAACACGTTTAACTTTTCCAGGTCCACAAATAACACATCAAGAAAAAGAAAATCTTTTTAGGCTGCTTAAAAACCAAAAGAATATTTCGTTTATTTTAATTGGTGGCTCATTTCCACAAGGTATGCAGGCAATTGATGTTCTTGCCTTGATGAGTTTTGCAAAAGCACGAAATATTAAATGTATCGTAGATTGTCCAGGAAACATTTTGCGTACATTAATTGCTGGAGGGCCAACCCTCATCAAGCCCAATCTCACTGAATTTCAAGATTTAACTCAATCTCGTGTAACGAGCATGAGATCGGTATGCATACAGGCCCAGAAGTTTTTAGAGGAGGTACCTTATATTTGCGTTTCATCTGTTGAAGGTGGGGCCTTGTTGGTGACGAGAGACAATTCCTATTTCGGACATATTCCAAAAATAAAAATTCGTTCTACAGTTGGTGCAGGCGACTCCATGTTGGGGGCAATGTCCGCTCAGCTTTATAAAAATAATACTTCTGCAGATGATATTTTGCGATGGGGCCTTGCTTCTGCAACTGCATCTCTTGCACAACCAGGAACAGCGTTTGGCAGTGCAAAGGAAATTAAGCATTTTTACAAAATGACCACTGTAAAAAAAATAAAAATACGCAATTTAAATTAACACCTTCGGATAAGCGAGACACGCGTATTCGATGCTCTACGTGATTCATAAAACAATTAAGATTTTCTAAAGTTTGAAAATATAGTAATTTATGTTATTTGACTTAGACAAATATATGAAAATCCTTACAAAAATGCTGAAAGAAAACCCCAAAGAAGTATTTCTTCCAAAATATTTTACTCGCTTACCCTATTCACGTCCAAATGATGCAAAAGATTTTGTTGATTTTCTCAACTGGGGGATAGTTCAGAAGGTCGTTGAGAAAAAAATGTCTATTCTTAGGGTGGTTAAAGATGGCGTTCTCACAAAAGAGAGTACCGATATTAACTTTGATGAAGCCAAGACATATTATAAACAAGGGCATACTTTACTCCTTAGATATGCTGAAAGATCTCACCCCCTTCTTAAAATGCTGGCAGATGATTTTTCAGAATCATTTAAAACAGAAGTCGATATTCAACTCTATTGTACACCTGAAGGGCATAATGCCTTTGGTTGGCACTACGATGTTGAAGACGTTTTTATCATTCAAACCCGGGGTAGCAAACGATATACAATCAGACCTAATACAGTTCATCCCCGTCCACTTCTTGCATCTATGCCAGAAGACCTTGAGTATGAAAAAGAAAGTGGTGAATTGTTTCTGGATATTTTATTAAAGGAAGGTGACTGGCTTTATATTCCTTCTGGCTGGTGGCATGTCGCTCGCACCCAGACCGAGTCCATGCATATCTCAATTGGATTAATGCCGAGATCAGCGATAGATATTTTGAATTTTTTACCTAAATATATGGCGCATCAACCCTATTGGAGATTAAGGCTTCCGTTTCATAAAGACTTTAACAATGAAGAAGATGAAATAAAATTTTATCAGGAAACTTTTCAGCGTTTGGGCGAAGATCTGGCAACACATGTAATGGATCCTCACTTTATCCGAGAGTTTTTATCTCATATCAATAATAAAAAATCTCAACTGCGATTTTCAAAAAAGCGCAATTAATTACCGATTTATTTTAGAATATTAGACATTTTTTTTTTGTTTTTAAATTATAGGGACTGCCGATTTGAGGGCGGTGAAGATGCAGGAAATAAAGCAGTCCCTGGAAAAATTAAAATTGCGAAAAATCATGCCACAAATGGCCTCAGGAACTTCATTGGCCATCCAGTTTGTTCATGAACTGAGTTCTTTTCCTGTACTTTGGTTTTTGTTAGTACCAACTTTTGAAAAGGACGATTTATTCAGATTGTCTTCAACAAAATGCCAATCGACAATTTCCCAGAAATTAGTTAAATATTTTGGTCGCTCATTTTGATAGTCGAGGTAATAAGCGTGCTCCCATACATCGCAAGTGAGTAGCGGTACTTGATCATGTGCAAGTGGAGTATCGGCATTTTTCATATTTTGAATGGAAAGACTTCCATCGGAATTTAGCACAAGCCACGTCCAACCCGAGCCAAATAATTTTTTGGCAGAATTGGTAAACTGTATTTTTAAATTATCCACCGATCCATAATTTTTATTAATAAGATTTATAAATGATGAATCCTTCACATCATGTTGCGCTTTCGGAGTGAAACAGTGCCAATAGAAATCATGATTCCATGCTTGGGCCGCATTGTTAAAAATGTCCTCATCGGACATGTGTGCAGACTCTCGAATGATCTCATCCAGCTCCATTTTCTCATAGGGAGTGTCTCTGATAAGTTCATTTAGTTTGGAAACATAATTTTTATGATGTTTCCCATAATGGAATTCAAGTGTTCTTTGGGAAATATAAGGTTGTAGTGCATCCATTGAATAAGGAAGTGAAGGGAGTTCGAAGGTCATATATTATTCTCCTTTTTATTTTTAAAATCAGAAATAATTCTGAAGGTTCATAAGGAGTAATGGAAGCAAGAAGGAAGCCAAGAAGGATTGGCATCAAACGCATAAAGAAGAAAATCGATTAATTCCCTCATTAACAACTATACGGTTCCTTGGTTCAATTGAAGCCCGAAAAAACCTTAGCGAGAACTTTCACGATAGCAAGTGATAAAAAGTCAGACTCGCGTGGGGCAATTTATCCAATATTTCATTCAACAGTCAAATGGCCTGGGCCATTTGCTTTTACTGATGCCGTTTTCATATCAATGCCGCTCAACAAGTTTTTGGAGTTTATTAATTGAGCTATTCCAGCTTTCTTCACATTTATCATGCATTTCTTTTGGAATCCCAACGTGTTCAATGATCATTTTAGTTTGCCCAGAATGGGTATTACTAAACTCAATTGTGATAAGAAGATCTTCCGGCCAATCTCCGGCCATACCGACGTCACTGGCGAGAATTGGATTTCCATTCTCATCTGAAAAATGATCCGTACAAACTATTTTTTTATAGGTCTCAATTTCTTTATAAATTCCAGAACTCCATACAACTTTACCGGCCAAATCCTTTATAGCTGATACGTATTTTCCACCTTCGCGAAAATCAATTTTGGCGTTCGGACAAGTGTGGCCTTCGGGACCCCACCACTGTTTCATAAGTTCTTCATTCGACCAAGCTTTCCAAACAAAATCGATGGGGGCATCAAAAATTCGCGTCACTTTAACAATCGGTGATTTTTCTAAATTAATTTCTGGTTTTAATGTAGGATCGTTCTTAATCGTTGTTTCCATAGATTAATCCTTTGTAATTTTTTCTATTTCATTGA
>JAQTTZ010000008.1 GCA_028710485.1 Bacteriovorax sp. | reverse complement strand
AAGCAGGATGCGGAGGTTTGGGCGTTCACCAACCCGGATGGGCGGTAGTCTTAAAGTCTTTAAACAAAAATTACGATAGGACATAATCGCTGTGCAATTAACCGGACATAATCGCCGTGCAATCACATGGTAAGAAATAATTTAATTGAATGTATCTACGAAAATCCCGATGTGCCCAAAGAGATAAGAGAAGTAACGCCTTTTATGAAAAAATTCATCGCGCGAGAAGATAATAGATGAAATCATTTGAATACGCCGCTGACATCCTCCTATTAAACAAAATAGAAGTGATGTGCCTCAAAATACCCTACAAACGTGCTCAAGGCTATTCATTTTACCCCTAAAATTCTGCTTCATAACGTAATTTTGAAGACTTATAAATTACTCTATTCAAAAAATTATTTTTTAGATGTGGGCCTGGTCAACGCCATGATGAGACTTGATCTAGAAGTCATCGATCAAGAAATGAAAAATAATTTTAATATCAAGGGGATGATTGCCGAACAATTTGTTGCTCAACATTTAGCCTTTACCGTGGGTCCAGAACTAGTTTACTGGCTTCGAGATAAAGGATCTCAAAAAGGCGAAATTGATTTTATTATTCAAAAAAAAGACAAATCATTTCAATTGAAGTTATGGCTTCTAAAGCTTGGCGTTAAAATCTTTGTTTTATTTAGCAGGGAAAGGAATTAAAACTTCACTTGACCTGTAAGTTAATTCGTTTTGAGATATGTATTTTCAATATGTTACCTGCTAAATCTCGCATCTTTTTCACTGTATTAGGTTTTTAAGATCGATTAATATAGCATAAATGAGAGTCTTTATATATCTAACAGGTAAAAGAAAAAGGCTCCAGGAGACTTTAGTAATGCATTTTTTTCATATTGTAACCGGCCAAAAATAGAGGTATTGTCCATAAATGGATGGTAAAAAAAGAAATATACAATATAAAATCAATACCTTACTTTCTCAATTCCCGATCGTCGTTATCCTAGGCACGAGGCAATGTGGAAAAAGCACTATTGCCAAAATAGTCGGACCCGATTGGAAATATTTCGACCTAGAAAATTATCAAGACTACGACCGCATTCACGAAGACCCTATTCTTTTTTTTAAAGAAAATTCCAGCAATGTCATTATTGACGAGGCCCAAAAATCACCCAAACTTTTTGAAACCCTCAGAGGTATCGTCGACAAAGATCGACAAAAAAAAGGACGATTTATCCTTACCGGATCGGCAAGTTTTGAGCTCATTAAAAATGTGAGCGAATCTCTTGCTGGAAGAGTCGCAACTCTTGAATTGTCACCTTTTAAAGTTAATGAGTTTGAAGAAAGCCCCCTTTCAAATTTTTTCCAAATATTTAATAAAAAAATAGACCTTGCTGATCTCACTTCGTTAAAAACTTTACCCATTAGGTTTAACCACAATGTTTTGAAACATTATTTTTTAAAAGGTGGATACCCTGAACCAGTCTTAAGTAGAAATAATGAATTTCACGCCAATTGGATGCAAAATTATTTTGAACAATATATCAACCGAGATATCAGATCACTTTTTCCAGGACTTGATATTGTTAAATATCGTCGAGTTTTAGCAATGCTTAGCTCTGTCAGCGGAACGATCATTAACAAAGCGGAGATTGCAAGGTCAGTTGAAATCAGTGAAAAGACTGTTAGTGAATATATCGATATTATAGCTGGCACATACTTTTGGAGAAATCTTTTACCATTTCAAACAACCAAAATTAAAACAACTCAAAAATTGCCTAAAGGGCATTTTGTCGACTCCGGATTAGCATTATTTTTACAAAATATTTTCACAATGGACCAGCTTGATAAAATGCCAGCCATTGGTAGATACTTCGAAACTTTTATTGTTGAAGAAGTCATCCGCGGAGTGCAGGCAACAAAAGCAGTCAATGTTCAATTTTATCACCTAAGAACAAAGGCCGGTGGCGAAATAGACCTCGTCTTAGAAGGTTCTTTTGGCCTCTTGCCCATCGAAATTAAATATGGTTCATCTACCTCTAAAAGCAAGTTGAAATTTTTGCAATCATTCATCGATCTTCACAATCTACCTTTTGGAATCGTCATCAACAACTCTGATCGAATTGAATTAATTAGTGAGAATATTATTCAAATTCCAGCTGGTGCACTCTAATACCTACAAGGTTCATGATACGCTTTTTAGCGACAAAGCCGAAAGTATCCATCCGACAAACTTTGCTTTGTTTTTCAAAATTTCTAAAGCCGCGACCTCGGGAAATTTCGCATAAATCTCTATTCTTTTTAAGACTTCCGAATCATTTTCATCCTTTTCATTCTTATCAATTCCAACTTTACGGCAATACTCTTCATAGGCTGCATTCCACGAACTTGAAAGATTGCTTCATCGCCTGGCACTGAGGAAATTATTTTTACTCTTTTAGAATTGAAATAATTCTTTCCTCGGATTCGTACAACGTTTTCAAATGCGCTTTCATATTTTGATATACTTGACACAGCTATTCCCTTACAAAAAAGGGAAGAACAATAGATCCGTCATGTTTGAAGCCTACAAAAAATTACAAATTTATTTTTCGTTTTTTATAATTTTAACTTTTCATTTTCAATATATTTTTTAGCAGTTGTTATAAGTGCAAAACATCGCAGCATTATGATAAGATAATATTTTAGGCAGTAGCAATGCGGAAAAAGCACCTTGCCCAAACGGCCATCTCGAAACCCCATTAAGACAATTTTACTGATAAATCTAACCCCTGTGAAAACTTCGCCAACATCCTTTCCGCTTTCTCCCAAGACCCACAACACTCAGGACTCAGCGAAATCGTAAACACCTTAATCATCCCCGACTCAAGCCCAAGACTAATCGAATTCGCCAACGACGCTACATACTCATCACTAAAAAGCTCAAACTTCTCCGGCTGGGCCGAAAAGAAATAATCCAAATCTAAATTAACAATCCATTCAAAATCGTTAACATACTCTTTACCAGAAAATATTTCCGAACATCTTTTAACCAAATCAAACGGCTTAATCTCCACTGATAATTCTTTAGCTGACCCCAAATGATGAGTCGCCGACATCGTCACCCCAACCATCTCCGGATAATTTTTCAAAAAAACTTCCAGATAATTATCCCAACGAAACAGCGGCAAATTCACATCCTGCTGCCAGATCGTTCGGTATTCATCTAAACCAATAGTCCACAAATCCTGACTAAAATTTTTCAAGGCCGACTCACTCAAATCCGGATGAGCATCGATATGAAGCAAATTATAACGGCTCCCTTTTTTCAATTCTTGAAACCAACACCACAAGGCCAGCCGATGATTATCCATGACGAAAATATTCCCTTCTCCCCAAAGAACATTATCCGAACTTCCGGCCGACTCTCCACGGTCAAGCAAAGGAATTAAAAAACTCACACTAATTCCGGTGTAGTCATCAATTCAATTGAATAAGAAAATTCAAATGACTTCCCTATGGCAAGCGTTTGAATTCCTTTTTTGGTTTCTAAATTTTTATCATGACTGGCATCATCACTAACCCCATACCATGGCTCTATACAAATAAACGGCACCGAGTCCTTGCCCCAAATTCCTAAATAAGGCGTATTGGTTCCATGCACACGTATAACTTCATGTCTCTTTTGATCAACCAGATCAATATATTTTGACTTAATATTTTTAAATATCAGAGCATCTTTGGAAAATAATTCCCTGTCCGGTACGAGGGTGTCGTTATCGAGAGCATTTACTTGCTTCCAGTTCACTAAGCCATTACTTAATTGAAAAAAACCTTTTTCTTTTTTTTCAAAATGAATTTCATAATTTTCAATCTTCGCGGTATCAAAAGCTGGATGGGCACCAATCGAAAAATAGATATCCTGTCGATCAACATTTTTTACAGAGTAAATTATGTTTATCTTTTTATCTTCCAATATATATTGGACCCGAAGTTCAAAACAAAAGGGATACAGTTTAAATGTTTCTTGATCTGCCTCTAGCAAAAACTCCATTTCACTCGAACTGCATTCTAGGCACTTAAAATTTCTGTCCCTTGCAAAGCCATGCTGAGGCATCTGATAAATTTTTTCCTTTAGGTTATACGAGTCATCTTTTAATTTTCCGACAATCGGAAAGAGAATGGGTGAGGAGCGATTCCAAATTTTTTTGGCAGTTTCATCATACGGATTCCACAAAAGCTCTCGATGCCATGGTTTGGCAAACAGTCGCTTAATCTCAGCTCCAGTTGAAGTTACTTGAACGGTAAAATAGCTATTCTCAATTTGATACCAATCGGACATTTGATTAACCTCAAGGGACACAGTCTGACATTATTTTTACTATGAGGATCTTTGAATTATTGTTACAATCAACTTTTAATAAGTCACTTTTAAAAAGTAAAACACCGGCAAGCATATATGAAAGTCACAGAACACTTATCAAACGCCAAAAACCCACTCTTTAGCTACGAGATCGTTCCTCCCCCAAGAGGTCGCTCCGTTCAAGATATCATCGACATCGTCGAAGCCGTTATGCCACTCAATCCCCCATGGATTGACGTTACAGCCCACGCTTCCGCCGCCTATTATAACGAACGCGAAGATGGAACTATTGAGCGAAAAATTTACAAAAAACGCCCGGGAACCATCGGCATTTGTGGAATTATTCAAAACCGCTTTAAAATCGACACGGTCGCTCATCTTTTAAGCTTAGGTTTCTCAAAAGAAGAAACAGAAGACGCTTTATTAGAATTAAATTTCCTGGGGATTCACAACGTTCTCGCTCTTCGAGGAGATGGCCCCAACTATAAAAAAGAAATTTCTAAAAGCCGCCACCAAAACAACTTCGCTTCGGAATTAGTTGAGCAAGTCTATCAAATGAATCAAGGAAAATTCCTGGATGAAATTAGTGATGGTGCCAAATTTGATTTTTGCGTTGGGGTCGCGGGCTATCCGGAAAAACATTTCGAAGCACCAAACTTAAAATTAGATGTTTTAAACCTAAAAAGAAAAATTGATGCCGGCGCTGACTATGTGGTCACCCAAATGTTTTTTGATAATAAAAATTATTACGAATTTGTTAAGCTGGCCCGCGAATCAGGAATTACCATTCCGATTATTCCGGGGATCAAAGTTTTAAAGAATACAACTCAGCTGGTGAGCATTCCAAAAAACTTCTATATCGATCTTCCCGATCAATTAGTGGACGCCGTAACTAGAGATCCAAAAAATGTAGCGGCGATTGGCAAAGAATGGGCCACTAATCAAGTGGAAGACTTACTTAATAAAGGCGCTCCTTGCGTTCATTTTTATATCATGAACGACACTGGAACTATTGTAGACATTGTAAAAAAATTCCAAAGATAGAAAATAAAAAGCCATGCAAAAAAAACACCCGACACTCATAGAACTTGAATCAACCCTTAAGAAAAAAATTCTTTTCATGGACGGCGCCATGGGCACCATGATTCAAACTTATAAACTTCAAGAAATAGATTTCCGCCAAGGATTTTTTGATTCGCACTCTAAAGACTTAAAAGGAAACAATGATCTTTTAGTTTTTACCAGACCGCACATCATTAAAGAAATTCATACTCAATACCTAGAAGCTGGTGCCGACATCATTGAAACCAATACTTTCTCTGGAACACGCCTGGCCCAAAAAGATTACGACCTCGAAGACATCGTTTACGATTTAAATTTTAGAGCTGCCAAAATCGCGCGCGAGGCCTGCGACGAGTTCATGAAAAAAAATCCCGATCGCAAATGCTATGTAGCTGGAGCACTAGGTCCAACTAATAGAACTCTCTCTTTATCTCCCGACGTCAATAACCCGGCATTCAGAGCAGTAACCTTCGATGAATTGGTGGAAAATTATTATGAACAAACGCGTGCACTCATCGCGGGTGGCGTCGATATTCTCCTTCCCGAAACAGTTTTTGATACACTCAATTTAAAAGCTTGTATTTTTGCCATCGAAAAATTTCAAGACGAGATGAATACCAAATACCCATTGATGTTATCCGTAACTATTACTGATGCCTCTGGGCGAACTCTTTCAGGCCAAACAGTCGAGGCCTTCTGGCATTCAGTAAGACATGCAAAACCTCTCTCGGTCGGAATCAACTGCGCTCTAGGCGCCAAAGAGATGAGACCTTATATAGAAGAACTTTCAACCATCGCCGACTGTTATGTAAGTTGTTACCCCAACGCTGGATTACCTAACCCCCTTTCGCCTACTGGCTATGATGAAACTCCATTAAAGACCGCCCAATTTGTCGGTGAATTTGCCGAAAGCGGATTCATTAATCTTTTAGGTGGGTGTTGTGGAACCACTCCTCCACATATCGCAGCGATCGTAAAAAAATGTCAAGCCAAAGCTCCTCGGCAAGTTCCAGTGATCGCAAAAGCGACAAGACTTTCTGGCCTTGAAGCTTTGAATATTCAAAATTCTGATCGCAATCCATTTTATATGGTCGGTGAGCGCACAAACGTTACAGGCTCACCTTTGTTTGCCAAACTTATTAAGGCCGGAAATTTTGATGAAGCCTTATCAGTTGCTCGTCAACAAGTGGTGAATGGGGCCAATATCATCGACATCAACTTCGATGAAGGCCTACTAGATTCGAAAGCCTGCATGGTTCACTTTTTAAATTTAGTGGCCAGTGAACCCGATATTTCTCGCGTTCCTATCATGATCGATTCTTCCAAATGGGAAGTCATTGAAGCAGGCCTTAAATGCGTTCAGGGAAAATCGATTGTTAATTCGATCTCGCTCAAAGAAGGCGAAGAGCAATTTTTAAAACAAGCGCGCTTAGCTCAACAATACGGAGCAGCCGTGGTGATCATGGCCTTCGATGAACAGGGACAAGCCTCCACTAAAGACGAAAAGGTACGCATCTGTAAACGCGCCTACGATCTACTACTGGCCAAATTGAATTTTGAACCCAACGATATTATTTTCGACGCTAATATTTTAACCGTTGCTACCGGTATCGAGGAACACGATCCATACGGCGTCAACTTCATCGAAGCCGTCAAAGAATTAAAAAAAGTTTGCCCTGGTGCCCTAACCAGTGGTGGTGTTTCTAATTTATCTTTTTCATTTCGTGGAAATAATATTGTCCGCGAAGCGATTCACACCATTTTTCTTTACCACGCTATTAAAGCGGGCCTTGATATGGGAATCGTCAACGCCGGCATGCTCGGAGTTTACGACGAGATCAATCCTGAGTTGCGCGAAAAATGTGAAGCCGTCGTTCTAAACACCCACCCAGGTGCCACCGAAGATTTATTAGATTTAGCAGAAAAATTAAAAAGCTCTAATAGTAAGAAAGAAGAAAAAGCTGAAGAATGGCGCTCATTCAATCTTGAAGAACGCATCAGCCACTCGCTAGTTAAAGGTCTCGACGCCTATGTTGATGTCGATACGGAAGAAGCGCGAGTCAAATACGGCCGTCCTCTAAATGTTATCGAAGGCCCTTTAATGGAAGGGATGAAAATAGTTGGAGATCTTTTTGGGCAAGGAAAAATGTTTCTTCCCCAAGTGGTAAAATCCGCCCGCGTAATGAAAAAAGCAGTAGCCTACTTAGAACCATTCATGGAAGAAGAAAAGCGCTTAAACGCAGCCAATGCGCGCGTTCAAGGCGTCTTTGTCATCGCTACCGTTAAAGGCGATGTTCACGATATAGGAAAAAATATTGTTGGCGTGGTTCTGGCCTGTAACGGTTATAAAGTGATTGATCTCGGAGTTATGACTTCATGTCAAAAAATTCTTGATGCGGCAATCGAACACAAAGCTGATATCGTCGGTCTTTCAGGTTTGATTACTCCTTCACTCGACGAGATGATTCACGTTGCAAAAGAAATGGAGCGGCAGGGATTAACACTTCCACTTTTAATCGGTGGTGCCACAACTTCTAAAGCTCACACCGCAATTAAAATTTCTCCTCATTATTCAGCTCCTATTGCTCACGTCGGAGACGCTTCTTTAGTGATAGAAGTTTGCAATAGACTATTAAGTGCAGAGAAAAAAGAAGCATACGCTCTAGAGTTAAAAAATCTCTATGTTCAAATTCGCGAAAGACATCTGGCCGGCATGAACGGAAAATCAGATCTTTTAAGCTATGAAGAAGTATGTGCTCATCCTTATCGCACCAACTGGAATGAAGTTGAAATCGCTAAACCTTCGCGCACTGGAATTTTTAATATTGATGTGACACTCGAAGAACTAATCCCCTATATCGATTGGTCGCCTTTTTTCTGGACTTGGGAATTAAAAGGCTCTTACCCTAAAATTTTTGGAAACACGACCTATGGGGAAGAAGCACAAAAACTTTTCCATGATGCTCAATTACTTCTAAAAGATATTGTTAAAAATAAAATCTTTACCCCGAAAGTGGTAGTCGGAATTTTTCCCGCTTACTCACGCGGTGACGACGTCATCGTTGAGTACTCGGCCGATAAAACGACAACTCTCCATTTCTTGCGCCAGCAAAAAGAAAAAGTTGGTGACGATGGCGTTTATAACTGCCTCGCTGATTTCATCGCTCCAGATCCGACTTACCAGGATTATATCGGAGGGTTTGCCGTAACGGCCGGGCACGAAGTTGAATCCTACGCCAAATCTTTCCAGGACAAACTAGACGACTATTCTTCTATCATGGTGAAGGCCATTGGAGACCGATTGGCCGAGGCGCTTGCCGAGTTCACTCATAAAAAAGTGCGCGAATATTTTGGCTACGGCCTGACTGAAAATTTAACAAACGAAGAACTTATCAAAGAAAAATACCGCGGAGTCAGACCAGCTCCTGGAGATCCGGCCTGTCCTGATCACACTGAAAAGAAAATTCTCTGGGATCTATTAAACGCCCAAGCCCTTACCGCGATCTCCCTAACTGAAAACTTTGCCATGAATCCCGCCAGCTCGGTTTCAGGATTTTTCTTTAATCATCCTGATGCTCGCTATTTTAATGTAGGAAGTCTGGGTTTAGATCAAATAGAATCTTATGCTGCAAGAAAGGGCATGAGAAAAGCTGATATCGAAAGATGGCTCGCACCCAATTTAGGCTATGAACCCAAGTAAAGCAGAAAAAAAAATATTAACGATTGAAGATGTGATCCTGGAAAAAGGTGAAGAATGGCGAGCCCCCCTGGACTACGCTCGTACAATATTGCCGGATAAACACTTAAGCGATAAAAATCTGATCCGCCTAACCAAAGGCCGCTGCACTATAAATCACTTAGAATTAATGGTGAAAATTCTTTTTCAAGATTCAAAAGAACGTCCTGTTGGTGTAACCGGCATTGAACAATTCTTTTATGTAGTAGACCGATCTGACTTTAATTTATTTGATTGGCTTGAAGCTATTACTTTATTTCAAAACTGGCTTTTTGAAAATCAGCGAAAAACGCCATTCCCCAAAATGCTGGGCTATCTCCAGTGCTGTGAAGATTCACCAGAAAATAAAGACATTAATAGAAAATTTATTGAGCTTATACAAGAGATGCTAGATCAGCATGGATTTATCGGCTAAGAAAAAACTTGGACCCTAGAAATAATAAAGGCCTCTTTCGAGGCCTTCATTATATTACCAAACACTCTATAAGAGCGATTTAAATAATTAGTGTGCAGCTGGAGCTGGAGCAGCAGGAGCAGCTTCAGTGTTAGCAGCAGGAGCAGCTGGAGCAGCTTCAGTACCAGCAGCTGGAGCAGCAGCAGGTGCAGCTTCAGTAGTTGTAGTAGTTGTAGTTGTTTCAGTTGTTGCAGCAGCAGGTGCAGCTTCAGTTGTAGCTTCTTCTTTTTTTGAACAGCCAAAAGAAACAGCAGATACGATCAATACTAGAGCTAATAATGTTTTCATCTTTATTCTCCTTAAATTTCGTTAAGATGACGAGTTTACGCACACAATGGATAGTCTCTAAATTTTTACTACGCATAGGGTATTTAAGTCAACTCTTTCCATAAAAAAAATCAACCTATGCATCGCGTCTTTTTAGTGAAAGAAAACTAAACTGCTTCGAGAACTCCGTCCACTAAATCAGAATACTGGGAAAGTCCCCAGATAACCACTCGTTGCTCACAGGTCTTTTCTCTCTCGGGTTTAACCCGACGAGAAGCTTTTACTCCAGTGAAAAAGCCATCCAGACTGGCCATATGAGAGCGCAAAACTAATTCTTCATCTCGAGTAAGCCAAACTTTTTGAATTTTCAAGTGGGGTTCTACTGCCCGCAATTTGATACAATCTTTTTTGAAATACTGATTTACCAATGAAATAAAAAGCTCTTTTGCCTCTTCTTTAACATTATCGCTTTTATTAATTTCACTGAGCCATTGAAAGCAATTTTCTTTTTCAAGCGAATAGGTTCCACGAGTGTAGCGAATCATATTTTTCATTAGAAGATTTGGTAGGATATTTAAAAGCAATGAGTGCTCCAAGTTTGTATCGTGGATAATCTCCTGCAAGTTTCTATCTTTTTTTGACAATGATTCAATAATAATTCTTTCGATAATAAGTAGTCCGTCTTTCATATATATTCCTTTTTTAATTAAGCTGATAATTGGTTTGCCGTTTTATTTTTCTGAGTTGTGGCATGTTTAATTTTCCAAATTTCCATTTTTCGTCTCAAGAAAATTTCGATGTCTTTGATTGCTTCCGGACTCAGTTTTAATGAACAATCAAACGCCATTTCTTCCAGCGTGTCGGTCAATCCCATTTTCTCTTTCACCTTGTGCTGAAAGATTTGGTATTCCGAGAGTTTCATCGTGCTGCCATTAACCAGACGGAATACTCGAGTAATTTGAATGCCGGTATCGGCCGCAATTTTTTTTAGTGTCGGTTCTTGATTCAAAAGCATGTACTGGCCCAATATCGTTTTTTGTAGCTTCACTTACGATCCCTCCTTTATAAGTTCATGCTTTCTCTAAAGCAGAAGTCATGCCAAGATTTCCGGGGTTAAAAATGAACTAAGTTGGAGAATTCTGGTTGGATTAACAGGTCTTTTAAAGAATGGTGTTCTCATTTGAGAATAAAGTGTTTTAGAATGAGAACACTATGCAGTTAAAACTTATCTCTTCAAATATACGCTACGAAAATGTCCATGATGGAATTCACTCTTGGGAGAATCGCCGTCCTCTGCTGCAAAAAATTATCACTGACTTTCATCCTGATATTCTGGCCACTCAAGAAGGTCGGGAGCACCAAATTAAAAGTTTGGGCAAACTCCTGCCATTGAAATTAATTGAATCTCATCGGGAGTGGATAGAAGATCGCATGTATCCGTGTCTCTATGTAAATGAAGAGCAAATGAAAGTTAAAAGCAGTGGTGATATCTGGCTTTCAGAAACGCCGCTAACTCCTGGATCGTTTTCTTTTAAGAGTTCTTTTCCGAGACTTTTTACTTGGATACAAGTGACTCATCTGGTGAACAATCAGGATTATTTTATAGTGAATACACACCTCGATCATGTGTTGGAAGAAACTCGTCTGGAGCAGATAAAAGTTTTAATTCGTGAAGTAGAAAAATTAAACACAGAGAAGCTCCCTCTTATTTTGATGGGAGATTTCAACGCTTCTCCGATGAGTAAAGTTAGAGAGTTTATTTTAAATTCGCTAAATCTAAAAGATCCTTGGATAGAAGCTGGTTTTTCCGAAGAGACTTCTCACCATGGATTTAAGCAAGGCCCAGGTGATCGAATCGACTGGATTCTCATTCCGCAAGCTTTTGCAGTGTCAGGAATTCACTTAGAAAAAAAATCGTTTAACGGAATTTTTCCTTCCGATCATTATCCTCTTTTGGCCACGGTCATTCCCAGATGAAGATAAGTCTCAATTCCTTTTTTGGTGTAATCAAGAATATCTTGGCTTGGAGTCCACTTTCCTTTTTCTCCAATCACAATGACTGTTGATCCACCAAAAAGAAAATATCCTTTCTCTTCGCCGCGCGAAAATGTTTGACCTTTGAATAATGGTTTTGATTGAACAATTTTGCCAACACAAATGGCCCCGACTTCTATATAGGCAAGTTTACCAAAATTTTTCGTTTCTAAGATGGTGACATGTCTTTCATTGGTTATCAGAATGTCTTGTTTAGCCTTTAGGGCCAAGGGATTTACAGAATGGAGTAACCCAGAGATGCGGTAGTCATCGAGAATTATACCGTCGTCTGGATAGTGAAAGCGGTGATAATCAACAGGACAAAGTCTCGCCAATAAAAGTGGGCCATCATGAAAAGTATTTTCCCAAGCTGGATTGCTAAGAAGTTCACGAGGTTTCAAGAACGAGCCTTTGACTGGAACTTTTTCATCATCGCCAATCGAGCTATACCCGTAATAGCGAGCTTCACTGAAGGCCGCCAACTCATTTGGACCTTCGACAAAGGGGCGTTTTCCGGCCTTAAATTTGCGAATAAAAAATTGATTAAAACTTGAGTAAGGCGCTTCACTATTACGGCCATCTTGCGGCAAGTAATCTTCCATCGGAATCTTAAAATTTTCGATAAAGGGCGCGATTTTATTTTTGCTGATAAAGGAATCTTGTAATGCACCGTAAAGTTTACTGATTGGAGCCTTGCAAACAATATGCGAAAAAGCCTTGCCCGATTCAGTAAGGTATAGCCACTCCACAAATTTATCGCCGTAAACTTTTTCTTTTTCTAATGAATTAGTTAAACGATTATAAAAATTGATATCCATGCCATCTACCCTCTTGAAGAAATTTTGTAACAGGATTATATCTATAGAGAACATTAGTAGCAAGGAGGAGTTAAATGGCCCGACGCCTTAGTTTCGGAGTTTTATTTATAGGACTTATTTGTGGGAATCTTTACTCAGCGGAATCAATTCTAAAAAAAGAAGCTGGTGTAATGATAGAAAATGAACGCAATTCAATAAGTGTTTTTCAAAATGTCGCCGATTCAGTAGTAAACGTTTCCAATATGAGAAAGGCCAAAAGCCTTATCGATATGAGTGGGACAGAAGTTGAATCAGGCATGGGCTCAGGTTTTGTTTGGGATAAGTCCGGATACATCGTTACTAATTTTCACGTGGTAGATGGAGGGGATTCATTTTTAATTACCTTTAAAGATAATAAAAAACAGTTCAGAGCAAAGCTGATAGGAGCCGATCCTAAAAAAGATATTGCGGTTTTAAAATTAGATGAAATTCCGCAAGATCTAAGACCTATTATTCCTGGTGACTCAAAGTCTTTACAAGTTGGCCAAAAAGCTCTGGCGATAGGAAATCCATTAGGCTTTGATCATTCGTTAACCACTGGTTCTGTCTCGGCACTTGACCGCAGTATCAAAGGTTATGGAGGTGTCTCCATTAACGGCATGATTCAAACTGATGCTTCAATCAATCCTGGAAACTCAGGAGGAGCGCTCCTCGATTCACAAGGAAAGTTAATTGGAATCAACACCATTATTTTTAATGGTGCTGGCGCAAGTTCCAGTGCTGGTCTTGGCTTTGCCATTCCGGTAGATACGGTTAAAAGTGTTGTCCCCCAATTAATTCAATATGGAAAAGTTATCCGTCCAGGTTTAGGTATCGTAGTGCTTGAAGACTATTATGCTGCTCGTTTTGGACTCAGAGAAGGTGTAATGCTTAAATATGTTGATCCCAAAGGGCCTGCTGCAAAAGTCGGAATGCGTGGGATCACCCGCAATCGTTTTGGAGAATATTTTTTAGGCGATATTATTACTGGTGTTGATAGTAATTCAATAAAAAGTTACGATGATTTATTCTCGATTATCGATAAATACAAAATTGGCGATACTGTGAAAATTAAATATATCAGAGAGAATAAAGAGAAAACAACCAGCATAAAATTAGTGCAGATTTAATTTAAACTAGAATAAAAATGTCTTTCAAAAAGCCCGGTCGAACGAAAGTGAGCTGGGCTTCCTTCATTAAAACTTCCATCTTTTCCCATTAACCAAATCTGATCCACTTTTGACTCTATCAATTCCAAATCGTGAGTGCTCATGATGATCGCCACATTATTTTCTGTTGCAATCTTTTTTAGCAATTTAATCAACTCTATTTTCGAAGGAATATCGAGATAGGTTGTTGGCTCATCTAATATCAAGAGGGTCGGTTTTTGGGCAAGAGCTCTAGCGATTAAGACTTTTTGTTTTTGCCCATCACTTAACTCAGCAAAAAAACGGTTCGCCAAATCCAAAAGCCCAATCTGCTCCATTACCTGATTAACGACTTCGCGATCGCTCTTTTCAATTTCTCCCATCCAATTGGTATAAGGAGACCTTCCTAAATAGAGCAGTTCATCTACTCTAAGAAAATCAACTTGAAATTTTTCAGTTAAAACTAAAGAAGCAACTTTAGCAAAATCCAATGCCGAATACTCTCCTAATTCCTTTCCATGAAGCCTAACAAGGCCCTGGCGTGCAGAAATTAAATGCCCGATGGTTTTTAATAAACAGCTTTTCCCCACTCCGTTGACACCCATTAGCGCCGTGATGGTCCCAGCTGAAGCTTTGGCATTTATCTTTTCAAAAATGGTTCGCTTAAAACCAATAGAAACATTTTCCAATTCTAAAATAGTTTTCATAAACTCCACTCTCTTTGTCGATACAAATAGAGAACAATAACCGGAGCACCAATTAATCCCAATATAGCATTAACTGAAATAGACCATGAAGGAGTTAGAACAATTATGGTCTCGGCTACAAAGGATAAAATTACACCAATAAAAAAAACAGCAGGTAAAAGAACACTCAGTTGCGATCGTTTTAAAAATTGTCTGGCCAAATGAGGCGAGATTATTCCAATGAAACCGATTGGTCCGCAAAAAAGAGTCACAACCGATATCTGGAGAGCGGCTACACTTACAAAAACAAGCCTCATTCTTTTAACATTAACGCCCATACTTTTGGCGTAATTTTCAGATAATAAAAATTGATTGAGAGATTTTATAAAAAATAAAACCGGCAACGTGGAGATGAGGGAGAGAAATATAAACCTTGGAAGCTCTGGGCCCGTCACGTTTCTAAAACTTCCCATACTCCACACTAGGTAGTTTTTGAGCTGCAAAGCTTGGCTCATGCTGACTAAGATAGAAATTCCACTAGAAGCAAAAGAGGAAATGAGAAGGCCCGTGATAATCAAACTGACTCGAGACATGTTTTTATTTACAAAAAAGACTAGAATAAAAAATACGGTGAGCGCCCCAAGAAAAGACATCGCACTCATTCCCCAGTCCATTATGGATTGGGAAAAACCAACCGAGGCCATCATCCAAAAAGCAACAAATAGTGATGAACCTGAACTCACTCCCAATATATCCGGGCCGGCCAAGGGATTTTGAAAGAATATCTGCATGAGCAAGCCCGCAATCGCCAGCATTCCGCCTGCAAAAAAACAAACTGTGACTTTAGGTAATCGCAATTGCCAAATTAAGTTTAGGTCTAAATTAAAACCAGTCTCTCCATAGACTAATAAGAAAATAGCAAAGAATGCAACTAGTGTGACCAAGAAAATATTTTTTGAATTCATAATTTACGATACCAATGACTCTTGTGAACTTTATAATCTTCCGGATGAAAAATAGCAGAGAGATCAAGAAGCAAAAGGTCTGGTCTCTGTAATCCACTTTCCCAGTAATCGTTGGATTTATTAATATTCATGATTAAATTATTATTAAAAATATTTTTGGCACTTATCAAGGTGTAACGTTTATCTTTTTTCATTGCTTCATTTAATTCTTTTTTAGAAGCCCACATATTGTGAGTTAGCCAAACATCAAAAATAATTTTTATTTGGCTTAATTCTTCTAGGCTTATTTTTTGAGTTAGTGCACTTGGATGCTTAGGGACCAACTCTCCTCCTGCATCCTTAATCATTTGTCCCAAATCACTTGCAGCACCGCAGGTCACCCAATAGCCGTTTTGAATTTCACCTACAATAACCTTCGCTTTTGGGGTTAATTTTAAATTTTTAGCTTTTAGAGCTAAATAGCTTTCTTGAATAGAGTTAAAAATATTCATCGCCTTGGTATCTTGATCATAAAAGCTAGAAATAAAAATTAACCACTCAGCTCTCCCTAAGGGTGTTTTCTCTTCAAAGTCTTTATTGATGACAACCGGAATTTTGAGAGAGCGCAATATCTGGCGCTGTTTAGTGGTTGAAAGGTTTGAATCATATCCCATGACTAAGTCTGCCTTTAATCCAAGAAGATATTCGGGATTGAATTTAAAGGGCACTTCTTTTATTTGATCTAATCTAAAGGACGGTGAAACGATATAATGCTTACCTTGGAAACCAATTAGAGATTTCTCTTGTTGTAATAATTCAAGCGCTGGTAAATAAGTTGTCGACATCATCACTACTTTTTTTACCGGAGTCAAAATTTTCAGCATTGAAATTTCACACCCTAGATCAAGATTATTGCTTAATAAATATTGATCTTTATCAACGTGAATGATTTTAAAATTCTTAAAGTAATCGATTGAAAAATGTGTCGCGTATTGAGGATGAAAAGTTTTCAGAGGCGATGTAAGGTCACACTCAGCTGCAGAGAGAGAGCAAGAAAGAGTTATGATAAAAATAAATATGATCGAAAAATAAAGGGCCTTCATTTGAAGATTGTAGGAGTGAAAGATTTTCTTGTAAAGAATCATCCTGCCAAGTATAGTTTAATCAACCTTTAAGAGGTGAAGTAAGGTATGAATTCCTTCGCTGTCCCGCAACTGTAAAGCCAGATCCTTCTTTAAAGTCCATTCATCCCGCGGAAAGGAATCTATGTCATTTGATGTATCGGCTAAACTCATCCCAAAAATTATCAGTCTCTCTATATTGCCCGGTTTATTACTTAGTTCTGCTTTATATGCTGCTGAAGATATAACGGTTATCACTGCGGATCGAATCAAGTCTTACTCTGATAAATCTACTAGCGACGTAAGAATTATTACCTCTGAGGAAATAGGCGCGACTTCAAGTCACACTCTTCCTGAACTTCTCTCGCGTGAAAGTG
Organism: Bacteriovorax sp.; assembly: GCA_028710485.1. Lineage (GTDB taxonomy): Bacteria > Bdellovibrionota > Bacteriovoracia > Bacteriovoracales > Bacteriovoracaceae > Bacteriovorax. The sequence goes on along the minus strand of JAQTTZ010000008.1, from coordinate 56,317 downwards.
ACTTGAGTGTTGTGAGCTCTGGCCCCAATGGCTCTAACACCAGTCTCTTTCTGCGCGGAACAGATTCATCGCATACTTTAGTCGTAATAGACGGAGTCATAATGAATGATCCCAGCAACCCCAACCGGCAATTTGATATCGGCAGATTGAGCTTAAATAATATTGAGCGAATTGAAATTTTGAAAGGGTCTCAAGGACTTGCCTACGGATCAAATGCAATTGGCGGGGTCATCGTTATAACTACCAAAAAGGCTAAATCAAAAAAATTAAGTGGGGAAAGCTATATTGATACCGGAACATTTAGAACCGTCAATGCGGGGGCTAATTTCCAGAAAAAGATTCTCGATAATCTAGGATTATCTTTTGGAGCTGATATAATGAGAACCCGTGGATTCTCTGCTGCCGATGAAAAATTCAATCCCAATGCTGAAAAAGATGGTGATCAACGAGAAAGTTTTGACTTAGGTGCTGTTCTCGATCTCTCCGAACAATATTCACTTGATGCCAATATTCGTTATTCTCACAACTCTGCTGACCTGGATAAAGGCGGTGGGGCCGGAAGTGATGATCCTAACGATCAACAAACTGAAGAAGAAATTTATTCAAAAGTTCAGCTCACTAAAAACTGGGAAGCTGGAAATGCTCAAACCAAATTAGCCTATAATTTTTCAAAGCATTACCGCTTGCTGGAAGTTCTCTACGATGCAAAACATCCACAATCGAGCACCACCAAAAGCACCGGTGAAATTAAAATAGTAAGTGCCAATCATACTTATTATATGACTGAAAATCTTACGCAAAACGTGAACGTTGATTTTCAAGGCGAGAATGATCAATCAGGGCATTACAATCAAAACTTAAGTGGTTTCCTTTATCATCAATACGAGTTGGCCGATAAAATTTTTAATTTTGGGCTGCGCCTTGATCATAATAAATTCTTTGATGATCATTTCACTTATAAAGCAGCCGCTGGTTATAAATTTGAATCTGCTCTGTTAAAACTTTCCTATTCAACTGGTTTTAGAGCACCATCCTTAAATCAACTTTATGATCCTAGTTATGGCAACAAGAGTCTTCACCCTGAAACAAGCCAGAGCCCCGAATTGAGTTTTGAGAAAAAATGGTCTGGGGCATTTAAAACTGTTTCAACTTTGTTTTATACCAAAATAAATAATCGCTTAAGTTATAATCCGAATACATTTGTTAATATTAATTCGGGAAAAGCTGAAATGATGGGATCAGAAAATAAACTAAGCGCTGACTGGTTGACCAACTTTAATCAGTCGCTATCTTTTACCTTACTTAAAACCCGCGACTTAAATCTTGGCCAAAAGCTCGCAAGGAGACCTGATTTAAATATTAAAAACATTTTTAGTTATCTCATAGGTAATTCCCATTATTTTAGCTATGAGCTCTCTTATACTGGAAAAAGAAATGATGTAGACAATCAGGGCCTGGCGGTGAAAATGGATTCTTACCTGCTATCTAATTTAAATTATCGATACCTTGTTAATAACCAAAATGAGTTTTACCTGAAGATCAAGAATCTTGCAGATATTGACTATGAAGAAATCTATGGCTTTGGTACAGGTGGAAGAGCAATTACAGTAGGGGCCCATTACAATTATTAGCAATGAAATCCCCTACTAGATCATGTTTGGATCCATGGCATCTCTCACACCTTGACCAATCAAATTGAGAAGAGTCAAAACGATAAAGAGCGCCAGCGAAGGATACAGCGCTAGCCACCAAGCAATGGTATAGTTTTTTTGAGCTTGAGATAAAAGCTCTCCCCAGCTCGGAGTGGGAACTTGTAATCCGAAACCAAGGTAATCCAAGGCCGCTAATCCAACGATCTCTCCTGCAATGGTAAATGGTGCAAAAGTGATAATGGGAGTAAGTGAGTTGGGTAAAATATGTTTAAAAATAATACTTCTATTTGAAGCACCTAAGGCACGAGCAGCCTCAACAAATTCTCTATTTCTATTTTTTAGAAATTCACCACGCACGTAATAAGAAATATTAATCCATGAGAAAACGCATGAAATAATGATTAACATCCATAAAGACGGTGCAAAAATAGAAATTAAAATAATTAAGAGAAAGAAACTTGGGACTGTACTTAAAATTTCAACGAATCGCTGGCCTATAAAGTCTATTTTGCCGCCGAAAAACCCCATGGTCCCACCAAGAATGGTCCCAATGGAAAGACTGATAAACCAAACGGCAACGGCGTAAGTGATACTATATTTAAAACCATAAAGAAGGCGCGTGAAAACATCTCGGCCTCTATCATCAGTTCCCATAAAATTAGAATGGGTTGGCATTGATGGGTAAGAATCAACAATTGAATTGCTTTCAAACGGATCCCATTGAATGATAGGCCATATAGCAAAATCTTTGGATGATAGTTGAAGCTTGCGGTAGTTAACATCCAAGCTCTCTGTAATTCCAAAGGTAGAAGCATCGTAATCTTTTATTATCGGAAAATAATAATGATCACTATATTTTAAAATCATCGGTCTGCTGTTAGCAATCAAAGGTGAACAAAAAGTCATTATCACTAAAAAGAGCAATAAAATTGAAGCAAAGATTGTAGACTTTCTCGATTTAAAAATCTTCCAACGCTTACGACTTAACTCATTTTTAATTAAATATTTTTCAATCATTCGAAATTAATCCTTGGGTCAACGAGGATATAAGCAATGTCACTTAATAAGTTTCCAATTAATAAAAGGATACTTTCTATAAATAGCAATCCCATGATGACATTATAATCTCTTTGCAAAATAGATTTGAAACTTAGAAGACCGATTCCATCCAATTGAAAAATACTTTCTAGAAGAAGAGAGCCTGCAAAAAAGACGGCTAAAAAACCACCAATCCCAGTAACGATGGGAATAAGGGCATTTCTCAAAGCATGTTTTAAATAGACGGATTTCTCAGAAATACCTTTTGCTCTCGCGGTTCTAATATAATCTTTTTTTATTTCGTCTAATAACGAGTTTTTCATCAACATCGTTAAAACAGTAAACGATCCGATCATATAACAGATAAGGGGTAAGATGAAATGGTGGACGCGATCGATAATTTTTCCCCACAGGCTAAGATCGTAATAATTATCTGAGTATAACTCTCCAATTGGAAACCAACTGAAAAAGCTTCCTCCTGCGAAATAGACAATGAGAAGAATGGCGAGCATAAAGCCAGGAATGGAATAAAGAGCTATAAGAAAAAAGCTAGAAATAAAATCAAAAGTTGATCCATTCTTTACGGCCTTTAGCACTCCGAAAATAATACACACGACATAAGACAAGAGCAGCGAAATTACCCCAAACTGCAAAGAAACTGGAAACTTGCTGGTGATGACATTCAACACTGGCTCTTCGTAGGTAAAACTCTCACCAAAATCGAGGTGGGCAATATTCTTAAGCCAAATCCAGTAACGAACGTGAATGGGCTTATCAAAGCCGTATTGTTTCTTTAAAGCTAAAATAACTTCTTCAGAAACTCCACTGCTCTTAGCACCACTCGCGTTCGAGGTATTGGACTCTCGACCCATACCACCAAATTTTATTTGCTGAATCTTTTGCTCGATCGGGCTTCCCGGAGCGAGGTTAATAATAGCAAATGTAACAATTGTGACCCCGATGAGAGTCGGGATCATGATCAATAATCTTCTAAGAATATAAGTAAACAATTACCAGCTCCCTGCTTACTTGCTCATCCACCAGTAGTCTGTACCGATACCATAAACATAAGTGTCTTTTTCTTTGGCAATATGTTTTGTATGAGCATAGTAACTAAACTTGCCATTAAATAAGAAAATATAAGGAACGTCTTCAGCGATTGTTCTATAAACTTCGCGAAGTTTTTTCACTCTTTCTGCTTTATCCATAAGCACGCGAGATTCATCAATCAACTTATCAACTTTTGGGTTATTGTAACTAACGAAATTCGATCCTGCATTAGCAATTGATTCTGAATGCCAAACTTGTTTTGGATCCCAATCTAAGTCTCCGCCCCCCCAAGAAAGGCGCACAGCTTCGAATTTTCTTTCATCAAGAAGTTTAATGAATGAGTTCCACTCAACAACTTTTACATTGACGTCAACACCGGCCTGCTTAGCATCTTCTTTAAAGATCGTTAGGTATTTTACAAATTCAGCATCTGGTTCAATGATTGTGAAGCTTAGGTTGATTTTTTTACCGCCAACCATTTTAGAAAGAAATTTGTCTCCGGCCTCAACTTTCCAGCCGTCTTCTTTAAGAAGCTTAAGTGCAATTTTAGGATCATACTCAAAAGGTTTTACGTTTGGATCAGCGTATTCACTTTGTAGATATAGTGGACCAGTTGCTGGCAAGGAAAGATCAAAAAGAAACTTTTTAATCATCCCTCTTCTATTGAAAAGATGAACCATCGCCTCTCTAGTTTTTTTAGAAGCAAATATTGGGTTTGTTAAATTAAAACCAACAAATGCATAACCGCGCACACCTTTGTTTTGAGTTTTAACTTTAATGACTTCTTTACCCCATTTAGGACCAGAAGTTTTTTTCATATAATCTTCAGCACCAAGGTCGATATAATCAATATCGCCCTTTTCGATTCTTTGGATGGCGATTGTCGTATCTTGAATAAATCTCATAGAAATTGTTTGGAAATTATAAATCCCTTTTTTGCTTGGGTCTTTTCTTCCCCACCATTCTGGATTTAACTTAAGAGTGATTCCTTTGGCCCTATCGAAATCTTGAAGAATATAAGGACCTGTTCCGATAAGAGTTTTGTTAAGAACTTTCTCTTGTTCTTTAGAAGGATTTTTGTATAAATGCATTGGAACAACAGTCAGAGTGGCCACAACTGAGAAGTTGTCAAAATAAGGCTTTCCAACTGTAAATCTAATTTTATTAGGGCCTACGATATCGGCTGACTTTATATTTTCATAATATGGTTTTTTATCAGCAGTTTTATATTTATTGGTTGGATCCATAATGGCATCAAAACTAAATTTTACGTCTTCAATGGTAAGAGGTTTTCCGTCTTGCCACTTAACTCCATCGCGAAGAGTGAATTCAAAAGATCTACCATCTTTTGCAATTTGATAAGAAGAAGCGAGTGCCGGTTCCCATTCGCGGGTATCAAGATTTCTCGTTAATAGCCCTTCGAGGATCATTGACTGAACTTGAGTTGCATTGAAATCAGTTGAAGAAAGCGCGTTCAAAGTTGTAGGCGCGGTCCCCAAATTCATTTTGTATTCGCCGCCAATTGGAGCATTAGGATTTCCTATCGCGAAGACTTGAGAACTCAATAAAATAGACAGAACTAATGCATAAAGTTTCATAAATATTTCCACCTTTAAATTTGATGTTGTAAGTCTAGAATAGAAGGTTTGAGAGTTCAATTATTTTTTGTAATAGAGGTGAGAGTCAAGCGACCAGCGATCGAGTGTAAGGTTCTCGTCTTTGATTTTATATTGTTCTAATTTTTGATCAATTTCATCGCGTCTTCTTTCTAAATCTTTAAAAGATCTTACTGCATAAGTCTTATCTTCATCCAGCGCGTGAAGTTCTTTTTGCCATTCTTGATCTAATTTTTCGCGAAGGGTTTGATATCGCGCATTTATTGCGTTCACTCGCTCGACGTGAGCGGTAATTTCCTTATTTCTTCCGGCCAATTGACCTTGTACAGCCATGCGCTTCTTTAAAAGAATCGTTACAACTTCCTTACCCATCAATACATTGTTATGGAGATCTTCACTGTAAAACTTAAAGTAAGAGCCACTGACAAAATATAAGTATTTTTCGCACGCAGATAGCTCTGGAACTTTTAAGAGGAGATAGTCACTGGTTCTTCCAACGATATAAGACTTACATTTTTGAGTATTATTTTTTTCATCCCAAAATTCGATCTTATCTTTTGGATTTAGGTATTTAATATTGTCGAAATCAACTTTTACTCTCACCACATTAATGGCGCGATTAATGCGGGAGATTCTTCCTGAAAAAAAACCTTCTTCAGAAAGTTCGGCCTTAACACCAAAAGGCATAGTTGCTAAAAGCCAAAAAATTAGCAGAGAGATCTTTTTCATTAGGCTATTATCTCAATGTCTTGAAATTCGTCTAGTAGTAGGTAGATTATACTTGAGCTTTTTTGGCGGCTATTTACGCTTGAGAAGATAGTAATTATTATCAGATTCCGCTTGATAAACGACCACTTCATATTGGTCCAAAGCGGACATCACATCTTTCAGAGAATGCTTATCTCTAAGAATAACAAGGCTTCCCTTGGTTTTAATTTTTTTGTAAATATCAATATCGCGACTAAGGTTATCACTTAAAAGAATATTGACTCTACTATCGAGACTTTTTGCTTCGAGAACTCCTTTCGAAGAAAGAAAGTTCTTAAAATTGGGATCAAATACCCCTGAATTGAAATAAGAATTTTCATTTCGGCCTTGAGGAATATGCTTTGCAACTTCCGACCAAAACAGGCTAAGTGAATCTTTGGAAACTGAGCTATCAATACTCTTTTGACTATGAGAAATCTTCACTCCCGAAAGAGCTTCGTAGCGGCCGGCAGGAATGGCCTTTCTGGTTTGCGATAATGCAAACGGAATTGAAAGTACCAACACAAGTAGAGTTATATTAGTTATCTGTTTCATGGTTAGTCTGCTGCTCGGTAATTAGGCCCATTTCGACATCAATATACAAATTTAATGTCTCGTAAAATCTTTCAAGTTCTCTGATATGCCCATGAATCTTATCTTCCACCCTATTGGGCATATCCTGAGTGTGATTGAGATACCATCTCATTTCATCGATCTTTGAATAGTACTGATCGAGGCCCACGATTACTTCTTGCCCACAAAGCATTAAATCTTTGATAGACACAGTGTCGTAGCGGTTTGTGAAAATTTCTGGAAAATGATCTCTAGATCTCTTCAAAGAAAAGTCGTACATATACTCAGGCGCTCGATATTTTATTCTTTCGAATAATCTTCTGGCATCAAGCTTGAGTAGCATCAGCATCCGTTGAGTGTCTTCACTTATTTTTATTTTCATATTTTTAAAAGTTATAATTTCTAAGCTTGATTAATCATCGAAGGCAATTTTGCTCTTCGTCCACCTGGCCATTCTGCCTGAGTGTTGCGATCTCGAAAATAATCTACCGCTATTGTCATTGCTACTTGTTTTAAATTTTGTGGCAATTGAAAATAACGATACAGATTTTTGTTTTGGTATTTTGCTGCAGTTTCAATTTCTGAAAAAGAACTGATATCAAAAAGGGCAATCTTACCCGAAGCCATCGCTACATCTAAGAAAGATTTTCTCATATGATTGAAATTAAAAGCTGAAGAAAAATCATTTCTAATCGAAATCAAATAATGTTTTTTATTTCGATCAATGACTTTTAAATCATCTGCAGAAATAGGCAACAAAGTTATATTAATCTTACTAAGTACATCTGTAAGAAGATAATAGCTGTTATCGAGCTCATTCTTCATTTGTAAGTAGAAAATGTAATTTATGACCGGTGTGTTTTCTTCATTCATGCCTACCTTATCGGATGAATAAAATAAAACAGAAGAATTAAGATTACATTTTAATATTTGACAAAAACACTCTGTCTTTTTCTTTTATTTGCAATACCAATGGCAAGAATTCCGATAAGTAGTGATCCGATAAAATTACTCGCTCCATTTTTTGGGCCTTTTCCATTTCCAATATCTTCGACCGTCCCGCAGGCCGGTAGCAGTCCATTTTTTTCAGTTGTGGTTACTGAATAAGGTGAAACATAACCAGTGGATTGTCTTTTAATCGTTTCATCTACAACTGCATTTACACCTTGGATATCATCTTGCTGCAAAGTCGTAAGGGAGCTCAAATTGGCGGCCATAATAGCGTTTGCACTACTATGGTCAAGACCTAACGTATGACCTATTTCGTGGAGAATGGTTGTCTTTAGAGTGTTACCCCAATTTTGTCTCAGGTAACTTAAGCTTCCATTTAAAATAATAACTGTTTGTTGAAAGTATGTGCCTTGATTATAACGAATGGTAATTGCCAAGGTTTTAGTTGGATCGTATCCAGTCTCAGCTCCAAAATTGTCTGACCAACGAATATAATTTCCAGAATATGCTGAAGAGGTTTGAACTGCAGTGAAATTCCAAAGATTTTTTCCCGAAGCTCCTTCCCAATCCTGAACAGCTTGATTAGTGAGTTGCTCCAGCATTGCTCCATCGTTTGGATCTGTAACAAATTTATTCATTTGTATTGGAAAACTTTGCCAATAAAAACCTTTGGTAAAGTCTGAAGTGAGTGTGTAGGCCTGAACTTCTGAAGACAATAAAATGGCCATAAGTAAGAGGGGGATAATACTTACGGCCAATTTTTTTGTGTGGGTCATTTTTTTACTTCCTTGTAAAAAATTGTCACTAAGAAAAAAACCCATTTCCATCCATGGAAGAGTTTTGAAAAACTACAATATGCTAAATTTTAGAAAACAAAGTTGCCGAACAAAGCCAATTCTCACGGGACTCTACTGTGTAGATTTCACCGCTTTTAAATTGCACTGGCCCGTCTTTAACAATCTGAATTTTCTTAGATAAGATTTGATCACCTTTAAGAGTTTGAATAACTTGGAAATCAACTTCGACTTTAGGAAACGCACCTGCTTGAACATCTTCAATATTGATGACAGTAGCGATAAATTTTTGAGGGCAAGCTAATCCAACCTGAGTGGTGCCGAAGGCCGACACCGATGCTCCTAGAATTGTCATTGCTAATAATGCCTTCCTGAGAGCGACCATTCCTAGTCTTTTCGTTTGCTTCATCCTAAAGCTCCTAAATTTATTTAAGTATCTTTTTAGTTATCATCCCTGAACTTCCATGGAGGCCAATCCTTGATCTCCTATAACTTATAATTGCAGAGTCTATGCCAAGTCTGAATAGATCCTAAGCTCTTGATTGGCCTTAAATCCTAGTGACGAAAGGGCACCCAATTCGTCTTTTAGGTGTCAAAAGAAAATGTTGGCCTTCAAAACTTTGACCCCGATAGAAGATTATTTAAGTTTTCTATTAGATATCCGACCAAAGTACTATGAAGAAATTAATTTTTATTGTTCTCGTTTTATTTATTCAATTAGCTTCGGCGGAAATCGCTCTTTATACTGCTGATTCAAAATCTCCCCATTCGGTATCCGAGATGGCGGGTATTTTAGAAAAGTTCGCAAGTGAGAATCCTGAAAAAAATATACTGTTCTACGTTCACGGCCGCAATCATCACATGGAAAAAGAATGGGACAAACTTTCAGTTCTTGAAAATTCTTACAATGTTAAAGTGGTTATGCTTCATTGGGATGCTTGGTCTTCATTTTTATCCAGGGCCGTTGCAAATGCTGAAGTGACAGCGGAACCACTGAGCGAAGCTTTCAGGGAAATTCGGGACTTCAAAGAATCACACCGTGAATTTTTTATCAATCATAAAATTAGCTTACTCTGTCATAGTATGGGGAATTTGGTTCTGAAAAATTTTACCGAGAAATACTTGGATCGCGATCAATACAATATCGACTCACCTCTTTTTGAAAATTATTTGGGGGTAAGCGCTGATGTCCCCTTGATAGATCATCGCTATTGGCTTTCTCGCTTCAACCTTGCACGCAATAAGCACATCATCATGAATAATCGCGATATCGTTTTACTACTTTCATATTCACTAGATTTAAAAGATAGAAATCCATTTCAGTATCGACTAGGCTTGGGCTTTGATAATTATCCTGGAAAAAAAGATCAGATTAAGGGAAAACTTGTTAATGACGTTACCTATATTGATCTCTCAGGTGTGCTTGAATCACAGCATGGATATTTTTTGCCAAAAACTCCAGTGATGCAGAATATTTTCTTCAAACTTTCTAATGGCGAAAGATTTGAATTAAATGCAACTGAAAAAAATTCATTAAAGGTGAATGTGAAAGTTGATAATAATATTTATTATGTAAAAGATAATTAAGGAGCTCTAACTAAAATAGGAAGCCTTAGTCTCCTTCACCATTAATTAAAAAATAATTTTAAATATAATCCGCCAGACGAGGCGACGATCAGTCCGGCAAGCCAAATAAAATATTGATTAATTCGATCGAAACGCTTATCAACTTGGCCAAAGCGGTAGTCCATTTCTGAGCGTAACTCTGTTTTCAAAATTCCCACATCTGCCTTAAACTCAGCTCGAAGATCGTTCATTTCCGACTTGATTTCAGTTCGTAAATCATTCATTTCCGACTTGATTTCACTTCGCAATCCAGTCATCTCCGTCTTCATTTCTACTTTAAATTTATCCATATCAACTGCTGAATCATGTCTTATTTTCTGAAACTCTAATTTATTACTTTCTCGATCTTGCCGAATTTCATCTCGCACTTCTTGCAGTCCAGTTTTTAAATCTAAATCCATATGATAAAAATGATTAGTCTGCGCTTTCAAAATTAATACGATCATCTCTTCCGTGGAAATTGCTTCTCGATCTACTTTTCCGAGAATTTGCTCAGCTTTCTTGTTAAGCCAAGAATCAAAAATTTCATTGTTAAACACAACAGCTCCCATTATGAGCCTCCCTACTGAGGCATTATAACATGGCTTATGCAAAATCAGATCTTAATTACCTAAGGCTAAACCTTTGATTTGTTTTAAGCTGTAAAGAAATGAATGAGAAAAATTGATGGATTCCAAAATTTTGACCAGCATAAGTTTTTTTAGAAGCTTAACGCTTAAGTTTGACAAATCAATTTGGATTGTAAAAATTAAAAAGGGAGCCGAAGCTCCCTTTTAGAATGTAATTCAATTTGAGAAAAGGCCGATTTACATCATGCCGCCCATTCCGCCCATTCCACCCATTCCGCCGCCGCCCATTCCTGGAGCAGCCTCGTTCTTAGGTAAATCAGCGATCATGGTTTCAGTTGTAAGCATTAAGCCTGCAATTGATGAAGCATTTTGAAGTGCAGATCTTACAACTTTAGTTGGATCTACAATTCCAGCTAAGATTAGGTTTTCATATTTCTCATCACGAGCATTGAAACCAAAGCTTGCATCTTTATTTGCTTTAACTTCATTTACGACAACAGATCCTTCAAGACCTGCATTTGTAGCGATTTGTCTTAGAGGTTCTTCGAGAGCGCGTCTAATGATTCTGATACCAAAGTTTTCTTCTTCATTGCGACCTTTAAGGTCAGCAAGTACTAGTGAAGCGTGAAGTAGAGCAGATCCACCACCAACAACTATACCTTCTTCAACAGCGGCACGTGTAGCGTGAAAAGCGTCTTCAACTCTATCTTTCTTTTCTTTCATTTCAGTTTCAGTTGGAGCTCCAACTTTAATGACAGCAACACCACCATCAATTTTTGCTAATCTTTCTTTTAGTTTTTCTTTATCGTAGTCAGAAGTTGTGTCTGCGATTTGTGCTTTAATTGCACCAACGCGAGCCTGGATGTCAGCCTTAGTTCCATTTCCATCAACAATAATCGTTTTTTCTTTGTCGATAGTTATTCTTTTAGCTGATCCCATTACTTCAACCCCAGAAGTCTCAAGAGACATTCCAAGTTCTTCAGAAATAACAGTTGCACCTGTGATGATGGCAATGTCTTTTAACATTTCTTTTCTTCTATCTCCGAAACCTGGAGCTTTAACAGCAGCAACCTGAAGAGTTCCGCGAAGTTTGTTAACAACTAAAGTTGTCAATGCTTCACCATCAATGTCTTCAGCGATGATTAGAAGTTGTTTTCCTGATTGAACAGTTTTTTCTAAAAGTGGAAGAATTTCTTTCATTGAAGAGATTTTTTTCTCTGTAATAAGAATATTACAGTTATCAAAAGTTACTTCCATTTTTTCTGGATTGTTTACGAAGTATGGAGACAAGTATCCACGATCAAATTGCATCCCTCTTACAACTTCAAGAGTTGTTTCAGCAGTCTTTGATTCTTCAATTGTGATAACACCGTTGTTTCCAACTTTTGCCATCGCTTCAGAAATAAGTTTTCCGATTTCGATATCGTTGTTTCCAGAAATTGTTCCAACTTGAGCAATTTCTTCAGAAGTTTTAACTTCTTTAGACATTTCTTTAAGTCTTGTTACAACTTTTTCCACAGCAAGATCGATTCCGCGTTTAAGATCCATTGGATTATGACCAGCAGAAACAAGTTTTACACCTTCTCTGTAAATAGCTTGAGCTAAAACAGTTGCAGTTGTTGTACCGTCACCAGCATCTTCGTTAGTTTTTTGCGCAACTTCTTTAACCATTTGCGCGCCCATGTTTTCGAAGTTGTTTTCTAATTCAATTTCTTTAGCAACAGTCACACCGTCTTTTGTGATGTGTGGAGCACCGAAAGATTTTTGGATTACAACGTTTCTTCCCTTTGGTCCTAATGTAACTTTAACAGCGTTTGCTAGAGCGTTAACACCATTCAAAATAAGTGTTCTAGCGTCTTCAGAGTATTTTAATTCCTTAGCCATATCTATCTCCTGTGATTTATAAAATAATTAATTATGCAAGAATTCCAAGAATCTCGTCTTCTTTCATAACAAGAACTTCTTTTCCTTCTACTTTTACTGGAGTTCCAGAATATTTTCCGAAAAGAACAGTGTCCCCAACTTTAACGTCTAGGTTTCTGATTGATCCGTCAGTATTTCTGTATCCAGTTCCAACCGCAACGATTTTTCCTTGCGATGGTTTTTCGGTGTGACTGTCTGGAATGATAATTCCGCCAGCTGTTTTAGTTTCTTCATCTAAACGTTGAACTACAACTCGGTCTTGTAATGGTCTTAACTGCATGATTTCCTCCTAATAAAAATTACAACAACAATGTGATAGCGACTGGAGTAGTGTCAAGGGGGAAGGCTTAATTTTTTTGTAACAATTTACGATAGCCCGGCTTGTCATTTTTTTTCTTTTTATTTAAAAGGTATTAAAATCAAGATCCGGATTGAATTAAGAGAAGGATCTTATGGTAATTTTCATTATAAAACACTTTAAAATTACTTGAGATCATACCAGTTTACTCCAAAACCCATTTCCACTTTCAATGGGACTTTGAGGTCGACAACCGTTTCCATTCCACGCTTTACTAATTCTTTCATTATGTCGATTTCTTCTTCTTCGACTTCAAAAATTAACTCATCGTGCACCTGAAGAAGCATTTTAGACTTTAGCTGGCGCTTTTCTATTTCGGCGTCGATATTAATCATCGCAATTTTTATGATATCAGCAGCAGTCCCCTGAATCGGACTATTAATTGCCATGCGCTCTGCTTGGGCCTTGATCGTTCTGTTTTGAGAATGAATATCCGGAAGGAATCTTTTTCTCCCGTGATAAGTTTCGGCATAACCTGTTTGCTCTGCTTTATCTTTGAGTGTATCTAGAAATGTTTTAATGGAACTAAAGCGTGCAAAATATTTATCGATATAGGCCTTGGCAGCGGTTCTGGAGATCTTTAAAGTAGACGCTAGCCCAAATGACGATTGACCATACATCAACCCGAAATTGACCGTTTTTGCCATCGAGCGGTCCTTTGAGGTGACTTGCGATAAAGGAATATCCATTACTTCAGATGCGGTTTGAGTGTGAATATCCAAATCTTCTTGAAAAGATTTAAGCATCGTCGGATCTTCAGAAAAATGGGCCAATAAACGAAGTTCGACTTGCGAGTAATCGGCCGCTAACAAAATCCTACCTGGTTTTGCAATGAAGGCCTTTCTCACCTTTTCGCCCATTGGACTTCTTACCGGAATATTTTGTAAATTAGGATTGGTCGATGAAAGTCTTCCGGTCTGTGCCACCGTTAAATTGTAATTTGTATGAATCCGTTTAGTTGTCGGATTCACTAAGTCTGGAAGTGCTTTTACATAAGTCGAAAGAATTTTTCCGTATTCGCGATGAGTGAGCAGCAGTCCAGGAATTTCACTGATATTCATTCCATCGAGTTCTTCTAAAACATCTGCATCGGTTGAATAACCAGTTTTGGTTTTTCTAAGGACTGGCAACTGCAGTTTATCAAATAATAAAGCGCCAACTTGTTTTGGTGAATTAAGATTAATTTCTCCACCTGAAACTTCAAAGATTTTTGTTTCAACTCTTTTTATTTCTTTTGCAAGTTCAACTTCAAATTCACGAAGGTAATTGGCATTGAGAGAAATTCCTTCTTTCTCCATTTTTGCCAATACGGGAAGAATTTTTAAATCAATCGAGTTGTAAATATCAAGAAGGTTGAGTTCACTTAAGCGAGTTTTAAATATTTTGGAAAGGAGTACGAGAGCTTGGGCCCTCTGACCGCAGGCCAAATGTTCATCGGCTCCCATTTCTATCTGCAAATATTCTTTCGCCAGCAAATCAACATCATGACGAGTATTGGTATTGATATTAAAATGAGCAAGACTGATGTCAAATCTAGCTGCCTTAAATTCAATTTTATTAATTAATGAATAAACGAAATCGCGTTTTAAGTTTTCACCAATAACTTCAATTTCGGGATTTGACCAAATTTTTGGAATCAATTGACTCACCAAGTTTCGATCAATCGCATAAGCCGTTGTATCGTCAAAAGCAAAATACACCCGGTGAATTTGGCGAGCGTAGATATCTTCACTATCGTAGAGAATATGCTGAGCAAAGGTCTTGGCTTCCAGGATAAGATTAACAATTTCATCAAAATTATTTTGGTCCACATCAACTAATTTTACAGTTGTTGCAGTTGAAGGTTTAAACAAATCGCTGTCGAGTTTTTCATCAACATGAACACTTCCTACTCTTTTGTCGGATTCACGTGCGATATGATATTGAAAACGCATTTCTTTATACTTGGCAATAGCACTAGTAAATCCCAACTCTTTCATAAATTCCAAGAGTTCATCGGTAGGATAAAAATGAATAACTGTTTCTTCCGGAGTATGCCCTAAATCAAGATCAGTAATGATCTGGACTAATTTTTTTGATAACAGTCCAAGCTCCAAATGATCGGTGAAGGCCTCGATAACTTTTTTACCTTTGAGCTGATCTGTATGAGCGATAATATTTTCGAGTGTCCCGTACTCTTTTAAAAGCTTGGTTGCACCAACGGCACCGATACCTTTCATCCCGGGAATATTATCAGAGGCGTCCCCTACAATCGATAAATAATCCACTATTTGTTCCGGACGAACACCCATTTTTTCTTCAACATCGGCCGGGGTATAAAGCTTATCCTTCATTGTATCGAGCATTCTTATATTGCCGCCTACAAATTGCATTAAGTCCTTATCGCCAGAGGCAATATAAATTTCATCAAATTTATCTTTCCACTGAACACATGCACTTCCGATAATATCGTCAGCTTCGTACTCATCGTGAGAAAAAGTCGGAAGATTCATTAAATTAATCAATCTATCAATCAATGGAAATTGGGGAACCAAATCTTCTGGTGGTGCTGAACGATTCGCTTTGTACTGCGGATAAATTTTATTTCTAAATGTACCGCCCTTTGTATCTCGGGCCAGGAAAATATGCGTTGGCTTATGTTCAGAAAGCATTTTTAGCATCATGCTCTGCACGCCATAGACTGCTTTAGTGGGCACACCTGTTGGAGAAGTCATTGGACGTTGAATGGCAAAATAAGCGCGGAATATAAAATTAGAGACGTCGACGATTATCAAACGTGTTTTAGACATTGAGTTATTTCCTTCTAGATATTAGGCTAGAAAGTAACAAAAAAGTTTAGATTGTGGTAGTTGTTTTCGTTGCAAACCAACTGGTCTTTCTATTTTTAACGCCAACAAAATTATCATCGTTTGCCATGACAGAAGTGTCGGCCATTACATCACCTAACCTGTGACCCGAGTCTAAATTGTAGAGCAAGTAGAGCTCTAGTCCGATAAGCGCAACTGCTAAAATTCCACCGAGAATCCATCCCCAAAAAGGAACGATCGCTAGAATAAGTGGGAGTATAAAAGGAAGATTTCTAATAACAGATTGTTTGTAAGAACAAGGCGAGCCATCTTCAAGAGATTTCACCGCAAATCCCATAAACTTCTTCCCTGCAGACTGCCCATTACCCAATCCATCAGAAAGAGAGATATAGATAATGCCTAGAATAAGTCCCAACGGATAAAGCCAAATGGAAAAACAGAGCACGATAAACAGGTCAATCCCTTTGGCGATTAAACGAGTTAACTTAGCGACACGAATGGCTTTTTCCAGAAGATACTTTCTATCCATAAATCAATCTTAGTGACACCATACTGAAATGCAAAGCGGAAAATTTAAAGGCTTTTCACCGCTATTGGACTTAGGTAATATATGGTCAACATTAAGAAGGAGTCCGTTATGGGATTAGTAAATAAAACAGATGTAGCACATTTTGAAAATGACGTTTTAAAAGCAAACAAGCCAGTATTAGTAGATTTTTGGGCAGAATGGTGTGGCCCATGCCGAGTATTAGGGCCAATACTTGACGAAGTAGCTAGAGAATTAGGCGAAAAAGCAGATATTTTAAAAGTTAATGTAGATGATAATCCAGAACTTGCTCAAAAATATGGAGTTCGTGGGATCCCTACAATGATTTTCTTTAAAAATGGTCAAGCTTCAAAAACTCTCGTTGGAGTTCAGGCTAAAGAAGAAATTAAAAAATCTCTAGAAGAGTTGGCATAAACATGTTTATCGCTGAATCTCTTCAAGAAGCACAAAAAGTTTTGAATAAGTTTGTAAGCGATCAAACCAATCTTGAAAATATAAACTCGGCCATCTCTATGATGGTTGAGTCTTATAAAAATAATGGTAGAATTTTTAGCGCTGGTAACGGTGGTTCTATGTGCGATGCCATGCACTTTGCAGAAGAACTCACTGGACGTTTTAGAAAAGAGCGCGCACCTCTTCCAGCAATGGCCATTAACGACGCTTCTCACCTCACCTGCGTTTCAAATGACTATGGTTACGAATTTATTTTCTCTCGCTATATAGAAGCTTGGGGTAACAAAGGCGACGTTCTTTTGGCAATCTCCACTTCTGGAAATTCTAAAAATATCATCCTCGCTGTGGAAGCCGCAAAGAAAAAAGGAATGAAAGTTGTTGGTCTACTTGGTAAAGGCGGCGGAGCTCTTAAAGATATGGTTGATGTTGCCCTAATCGTCGATTCTGCAGTCAGTGACCGCATTCAAGAAGTTCATATTAAATGTATACATATTTTCATTGAAGGAATTGAGAGAAATCTTTTTCCTGAAAATTACTAAGTCTAAAACCTATCCGACAAATGCCCCTACAATAATCATCAGCATTGCAAGATTTGCAAAAACCAGCCATTGCTTGGAGTGAGTTTGTTTATAGTGAAGAAATGAATCAATCAAAAGGACCTGTGCCCACAAAACAAAACCAAGTTTATAAAGAGTGAGCCTTGTTGTGTTTGAAACATTTACTGAATCAAAGATAAAAGGCAGTAAGAACAATCCCAGAAATACCGTCGACATTGCTAGTCGCTTTATTCGCTCTTCTTGAAAAATAACGGTCTGTGGTCGCTTGATTTTAAAATAAAGATCGTTCAAAAATAAAACGAATATGAAGACGACTAAGTAATCTTCAAAATCTCTAAAACCAATCATAAATTGAAATAGCATCAAGACACTAAAGCTCACCAATAAAACCAGCTTCAATCTCGTCATATTGCGAATAAAATGAATGTCATTAAATGCCCTTAAAACGCTCATATTAAACATTATAAGCGATGTTAGTCGAAATGGTGAAGGAGTACTTTAAGCTTTTGATTATACGAGACAGCGACGAAAGAGAGGAACGAAAAGCTGCCTCAAAAGAGAGTCGTTCAGATATATTTACTAGCGAACCCGCTCAATCCCCTTTTTGATTTCAACAGTAAATGATTTTCTATATGGGAGTCTGTTCGTAAAGCGTTTTTCATGGACCGGCGAAACAGAGAGATCGCCAGGGGCACCAGTTCCCCCTTCAATATTCAAATCATCAAAATCGAATTTTTCAAATTGTTTATAAGTATAAACGACTTTTCTATTTCCCACTGTAGTCTCTTTACCGTTAACCAATACCGCTTCGTTATCTTCAGCTGAAACAGAAGTGGTAAAAGATAAACAGATCATTGAGAGGATTAAAAACTTTTTCATAAAATTAATTCCTAATAAATTTTTCTACTCGTTGGGCATATTCTTTAATATCGGCACTACTGGCCGCTGTGACGTTACCAAAAATAGTCAGAGCATCAACTGGACGATTCGATAATTTTAAAGCGACAGCATAATTCAAGCCAATGCTTGGCTTAGCGAGAGTGTCCTTATCCATTCCACCATAAATTTGAATTGCCGTAGCAAGTTCACCTTTTAATAAATTGGCAGATGCAAGAGCTGAATTCACTTCAATATCTTTTGGACTTTTCTTTTGAAGTCCTTGAAAAATAGGAAGCGCTTTACCAACAGTTCCAAAGCGCAAATAGAGTTGGGCCAAGTTATAAGTTGGAGTCACGCTAAAAGTGCTCATGTCCGCTGCTTTCTTAAAAGCCGCAAGTGCCTTTTGAAATTTACCAAGCTTGCTATAAACAACACCTAAGTTATTTACTGGAGGAACAAATTTCGAATCGAGATCGCGTGATTTATTATAAAAAAGAATCGCTTTGGCGTAATCAGCTTTTAGGTAATAACAAGTTCCTAACTGATTCCAATAGCTCGTATTGTTTTTGTACTGGCTATAAACATCGTCCGCAATCTTTAAAGCTTCATCAAACTTATTTTGATAACATTCAATATTCATCTTAGTTAAAACATCATCATTTCTGGTGAGAGTTTCTTCTAACCGTACAGCAGATAAATTGGCAAGGGACTCTTTCACTAGCGCATGGCTGGATTCTTCAGATGAAATATCAAATTCATCTTTATCCGACTGGTATTTTGTTTCAGTTTTTTTATCAAAATTTAATTGATCAACCCAAGCATAATCTTCTTCCGGTTTGGCATTTTCATCAGCGGCTCCTTTACGATAAACATTTTTATTATCAGGAGAGCTCGCGCAAGCCGAAAGGAGAAGTATTAAAGGTAATAATATTTTCATTTCGCTCCTGCCTTATCCATTAACGCTGATCCGGACTCGCTATAGAACTCTGGAATAAATGAGTATTCATTTTTAATTAAAAACCATCCGTTATCTGCAGAGAGAATATTTTCTTTTTCAATTTTGTTAATCGCCGTTTCTCTAAAATCTCTGGCTTGTTTAGAAAGAGGTTCGACTAATTTCGTCATACTTTTTTTAAACGAGGCAATATACTCAGGTGACTTACCTTCGGGGGTAAAGCTAATGACTTCATCTCTTAGTGATTCGTGTCCACTTACTAGATAGCGATAAGCTTTTACAATTCCAATACCCGATCCCATCTCTGCAATTGAAACTGCTTCTGTTGTAATGCGGTCCAATTGGGCAAATTTATTTTTTAAAGTTTTATTATACTCAGCCTCAGGAAAAGAAAACTTTGATTCATTTAATTTTTTTAACTGAGCTTCAAGTGAGGTTAAGCGAATCAACGAGATCGCGTCTAGGGCATCAAGAGGAATGTCAAATTTTTGTTTTTTTGAATTATCAAAATAGAACATCATGCGACTGCGGACTTTCTTAGCATCATCCACTCTTCCTATATTTTCTAACTCAATCGCCAGTAACGAAGACGGATAAATTAACTGAGGCCACATTTCTTTTGATACTTCCAGCATGTGAATAATATCGTTGAACGAACTCCACTTGCTTGCCGAAGCAAGTTCATTTAAATGATCCAGATACCCTTGAAGAATAATATCGTTTGCGATTCCACATTTGGGAGCTTTCGCTAGAAGATTTTTACTCTTATCGAACTGTCTTTCAGCGAGGTAAATAACATTGGCGTTTTTAAAGAAAACGCGTTTGTTTTTTGAGTCACCTGTGCAGAGCTTATCAAAGATTTTTTCACTTAAATTAGCCGACTCTGTGAACTGACGGCGTTGAAATAGATCTGTTGAGAATAAGATATAATCTTTTTCAAATTTAATTAACTCTGGAACGCCCATCATGCTCGCGGAACGGTCTGCCCAAGAGAACATTTGCTTGTAATCGCCTGTCTCATAAAACAGTACTGCGATATTGTAAGCCGCTGTCTTTTTGGCTTCAAAATCACTTTCAGGGGATTTGTAAATTTGTAAGTAACCACGAAGAGCCCCTTTTTTGTCACCCTTAGTACTTGCAAGTTCCACTTTTTCAAACTGCATTCCGAGCACTAATGTTTTTACTTTCTTAGCGTATTCAGGGCTCACCTTAAATTCGTTTGAATCAATTTTTTTCACCCAATTTGCAAGAGAGGCTTTGTCACCTTTGTCTTTATAAAAGTCCATAACCTGGGCCAGCATTTTTTCTTGAGTCTCGTTTTCTGCTGGCAGAGCGGACTTGTAATTCATAAGAACGCTTGAAGCAGCAGAGACGTTTTTCTTTTCCATATGAGCAGAAAACAAGCGCTGATACACAACACTGGATTTTTCACCTTTCGGGTTAGCAGAAAGAAAGCTTTCATAAGCAGGAACTAAGAATTCTTCCGAAGTTGTTTTTTTAACCCCTTTCCCTAAAGAAACCATTAAGGCATTGCTAGCTAAACCTTCTATTTTTTTGTCGGTATTTTTTTGAGCTCTTTTGATTGATTCAGCATAAAGAGGTACGGCCTTATCATATTTACCGATAGCAAAATAAGTTTCCCCCGCATGGAAATAATCTTCTTGAGACTTCGTTGGATTTAATAATGCATTGATCATGAAATATTCATTAGAAGCATCAGCTTTTTTATCGCGAATATCGCCTTGGTGATCGTAAATCTTGTCCACCAGCTGTCGTTGGATCAAAGCCGACATTTTTTGGACATTAAATTTCAAAATCTCAACTTGATCTGCATTCAATGTACCTTTTGAAAACTGAAGGGCCAACGCCTTACAAGCTTCTAAATGTTTTTGATCACGACCAAATTTTTCATAAAGACTCAGAAGTTCAATATTAAAATCAATCTCTTCTTTTTCATTTTGTTTGAACTGGGCTCCATCGCTTAATGTTTTTTCAGCAGCAGCATATTTCCCTTGGGTCTTTAAATAGCGCCCAACTTTAAACATGACCTCGCTAACACTTTTACCGTTCTTTTTATAGAAGGCTATTGCCTCATCTGAACGCCCTGCCTCTGTATAGAAAAAAGCTAGATCGCGTTCGATACTTTTAGACATATCTATAAATTTACTGTTTTTTGAAAGGTCATACGACTCTGTCATTATTCCAATGGCCTTGTCGTATTTCCCCATCTTGAAATAACTCCAGCCGAGATTGAAGGCATCCTTAGTCCACCATTTATCTCGTTTAGATTTTAAGGCCGCTTCGTAAAGGCTCATTGATTTATCAAAAGAGCCTTTGTTAAAATAAATTTCAGCGAGTGCAATTCGAGATTTGTCCGCAACTACCGATCCGCTACGAGACTCATCTAAGGCCTTTTGAAAAAATTTCTTTGATTGCTCTTCTTGCTTAATTTCTTTGGCGTTATAGGCCAGGATATAATAAGCATCTGCTTTCTCGTCAAACTTAGGAAACTTCTTCAAGAGAACCAGAACGGTTTTTTGGGCCTGATCAAAATAACGACGCGATTCTTTAAATGCCTCTTCTTTATTTGTTTTTTCTCTATCTTTCGAAGATATCTCTAAGTATTTTTGATTTTCTAAATCTTTAAGCAATCGTCCTTTCTCTAAAAGAACTTGTGCCATTCTAAGCATAAGGTCTGGTCTTTGAGACCCAATCTGTTTATTAAGTCTTGTGACTTCTCGCAATTCTTCGTCCAGAACTTTTAAAAGCTCTGTTCTTCTTTGTTCAACATCAGCATGAGCTGTATTTACCACTGAAGTGAAGATAAATCCTAAGCATAAAATAAAGATTAATTTTCTTTTCATAAATTATTTACATTCAGATTTGAGCGAGAAGACATAGTCACCTAATTCGTCTGCCCAAAATTCTCCGTTAAAGGTCCAAAAATACTGTTTATCTGATCTTCTTAAATGTGCAATATCGCCACGTGCGCGACTATCTTCTGTACGCATTGAAACGTTGTCATAAAGTTCTGTTTTTCTTTTTGAAAGAACTTCTAAATTTATATAACTCATATCTTCAAACGCTTTCACAATTTGAGCAGCATAGAGTTGAAGTTGTCCGCGAATATAGCTACCAATTAGATTGCGTTGCATATTGAGTGAATCTTTTAAATTTTCATTTAAAACAGCTCTCAATCTATCATTGCTCACTGATTTCATACGCTCTATTTCATCGCGACCAGCATTGAATGAACTATAAAGTTCAAGATAGGCCGGATCTCTGGCAATCGATGCTAGTGCAGTATTTAAAATAGCGTTTTTTTTAGTTTTCCCTTCCGAGTGATCTTTTACAAGTGAGTAGTACTGCTTGTAATCTTTCCCCATTGAGTCGATAAATTTTTTATAAGCTTCGTTGTCTTTTTCATATTTTGTATAAAAATCTTCGACAGTCTTTTTTGAATCTCCCCAGAGACAAAGTTCCATATAAGACAACGCTTTTAATACTTCAATTTCTGGATTGAAGATATAAGTGAAAACAGGAGCTTTATAAGTAACCAGCTTCCCCAACGTGCGGTTGTAGTCTTTTAAGTAAAAACTATTCCAAGCTTCTTCAAATAAAATTTCTGGCCATATATAAGATGATTTTTCTAAATCAAGATAACTTGAATAGGCAGCATCGAATTTCTGAAGAGCGAACTGGGCCCTCGGAATACCCACGACACAATAATCTCTGCTGATTTTTAATTGTCTTAAGCGGTCCTTGTCTTTTTCTTTCTTAATATGTGTTTCAGCTACATCAACACACTCTTTAAAAACACGAGTGGCTTGTTCTTCGCGCTTACTTACAGAATAAATACTTCCTTCCAGCAATAATGCAAAAGGTTTCACAGGATTCCAGTCTTCAATATTTTTATCCAGATATTTTAATGCTTGATCGTATTTCCCCTGGCGAAAAGCTTTTCTCGCAAGGATATAGCGAATTGTTGGTGCATTGGATTTTTCTAAAAGATTTGAAGGTAAGACTTCAAATTGCTTAACTCCGACTTCGCTTATGAGTTGATCAACAATTTTATCAACGGCTGCATCGTTAACCCTATTAGTTGTCGCAAGATATTCTTTAAGAAATGGAACCGCACTGAAATACATTTTCTCTTGTAAAAGTTCTGATACAAGTTGTGGATAATGGCTTTTGTCTCCGCCTTGGTATATTTTCCAAGCACCTTGAAATGAGGCATGTGCGTTCATTCCAAAAGTGAGAAGAATAATCGATAAGAATGACTTCTTCATACTCTCTCCCTAATTAAAATGAGTAACCTAATGAAACTGTGGCATCGTAATTGGACTTAAATGAGCTGCCTGGAATTGAAATATTATTGGCACTATAATGAACAGCTGTTAAATCAGTGCGAATACTAAATGATTGGTCCAGATAAAACTTTAAACCCGCTTCCCACATAATTCCGCTATGAGTTTCAGTGGTTTCTGTTATGTCAACGCCCGTTTGAATTTTCAATTTATTATTGTGTTCTTTAAGTTGAGCGTAACCCACTCCAAAAATCCAATCCATGTAAACTATTTTATTAAAGGTATTAATTTTGCTGTAAAAGGGTGACCATAAAAACATTGCCCCCATATAACTATCAACAATTCTTCTAAATGGAGTTGTCCCAGTTCCTTGAGGACCAGAAGTTTGAACTCCTTTCGCAGTATCGTTTTCCTTACCTGTATTTTTTGAATAAATACCTTCAAGACCAAAATCTTCTGAAATAAAATATCCGACTCGTCCTTGAATCGCAGTTGAATTAACAAAAGCTCCAGAAGTCGTGATCCCGCCCCCAGCATTCACATGCACATGTCCGGCTTTTCTAAACTTTCTATTTTGGAGAACATAAACTTCCTTATCTGGATCAAGCCAAGAGAATTCATATATGTCCTTTTCACTGGCAAATGCTTGTGAAGAAAGGGTCAAAGATAATAATAGAAACAAGGCTAAAATTTTTGATTTCATACGCATCCTGCTTTAAATGTCGCCAATCCATTAAGATAATAGAATATAAGTATTATTTTAACACAGGCTTTAGTGCTCGCAACTACTTCGACAAATGTGTATTTTTTTCGCCTTTTCGGCAAATAGAGGAGTATTCACAGTGTGAACAATGGTTAGAATTAACTTGATTGAGAGACTCTGTTTTTATCCAGTAAGAGAAAAGTATTTGAGTGATTTCGTTTAATGAAAGATTCTTTGTCGCCACTTCCGTTTGGTCTAAGTAGAGAAGTGATAATTCAATTTTTTTATCTGGTGTAAATTGCTTAAGACTTGCGTAGGCATAAGCATAGCTCATTAACTGGAACCAATAACTCGCCTCACCTTCTGGATTTCGGATTCCCGTTTTAAAATCCCAAACAACTATTTCCGCGTCCTTATCGATAAAAACTAAATCAGGAGTTCCACTTATCATTTGACCAAAAAAAGAAAACTTAATCATTCTCTCGCTAATTACCTCATACTTATTTTGAAATCTATCGGCAAGATTATGGGCCCACGATATTTTTTCTTTTTCCTTAGCCGGTACTCTATTTAAATCAATCTCTTTTAAAAAAAGTTTGGATAAAAGACTATGGACTTCCGTCCCACGTTTTTTTGACGAATAAAAAATTTCAACTTCGCCTTCACTTTCTTCTTCATCAAATTTTATGTTTGGTGCTTTTTTTTCTGAATCAATTTTGCAGATATTTTGTAAATAAAACTTAAAAGGACAATCCGCAATGGTGGCCAGTCTTGTAACAGAGAGTTCAGAAATAAGCCCGAGTGAAGATTTACTTTCACTGGCCAGCATTCCGAGAGGATCACGCTGGAGAAGTGATATATCTACCCTTTCTTGGGCAAGATTCAAAATGGTGCTTTCAATCCGGGGAGTATTGTTTAGGCGTAAAGCTTGAATCCAACTATTATCATAAGTGTGCAAATCTTTTGGTGAGTCTTTTACCACGCTCCATAAATCAGCATAAGCTAAATGTTTCACAGCTCGAGTACAAGCAACGTAGAGCAATCTTTTACTTTCAGAGAAATCTTTAAGCGTAAGAATTTCTGATTCTAAATGATAGAAGGGAGATTTAAAAAATCTTTTTTGGTCAAAGGTTTTTTTCCATTTGAAGCTATGTGGAAATTTACCCACATGATCTTTCATTCCATTATAGCGACCATTGGTGTGAACACCACCAAGCAAGACAGCATCAAACTCCAATCCCTTGGAAGCATGCGCTGACATAATAATGATTCTCTTTTTTCCATTAATGCCAGCTTCTCCACTCATCATTTCACAAGCGTAGTCTTCGCCTTCATCATTTTTAAGTAAATGATAAACTCTCACAATGTCTTCTTTGGTAAGCCTGCAGATTGCATCAATTAATTCGGCGTTTTGAGCATGAAAAGAATTAGACAGTCCAATCGCAAAAACAAATTTATGGAAAGATAAACGCAGTCCAAGAATTTTTAAATCTTCATAAAATTGATCAATTAAAGAGTTATCAAATGAGTTAACATCTAAAATGGTCAAAAGGGTTTGCAGCAAGGTTAGTGTCGAGGCTTTTTTATTAAGATCATTTTTATTTAAGTGAAGTTCAATTAAATACAAAAAAATATTAATTAAAGGATCATCTGTAAACTTAATTTTAATTTGAGCAGCAAAGGCAATATCGTTATTTAGTAGATGCTCTAGCAAGAGACTGCTGGGTTTAAGTTTGCGATAAAGGATACAAATGGTTTGCAGGTCCGTACGGGCCAATAAAATTTTAATATGTTCACTCAAGACCGTAGACTCATTTTGATCGAGGTCAATATCGCTGTTGTTTCCCGTAATTTCTGTTTTAAGTGCTACAACTTCACCAAGATGAGCCGAAGCCTTATCTGGAATCACTTGCATTTCCATCTCAACACTATGCGGGTCTACTCCTTCGAATTTTAGTCCCAAAGGGAATACTTGCTCGAACAACTGGTTGTTAAATTCAATAATAGAACTAAAAGATCTAAAGTTATTTTTTAAAAAATAATTATTTTCATCACCTAAGAGCTGAGCACAGTCCGCGAAGACTTGTAACTCTCCTCCTCTGAAGCCGTAAATGGCCTGTTTTCTATCCCCGACGCAGAATATTTTTTCTGATTTTGAACCAATTAGATTTTTTAATATTTCAAACTGAATAAAAGAGGTGTCTTGAAATTCATCTACAATAAAATAAGAAAAACTCTCTTGGACTTTTGCCAAGACTTCCAGCTTTTTAAGACCTTCTAAGACATAATATTCTAGATCTGAGAATGAAAAGCCATCAATCTCGAAATAATGAGAATCGATATATTTAAATAAATGCGAAATGGTTGCAACCCATTTTTTATAGATTTCAAAATTTTCACTTAGAGCTTTTAGATCCTCAGACAGCTCTTTGAGATCATTTTTAAATTCTCTAATCGCATTGAGTGTAACTTTCTGATGTGATGAAATTTCTTTGGAATTAGTGACCGGGAACCTGGAAATTGTTTTAAAAAAATCATTATAGGCCTGGTAATTTGAAGAACTGATCAATCCATGATTAATCAAAACTTCATTGAACTGAATAAGTAGTTCATACCATTTTTTTGATTTTTCTTTTTCTGGAGCAGATAGATCCATACTGTCTTCAAAAAGAGAGCCGTATCCTTTGACATCAACTAATTGTAAAAAGAACTGATCTATTTCGACTTCAGCGCTGGCAGATAATTTGGGATTACTCCAAAGGACTCTCAACTCAGGCGAAGAAAAGATTTCAATCATTGCGGCTAACAATGAATGGGAACTGGCCAGGAAAATGGGATCAAGAGACTTTTGATTTTCGGTAAACCATTTATCAAATATTTTTTGAATTTTATCTTTGTGTTCAATCGCAGAAACTAAATTTATCTCTTGAGGAAAATCACTCCAAAATCCCAAACGAAGTAGACGATGACAAAAGCCATGGATTGTTGTGATATTTAATGAAGACAAGTTTTGTCGAACTAAACGCCAGTAGGCTAAATCCGATTCACTTTCATTTGATTGAAATTCCTCAATCATTTCCTCTATCCGCTTCATCATACGGACTGACATCTCGCCTGCTGCTTTTTTGGTAAAAGTCATTAAAACTATTTTTGAAAGTTCTGATGAAATCTGTTTATTCCATTCACTACTACTCGCGGATTTTTTCTGAACTTCGCTTAGTAGATAAATCAAATGCTCGATAAGAACAAAGGTTTTTCCAGAGCCTGCGCCTGCAGAGAGAAGTTTCCCACCACCATGATAGATAGCCTTTTGCTGTTCTTCATTTGGAGTTCTTTTGGTTGAAGTTGAAATCATACGAGGCAACTCCCCTTAGAGCAGAAAAGTTGAACTTCACAAAAATCACAAACCTTATTGGTTCTTGGAGTTGCTTGAAAATGGACTTCTCTTTTCATCTCTTCGATAACTTTCTCAAGGCAAATTTGAAAATCATCCATTTTGGCTTCATCTAAAACGCGTGCTTCTGCTTCATTATAAATTTGTGACGCTTCGATTTCAGAAAGATTAAGATAGCCCCATGTGTGTATTGATTTTTCCTGAAAGCGTTGCATGACTATTAAGTATGCCCAGATTTGAATTTTATCAAACGCCAATGTATCGCGTTTTGAACCAATAGCTGCCCCAGAACGTTTAAAGTCAAAAAGGGCTATTTTATTATCAGCAAGATAAACCAAGCAATCAATGGATCCGACAAGGCCCCAAGGATTTTCACCGAGGCTGCTTTCAAACTCAATTCCTAACGCTTGATTTTTGTGACAGAAATTTACTAAAAACTCGATCCCATTTTGAGAAAAATGAAGTAATTCATAAAACGTAGTGAGTTTAGTTTTTTCATTTAGAATAATCTTATGACTGGAAATAAACTCCTCAAGGGCCAATCGACAAAACTCTTCATGGATTATTGGTTCAAAGATCAAACTTGAATCAATTTTTCTGCCTATAAAGTATTTTTCAATAATTTCATGTTCAATTGTTCCCATTTCATCAGCTGCAATCTTTAAGCGCTCGATTGGACGATGATCAATTTTTTCAATATATGAAAAATAATATTTCCGTGGGCAATCCATAAAAATTTGCAACCTGGAGGCTGAAATATTTTTGGGAACATAGGGTCCAGGTTTTATAAGAGAAAAAAGATGATCTTTCTTAATCTTTAACTGATAGTTGGCATTCGGATTTATAACTTCGAGCTCGAAACCTTTGAGTATTTCTCTCCACGAAAGGTCTATAACATCTAAACCTTCTTCCATTAATAAAATATTTTTATTATCGGATAATGTTTGAATAAGCTCACTTTTAAGATACGAAAAATCAAGTCCCGATCTTTTAATAGGTGCGATAACTCTTAAGGCCTCTATCATTTTTTCGCTATATTTTCCTTCCTGCGATTTTAAGGTCCCATAGTTTGACGTTGCAACCATCACTAACGGATGCTCACTGTCTTTGTATGGTAGTTCATTTAACTCTAATAACCTGGTACTTGGATTACTGGTGATAGTTGCCAGAGAAACTCTTGGCGAATTCAGTTCTAAAATCATTTTTAAAATCTTTAAAGTGAAGGTATCAACACTTGTCTGAAACTCTCCATATAACTCTAAGGATTCAGCTAAAAGCAAAAGAACTTTATAGTAAATAAAATCCTCTGACTCCAATGCCTTTATTTTTCTTTCTTCTATCTTTTTTGAAAAATCCTCCAAACTCATAGGTCCTACGAGAAGCTCTTCACTTAAAGCTTCAAGTAATTCTTCCCTGCGAACTTTGAATAGGTCTTCCGGAGATTTAAAGAATAAATTTTCAAGTGAGACTTCTTGACGAGCATTGAGTGTCAAGTTCGAGCTGGCCAATGCCAGGTCAAAACTAGGTATCATTTTTTGGATTGAATCCAAAACGATGTTAAGTTTATTTTTAGGAAAGTGGATTACTTTTAACTTCTTCACTTCGTTGGTAATTTCTATTTTTTCTTCAGGTACGAGCCAACGAATCCAATCCGTATTTAAACTTTCGGTATAGACATCTTTTGGAAAAAAAACATTCACGTCTGTTTTTTCACTAATTACTTTGAGCATGTCGATTTGAATTCCACTTAAATGCTTAAAGCCCATGATCCAGATTGGTCGTTCAATCTCCAATTCCGAAACAACCTGATAACTTAAATGCTCATCAATAATTTGTTCATTTTGAAGAAAGGTCCAAAAAAGTAAAATTGATTTAGTTGTGACTTCGTCTAGTTCTTTTAAAAACTCTGATAGAAGTTCAAGGTTCAGAGAAAAAGAGCGCAAATCAGTGAACATTTCAAAAGATTTAAAAAAAAGATGTGCCTCTTCTTTTGGAAAATAGTGACGCCATACGGAGGATAGCCTAAGCATCAACTCTGCTTTATTGGATCTTTTAAGGTTTTTGCTCTTTAAATAATCGGTCACCCATTTTGAGATCGTTATGATTTCTAGATTGTCCGGCATTAGACGCCTTAAACCATCTGCAACAATCGGACTCGGACATATAATTAATGGGCTTTCAATAGAAAGGTCTGCTGCGACTAGATCTTCAGTAGATTGATAAAAGATCACCTCTAGCACAACGCTTTTCTCCAAGACAAAATGAGATTTTTTTGATATTTTTCATTTTATGCTTCCAGAAAGTCGATTGTATAGTTTTATTGATCAAAAAGACGGGTTCACATTGCACTTCCTAGAAGGGCAAAAGTTAATCAACGATCTTGCCATTATCCACTCAAGTCGTGGTGGTGGATTTCATTATTTTAGAGATACCATTCTTTCTATCCAACTCATGATTTCTTATTTAAAACCAGGTGAAGGATTAGGGATTTATATTGATTCCGAAGAACCTTATTTTCGTTTAAAAGTCGAAATGAGTGAACAGGGACAAATGCGAACTCTTCTTCTGCCTGAAAATTTTAACGAGTTTCCAAAAAGCATTTCGGGCCGCTGTAGAATTGTGAAAACAATGCCAAATGAAGCCCATCCCTACACTTCAATTATCGAATTAAAGGATGTTAATTCTCATGAAGTTGTTAATTCAATTTTGCGAGAATCTTATCAATTTAATAGTGAAATATTTTTAAGCGAGGAAAGTGATCAAAGTGTAATGATCATGAAATTACCCGATATTAATATTAACAAAATTAAAACTGATTATAACTTGAGTGTTTTAGATTATTGGCAAAAACATAAAGAATATATTAGCGAGCTTTTCAAGCAACACACCAGTGAATATGACATTATCCAATCTCATTTAGAAAAACTTGGGCTGCTTTATTTAGGATCTAGAGAGATTAAATTTAAGTGTAATTGTTCACGCGAGCGCATGGTTCAAGGTTTATGGTCGATTGCTAAAACCAGCGGCCTTGATCAAATATTTCTTCCCGGCGAAACAGAAATCGAGACAAAATGTGATTATTGTAAAACGAGCTATCTTATTTTAAAGGAAGAGTTCACTAGTTAGTGAACGGATTTAAGAGATCCCAACTAAACTGCTTATTCTCTGGACGGTATATTATTCTTTTCAACAATTCGGATTCATCAAAAAGCCCACAAAAATTTTCCGCCATTGGACCTGAGGCCATAACTGGCGACATGAGAGAAGAATTTCTATAAACAATATTTTTTCCTGAACGTTCAAATTCCGCCCACTCTTTCCCCTCTTTAGGAAATTCGATATTCAGCGATTCTGCACCTGTTATTAAGATTAAAATATCATCGCGCTTCTGGGCATTAACCCAACCAACAATTCTTTCTATTTCTTGCAAAGATTCTTTGGCGTATCCTATATCTTTTGTCTTTAGACCTTTTATAAAATTAAAATCTCTTACGAGAAAAAAAGTTTGTGGCTGCTCTTTAACAAGTTGTGCCCAAAGAGTTTTTAAATTATTTGAGATACTCGAGTAACAAATGTTTTTCTGACAAGATTTATCGTAATAAATACCTGGGTTCATGGCTTCTTTAATGGCAGTCGCTGAATCCTGGTAATGAAATGACTTCTTGCCACTCATTCCTTCCAAAACATCAGGTCCCATACGATAATAACGCAATTTGGTTGTATTGAGCGTATTGTTCTGAGGGCACTTTAAGGCCTTTTCTAAACTTTGATCTTCACTTGCTCCGCTTTCAAAAATACTAGAAGCGTAGCCTAATTCAGACAAATAATCCCAAACTGGGCGTGTCCCGAAATCTTCGCATTGTCCTTTGATATTTTTTGACCCATTTAATTGAGAAAGAAAACTTTTAGTTGAGTCCGGTCTCAATTCATAGAGGTTAAAACTCCACATTTTGCCCAAGCAATCTATCTTCTCTAGACTTGTTCGATAGTTTGCTTCAGGAACATTAAAACGTAAAAGCGGAATATGTTCTTCGGAAAAACCAGCGATTTGAAACCAAATGATATGGTGAGGACGTTCAGCATAGTCATGCTTTTGTAAATTGAGTGTCTGTACTCTTGCACAACTTGCAAGTACCAATACAAGAAGGAGGATTAGTAGTCTCTTGATCATTCTTATCTCTAGCAAAAGTGAATATGCTTTTTTTTATTATGCCTTAAATAACCAAATTTCTCATTTAATTCTTTGGCAATCTCCATTATCCTATTCGTAGAAAAATAGAATTGCATACCTGACCAAAACACTCGACTTTAAAGGCAACTAACTGCAGGAGAACTTATGGGAGATGTTACTACACTCGCCACCAGAGAAATTTTGTGGAATATTCCGCATATATTTAAAATATTAATGTATCTGCTTTTCTTTACCAGCCTGGCCATTATGCTCAAGGGAATTTATGGCAAGATTCTTTTCATCACCAAAGGTGAAGGAATTAAGGGACTAGCAAAACTTATTCCCAAAGAACCAAATATTTTTAAATTTTTGCATACAGTTTTTTTTACAGGAAAAGTTCCACGTTTTAAAAACGTCGCGATCTTTCATGGGTTAATTTTTTACGGTTTTCTTATTTTATGGATAACTACAGATGTAGTTGCCATTCACGCCGATACGCCTCTTCGCCCATTCCAAGGGACGACTTATATCGTTTTGTCTTTCCTATCGGACATTGCCGGAATTATGGTCTTACTTGGCCTGGCACTTGCCTATAAACGTCGCTATGTTGATCGCCCAGTTTATCTTTCTGCGACTAAACCAAAACAAGAACTTTATATGTATTCCATGCTCGTAGCCTTGGTTGTGCTTGGGTACTTAATCGAAGGTCTTCGAATCGTTGGAAATAATTTCCCTATCAATGAAGCACACTGGTCACCTGTGGGTTGGTCAGTCGCAGTCGTTCTTTCCAAAATCGGTCTTAGTGATACCAGCGTCGCTTATACTCACCGCACCCTTTGGTTTCTTCATATGGTTAATACCATGGTTTTCATCGCAAGCCTTGGTTACTCAAAATTTTCCCATATCCTCACGTTGCCATTTGCCGCTCTAGTTACTCCCGCACGACGTGGAGCTGTACTGGAACCAATGAACTTTGAAAACGAAAATGCCGAAACTTTTGGGCTAGGTAAACTTTCAGAACTTACGATGAAACATAATTTAGATTTATTATCTTGTGTGGAGTGTGGACGCTGCACGCAGGTATGTCCGGCAAACTTAGCGGGAAAACCTCTTGACCCTAAACTGATCATTACTAAAACTCGCGACCTCGCTTCTGCAACAGCAGCTAAAGGTGAAAAAGATGCTGACATTTGGGGTGAAACCCCTCTTTTCACAGCAAATGAACTAGATGCGTGCACTACTTGTGGTGCATGCATGGAAGAATGTCCTGCTAATATTGAGCATGTTAATCTTATCATGGAAGCTAAACGCTATAAAGCTTTAACCTTAGGAGACATCCCTCCTGCTGCCGCTGATGCCATTAATAAAATAAAAAATCAAGGAAACCCTTGGGGAATTGCCCAACATGATCGCTTCAAATGGGCCGATGGTTTGAATATTCCAGTAATAGAGGTGGGTAAAAAAGTTGACTATCTTTACTATGTTGGATGTGCTGGTTCTTATGATGGCTCTAATCAAAAAGTTGTTAAAGACACAATTGCTTTGATGAAAAAAGCAGGTGTGAGTTTTGCGGTGATGGGAAAAACTGAAAAATGCAATGGAGATCCCGTAAGACGCTTCGGTGACGAATATTCTTTTAATGAAATTGCTATTGAAAATATTGCCAACATGAACCAATACGATTTCGGAAAAGTTGTTACCCACTGTCCACATTGTCTCCATACCATTGGCAAAGAGTATGCTAAGTTTGAGGAGGGAGTTTTTGAAACTCTTCACCATACCGAACTTCTTGCCGACTTAATTGATAAAGGAAA
Organism: Bacteriovorax sp.; assembly: GCA_028710485.1. Lineage (GTDB taxonomy): Bacteria > Bdellovibrionota > Bacteriovoracia > Bacteriovoracales > Bacteriovoracaceae > Bacteriovorax. Next base: position 22,833 of record JAQTTZ010000008.1, on the reverse strand, counting down.
GCTGGTTCCCGAAAAGAGAATAGACGAAACCCTTACTTTCCATGACCCATGTTATCTTGGTCGCCATCATGGCCAGTACAATGCTCCTCGTGCCATCTTGAATTCTATTCAAGGAATTAAAATAAAAGAGATGGTAAGAAGTAAAGACAAAGCACTTTGCTGTGGAATGGGTGGAGGAAACATGTGGTACGAACTTCCTGAGGGAGAACATGTTGCCAATAATCGCTTAAGAGATATCGGTGAGAAAGAAGTTAACAAGTTGGCCACTGCGTGTTCTTATTGTATGATTAACTTTAATTCGTCTAAGGCCGGAGTTAAGGAAACAGAAAATCTTGAAGTTGAAGACATCGCCTCTATTCTTGCAAAATCAGTTTTATAAGATCATAGGATTTATAGTTCTTGTTATAAGCCTTGGTAGTCAATCGACCAAGGCTTTGGCACAAGAAAACCCCGGCATTGTTGAAAGTCTTGAACGTTTGCTCGATGTTCATCGCAAGCAATATGATCAAAATAAAAGTAAAATTCAATCCAACTTCAAAGCGCTTTTAGATATCTCTGATTTAAAAGATGTAAAAATCGATCCACAGTTCATGCGTTCAATTATTTTTCACTCTGATGATAAATTCTTAAGATTGGCACAAAAAGATGAATGCAAATTTCTTTCAGCTCTGGAAAGCAATCTTCTAAAAACAGCCGAGGGTGATACCGTAAACATTCTTGTCACTTTTAAAAACAAAGAAAACATAACGGAAAGTGCATCCATTCCCAAAAATGATTTCTTTGATCAAGTTTACAAAAAGAAATGTTTAAACAATCGAGAATTTGCGACTCTTTTTAATGAAACTAATTTCCAAAAGACAATAGAAGGAATTAAATTTCCGGTTCCTAAAAATAGTACCGACTGTGAAGCCATTCATAAAGATTGGTTGGATAATTCCTACACTCCCTACTTATGTCGTATACAGCAAATACTTAAAAAATCTAAAAATCAAAAACAAGTTGAGCTTTATAAACAAAAAATGCCAACACTCGAAAAAACCTATATCGACAACCTTTGCAATAACATCACTTCCCCCGTACATTTTTGTGAGAATTATTTAAAAAGTGATGTATGGAGTAAGGTCGTTAACGGTGAAGCTCCTCTTTATAAGTTAAGCTATAAATGCCAAAATCTTCTTGGTAAAACTGAAGAGCTCACTCCTATAGATTTAAAAAATTGCGCAGCAAAATTAATCAATGAGCCGAGTATTTGTGAAACAAAAGGAAACAAAAACTTCCTTTCTGATTACCCATTACAAAACTGTGACAATATATCTAATGCTTTAAATAAATCAAAACTGATAACCAATTATCACGATTGTCCTGGAAGTGTCGACAATGAAGCCATTACAAATATCCATCGTCTAGTAAATCATTTTTCTCCACGTAAAATTACTACAAACAAAGAAACATGCGGCGGTGAGGCCAATTACACTTTTGCCCGATTAAATTTTGATATTAAACATGAAGAAGGCTGGCCATTAAAAGTTTGTTACATGGATCGCATAAAAGAAAAAGAAGAGTGCGTAGCCTATATTCCTGGGTCAAGAAATGATGAACCGCTAAGTGAAGATCAGGTAATTGCAAAAATTCTTTATCAGCAAAAAGGTGCACCGGCTAAAACTAAATGCCGTATAGTGGATTCTAAAACCTATAGTCCACTTCGTTCAGAATTTAAATTTGGATGCTTTATTGTTTATGATTTTGAAACGTGTACAACTCTTTCATGTAATAAAAAAGTTATCTGGGAAGAAAAACCATTAGCCGATATTAAGTTTATTGGCAGACCAATTTTTGACTATTTCCCAACAGCTTTCGTAAATGAACGTTATTCATTTGTAAACATGATCAACGAAGTCAAAGGAACTCAGGGGCGCACGGTAAAAAACTTAACTGATTTAAAATTTTATCTAGATAAAATTTCAAATGGATTGGTTCATGGAGTTGGTTGCGTTGAAGATCTCATTCCTGAAGAATTTCAAAGAACGGTTATGAATCAATGTCATCCTATGCCTTTTATAATTGATGGATACCTAGTCAAGTATGGTGAAACCTGGCTTGTTCTGCGTGCAGCTATTGATGATATCTTCACTCCTCGTTTAGTTTTGTGGCAAAATATTTTTAATTCAGTAAGCGCCCATAGCGAACTTCACCCTTTAAATACCTGGACACTTTATGGCATTAAAAAATAGTGCTCTGACATTGCTATTATTTAATATCTTTTCAATCTTTGGTGTTGAAGCACGAATCGTTTTACCTGAGCTTCTAACCAAACAAGCTGCAAACAATATCCGCTTTCTAACCAAAGATGGTAAGTTTACTTATTATCAAAAACGATCTGGTAGTTTACTTTTCTCTACTAATTATAAAGTTCAAGAAATGATCAAGGGTGATATTGGAACTGCATATACTATTTTTGCTAGTTCGGCTCGAAAGAAAATGATCGTTCTCCAAAATACTAACTTTCATAATTTTTACTCTCTTCGTGCTAAAGAAAAAATTTTCTTAGTTAATTATGGCGAAACTTCACTGCGAGAAGTCGGGACAGGAATCAGTCCGAATCTTCTTCTCAACGATACTTGGCTTTCCTACTATGATCCTTATACCAAAATTTTGAATTTCGAAAATACTTCAAATTCTGCTTTGAAATTTTCAATTAAGCTTAACAATCGACTCAATCCTTATTTTATTCCAGAAGTTGTCATGAGCGATGATAATACTGTTTACTATACAGATCTGAGTGAAGTTGGAATTTATGGCGTTTTAGAATTTAAACGCAACATTTCAAAAAGTGAGATTATCTTTAAAGCACCAAGTTCAATGATGAAAGTTGAAATTTGTCTAAATCAAGATCACCTGGTTTTAGGAGCATTTGGAATTCATTTTTCCACAATAGGAAGTTCAATTAGCAGATCACCTTTACCACTTAAAGATTTTTCAAAACGTGAAAACCTCTATACTTCCGAACTAAACGATTTAGGCCACCTGGTTTGCGATTTCGACAAAGACAATATTGCATTTATTAAAAATACTGGAAATATAAATTCACCAAGCTTTGATATTGCCAACTTGAATAGTAACGACAAAAAAATCTCGGCTCTTTCCGAAAAGAAAACAATAAGCAATATTATCAATATGGATGGGACGCTTCTCACCCAGGAAAAAGGTAAATACTATATTGTAAAAGGTGATGTAGATTACAAAAACATTGATACCTTGAAAGCCAAACCCGATTTAGCTCCTGGATCTAAGGAAGAGGAAAAAGATCTAGAAGATGAATAAAATTTTTATAATTCTTTTAATTTTTATGCACTCAGTGATCGTTTTCTCTCAAGAGAAAAGAGAGACCGTTGTTACCAAGATTCAGGGATCTAAAGAGATGCCTCTAGAGCTCAACCTTCTGATTGAAAGTCTTGAAAATTCCATCGGACTTGAGAAAGTTCTTCCCTTAGTTATGGGCATTGATTCTTATGCTCGCGTTTTAAGCAAAGAAGATATTTTTCTCATTGGTAAAATTGAGATCTATAAAACACTTTTAAAAAGTAATGAGAGATTTCCAAAGGCAATCGTAGATGGAAACTCAACGAAGACACTCAAGGATGCTATTAAAAAAGCCCGTGATCCTTTTGTAAAATGGTTTCTCCAGGCACTACTTCAAGACTGTGAGTCATTACTTGGAAGTACAAATTATAAAGATTATTTATTGCAAAAAAATAATGGTCGATTAGAGCGCCTTGAACTTAAAAAAATGGATAAAAAAGTTCAACTCCTCCACCGATGGATTTCTAAAATAAATCCAGACTCCCCTGACTTTCAAGATTTACTTAAAGCTGATCTTGTTCCCGTACTAATGGATGCGCTAAACAATATTGAAGAGAGTTTTTTTCTGATGGCGACGAGCACTATGATTGAACCAACTCCCAAATTAATTACGTCGCCAGGTGAGCTTAAGTTTTTCACTTTAAAGGAAGTGAAAGCTCCTAAGAAAGCAGTCGTCAGTAAAAAAACAGTCGAAGACATCCTTGCTCCAATCATAGACGAGACTCAGGCGCCAGAGGCTATTTTACCTGAGCCGAGTAAGGACGATTGGCTCAATCGGGACAATGCTCCTCTCAATCTTAAAAATCTGCCAAAACCCAGTAATGACGCTGACTGGCTACAAGACTTTTAACCCTTTTTATGATAAGTTTTTCCTCTGAAATTACCCTTTCTCGCAAGGATACCTAATGGCACTAAATAAACAGCCGTATCGCGGAACTCGTGACTTTTTTCCAAAAGATAAAAGAGTGCGCGATTATCTTTTCGCAGTGATGACAAAAACTGCAGAAAGTTTTGGTTATGAATCTTACGATGGACCTCTTTTGGAAGAAGTTGAACTTTATAAGGCCAAATCAGGCGAAGAACTAATTAACGAACAAATTTATTCGTTCACTGATAGAGGTGAGCGCTTTGTGGCGATTCGACCGGAAATGACTCCCACCTTAGCTCGTATGGTAGCCCAGATTCACCGCGAGTCCAGTAAACCTTTGCGCTGGTTTTCGATTCCAAATTTAATGAGATATGAAAAACCTCAGCGCGGAAGAGTTCGCGAGCACTGGCAATTAAATTGTGATGTTTTCGGATGTCCAGGTCGTCTGGGTGAAGTCGAAATACTGCAGGTGGCAGTTGAGCTTTTTCAAAGTTATGGGGCCAACAGCACCCACTTTGAAATTTTATTAAATGACAGAGCAATCGCTGATGCCGTTTTTAAAACGATGATGAAAGCTACTTCCGAGCAAACACATAGGCTTTATAAAATCGTAGATAAAGCTAAAAAGATTACTCATGAAGCGCTTCAGAAAATGTTTGGTGAAGTAGGCCTTGATTCTGTTGCGGAAAATATTTTTTACAGTTATCTACAATTAAAAACTTTTGATGAAGTTAAAATCTTCCTCGAAAAAAATGAGCAGAATGAAATAGCAGAGCTGTTTTCTATTTTTGTCGAGTTCACTAAAAAAGCAGGACTTTCAGAATACTTAAAATATGATCCTACAATCGTACGAGGTTTAGATTATTACACTGGAATTGTTTTCGAAATATTCGATAAACACCCCGATAACCGACGAGCTTTATGCGGAGGTGGAGCGTACGCTAACCTCTTGCAAATTTTTAATGAAGAGCCTCTTCCGGGAGTGGGATTTGGTTTGGGCGATGTAACTTTAAGAGACTTCCTTGAAGTCCACAAACTACTTCCCAACTTAGACATACCAGTCAATGACGTCTTCGTAACGTTTCAGGAAGATGATTGCTTAGATGCAGCTTTAAAGTTAGCTCAACTCCTTCGCAAAAATAATTTAAAAATTGTGACGAGCTTGGAACCATTAAAATTTAAAAAAGTATTTCCAACCGCTGAGAAAAAAGGCGTGAAATTTGTAACCTTGATGGGAAGCGATGAACTAGCTAAAAATCAAATACAACTAAAAAATCTTGCAAGTAAAGAACAACACACTCTTAATTTGAGTGATGTAGAAGAAATCTTGAAAATAATTAAGGCATAAATATGAGCACAGAAACAAACGAACTTCCTACCACCTACTCTCCAAAAGACTGCGAATCAAAATGGTATGCAGCCTGGGAATCAGGAAAATATTTCAAGCCCAAAAAAGGCAAGGCCAACAAAGCCTATTGCATAATCGTTCCTCCGCCAAATGTAACAGGAAAGCTGCATGCGGGTCACGCTCTTGATCTTACAACTCAAGACGCGCTTATACGTTTTAAAAGAATGAAAGGTTATGAAACTCTTTTCCTTCCGGGCCTTGACCATGCTGGAATTGCAACTCAGTCGGTAGTTGAAAAAATGGTTTGGGAACAAGAAAAGAAAACACGTCGCGATTTTACTCGCGAAGAATTCTTAAAAAAAATATGGGCATGGAAAGAGGAATACGGAAATGCGATTCTCGATCAACAGAGGGCGATGGGAGCAAGTTGTGACTGGGATTATTTAACCTTCACTCTTGATCCAATTCCAAATCAAGCGGTAAAAAAATTCTTTGTGGATCTCTATAATCAAAAACTTATTTATCAAAGCGACTATATTGTTAACTGGGACCCAGCTCTCCAATCCGCAGTATCCGACGCAGAAGTTGAGCACAAAGAAGTTCAAGGTGCTTTTTATCATCTTAAATACCGAATCAAAGATTCGGAAGACACTCTCGAGGTAGCAACAACTCGTCCTGAAACTCTTTTCGGTGACACCGCAGTTGCCGTTAACCCAGAAGACGAACGCTTTAAACACCTTATTGGTAAAACCGCCATCATCCCACTTTGCAATCGCGAAGTTCCTATCATCGGAGACGAACACGTAGATTTAGAAAAAGGAACTGGCTGCTTAAAAGTAACTCCGGGACATGACTTTAATGACTTTGAAATTGGAAAACGCCACAACCTACCAATCATCAATATTATAAATAAAGATGGAACCTTAAATGAACACGGAATGGAATTTCAAGGGATGTCGGCCAAAGAAGCTCGTAAAAAAGTTTCTAAAAAATTAGAAGAACTAGGAATCTTATTAGACACCAAGATTCATATGCATCCAGTTGGTCACGGAGAGAGATCAGGCGCAGTTATAGAACCGATGATTTCAAAACAATGGTTTGTTGATGTTAAAGACATGAGCAAACGCGCGGTTGAAGCCGTGGAAAAAGATGAAACGAAATTTTATCCGAAAGAATGGGAGAATACTTATTTTTCATGGCTTCGCGATCCAAAAGACTGGTGTATTTCTCGCCAATTATGGTGGGGACATCAGATACCTGTTTTTTATTGTGACAACAATCATCAATGGGCAAGTGAAAATAATGAAATTCAATGTCCAACATGTAAATCATTTACTGTTCACCAAGACCCAGATGTTCTCGATACTTGGTTTTCATCAGGCCTTTGGGCGATGTCGACATTAGGCTGGCCGAATGCAGACGCCATGAAAGAAAAAAAATTTGAAACTTTCTTTCCAAATTCAGTTTTAATTACTGGATTCGATATCATTTTCTTCTGGGTTGCCCGCATGATGATGATGTCTCTTAAAACTCAAAATCAAGTTCCTTTTAAAGATGTTTATATTCACGCTATTGTCCGCGACAAGCTCGGCAGAAAAATGAGCAAGTCTCTTGGAAACGGAATTGATCCATTTGAAATGATCGAACAATATGGAACAGACTCTTTCCGTTTTTCTCTAGCTAGTGGGGCCGGCTATAATCGAGGAATTAATCTCGATCCAGAACGTATTAGTGGTTACCGAAATTTCATCAATAAAATCTGGAATGCCTACCGCTTTATTCAGCCTCACCTGGACGCTGGATCGGCCAAGATTGCAGACATGAGCAAGCTAGATCATCATGAAAGATGGATTCTTTCTGAGTTAAATTCAACGACTAAAATAATGAACGAATCGTTAGAAATTTATCGTTTTGACGATGCCAGTGCCGCTGCTTATTCGTTTGTTTATGATAAATATTGTTCTTGGTTCATCGAACTTTCTAAAAATATTTTAAAAGGTGAAAATGTTGAAATTCGCGCCCAAAGAAATTCAGTCCTCAAGTTTGTTTTCAAAAAGATATTGGCACTTCTTCATCCAATCACTCCCTTTATAACAGAAGAATTATGGTCCCATTTAAAAGATGCCAATGAAGATCTACTAATTACCCAAGACTACCCTGAATATGATTCGGCCATTGAATTTAAAAACGATCAGGAACAAATGAATAAATTTGTTGAAGTCGTAACTTCAATTAGAAACCTTAGAGCAAGTGTAAATATCAAACCTAAAGACGAAGTGAGCGTAGAACTCTTTTGTGACAGCCAGGATCTTGTAACTTATTTCCGTGCTAACCTAATAAATTTCCAAGAGCTCGCGCGTGTAAAAGGATTGAAAGTTGGCAGCAAAGATTTAAATCGCCCCAGTAAATCAGTTATGAATATCACTGCTCACACTGAAGTTTTTGTTCCACTTGAAGGAGTCATTGACTTAAAAGAGCAGATTGCGAGACTTGAAAAAGAACTGGCAAAAAGTACTATAGATTATAATAAAAACGAATCAAAAATAAATAATGAAAACTTTATGAAGAACGCGCCAGAGAATATTCGTGAAGAAACAAAACAAACTAAAATCGAACTTACTGAAAAAATAAAAAGTTTAACTGAAAACTTAAACCAATTTAGAAGTTAACGTCTTATAAATAAAAAAGGCTCCAAAATGATCTGTACCCCAGAAAATGGAGCCTTTTTTATTTTACATAATTACAATATTTAAAAATCTTACCATTTCTAAAAACTCTCATGATCATATATTTTTCATTTTCTCTTAGCTCTCCTTTATATTCTTCAGATCCTTTGTCTTTTTCTACAACAGCACCATCTGCCGTTTCACTGACTTCCAAGAACATATTTTTTATCAAGGGAAATTGCTTTAGAATATCTTCGTAACTCATTTTATCAAAAAAATCTTCTCTCTTATTTTTTTCATCAAACGGAGCTACTTCAAAACCTTCTTCTTCGAAACTAACCATCAAGACAGAAGCTATTTTTTTATTAGCGCCTGTGGCCAGATAACATCTCCCAGACAATGCATTCCCAACGTGAGGCAAGAAGTTTGGCAACGAAGCGTGTTCATAAGTGTTAGCTAAGCTACTAATCATGTCGTCGGCCCAAACCCACGAATTAAGTGATGTAAGGAGTAAAAAAAGTGCCGTTAATTTCATAGTTTCACCTCTAAAAAATAAGAGGCCAGATAAAACCACAAAGCTATTGGAGAGGCAAGCTCTCTGTAAGGCAAAAAAAAGGCTCCTTACGGAGCCTTTTACTATTTTGTAATTTATGAAATCTTGATTTTCTTTTTAATTTCTTCAAAAGTCTTTTCTTCACGGATTGCGTACATCAAATTATTTTTAATTTGAGAGTTTGTTGAATAATATTTTTTTACTGTTTCAACATCCATTCCAGCAGATGCGGCACTTTCTTCAATCTTTTTATTGAAGTCAGCGTCCGTTGTTTCGATATTAAATTGTTGGGCCAGATGATCTAGAATCAATCCTGAGCGAACTTGGAAGTCAGCCTTTGTTGTGATGTCTGATTTCCATCTTTCGAAATACTCAGCAACCATTGCCTCATTGAAGCCTTGAGACTTAAGGTTTTTAGCCAGGTCTTCTTGAAGATATTTTACTTGGTTTTGTACAAGAGTTGCTGGAACATCAAATTTATTAAAACTAACTAGTTTTTCAAGAATTTCTTGATGAAGTTTTTCGCTAGCTTGTCTTTCTTTTTGAGCAAGAAGGCTTACTTTATTTTTTTCATTAAAATCAGCAACTGATTCATAACCAAATTCTTTTGCCATTTCATCATTTAATTCTGGGAATTTCTTTTCTTTAATTTCTAGCAGTTCAACTTCAAAAGTTACTTTACCATTTTGTAATTCAACAGCGTGGTAATCAGCTGGAAAAGTTAAAACGATATTTTTCTTTTCACCTTTTTTCAAGCCAATCATTCCATCTTCAAATCCTGGAATAAATTGTCCTGATCCAATTTCAAGAAGGTATTCCGAACCTTTCATATTTTCTGGACGTTCTCCATTTTCTTTTACGCCTTCGAAATTAAAAACAGCGAAATGCCCTTTTGCCAAACCAATGTTTGGATCAGTCACTTCAGTCATTTCAGTTTTAGAACCAAGGTAATTTTTAGTTACTTTATCTAGGTCATCTTTTGTAACTTCTGCTTTTTCTTTTTTAAAGGTATAAGTCGAATAATCGGCAAGTTTAATTTCAGGAAAAACTTCAACCACAGCTTCGAAGCTTACGCTTTTGCCTGTTTCATATTTTACATTTTCAAATGCCGGGTACCCAACAGTTTTAAATTTTTCTTTTGTAACAGCTTCAAAAAGTTGCGATTGAACAAATGTATTTAAAGCGTCTGATTCGATTTGAGGTCCGTATACTTGCTCAACCATTGCCAATGGTGCTTTCCCTTTTCTAAAACCTTTAATATTTGTTGTTGTTTGTTTTTTAACCACTGCCGCTTTAATCTCTTTAGAAAGATCTAGAGTTGCGAAGTTAAATTCAATTTTTTTAGTGCATCCATTAACGCTTTTTACTGTGTAAGACATACGAAATCCTCTTTGAAAATTAGTTCTCTCAAAGTATTAAACAGGGTCAGAATTGTCAATGAAAGAGACAGATTAAAAGCCTGGATAGTGCACTTCTTTAAGATAAAGTCCTTGAGGGGGGGCCGTTGCTCCTAGGCGCTTGGTCTGAGGAATTCTAAGTGCCTTCTCAAGATCTTCCAGGGTAATTCTACCACGTCCAAGGCTCCATAAAGCTCCCATCATGAGGCGCACCATTTGCTTTAAAAAACCACTTCCAATGACGTGAAAAACATAATAATCACTAAGCATATGGCCCCAATGCCCTGCAGATTGATAGTGAACAAGCTCACATGAAAAAATTTGCCGCACAGTGGTTTCAACTTCAGTGCCCGTGCATTGAAAATTGATAAAGTTATGTTCGCCACAAAAAATCTTGCACCCCTCTTTCATTCTTTCGATATCTAACTCGAAGGGAAATAAGGTCACTAAATCATGAGCAAAAGGAGAAATATTCTGCTCGGTGGAAAAAACATAATTATATTCTTTCGATTGAGCGCTAAAAATGGGATGAAACTCATTAGTGCAACGAGTAGCAGCAGTAACTCGAATATCATGAGGTAAGTGGGAATTAATAGCTCGAACCAGACTTCCCACTGGAATATCAACCGGAATTTCAATCCGAACTACTTGAGCAAAGGCATGAACACCTGAATCAGTACGACCAGAGCCAATTGATTTAATACTATCTGTTTTAGAAAGAATTTTGAGAGCTTTATTGAGCTCACCTTGAATCGTCTGTCCAACTGACTGAACTTGAAAACCAAGATAACTCGTTCCCTTATATTGAAGAGTGAGCTTATAAGTATTCAAAGGTGAAACCAATCCCAATAGATGTTCCAGAAATTTTTATCTCATCTTGAAAGTTTCGATAGTTCTGGTAACGAGCTTCAAGATTCATATAAAGATTCGTGATTTTGCTCTCAGTGAAAAGAGTGTAAGCAGTATCTGCACTAAAGCCACTCAAGTTAATTTTAAATTGAGCATTAGCAAACTGACCATAGCTCACTTGCATTTTATTTCTTCCTTTCTCGCCCGCCAAAAGGTCGTTGCGATTCTGATATAGAGCAGTCACACTCGGGCCAGCAGCCGCTGAAACTTTAAACCAATGAGAAATTGGAATTTCTACCCCCAAGCCTAAGTCCACAGGAATTTCCCATAACTTAAAGGTTGTATCACTGCGTTCACCAGTGACGAAGATGCCGCGTCCACTATTATAGCCTAAGCCGCCGCCTAGACTCCAAAATGGATTTATAAAATCTTTGCGAGAGAAGTATTGATCACTACGAATATAAAGAGCTCCTCCCTTCACATGTTTGTAGCCCTCAGAAATAGTTTTATTAATAACATCATTAGCTGATTCATAATTAAAATCATTTTTAATGAATGTAATATTGATAGCGCCGCTAGATTGCTTTCTAAAATCAGCAACCATCGCCTTCTTGTCTATTTCGATATAATTTTCTTTGGACTCAAAACTTCCAGGAGGGGTGTAACCTACATCTTGGAATTTAGCTTTTGAATCGTCTTTTACCGAAACTTCTTTTGGGTGCTCATTAAACATGAAATCTGGCTGGGCATTAGCCTTTATCTTTTGATTATCAATTTCGCCTTCGGCATTGTGAATAATATAAGGGCTGGATTCTGTTGCCTTGCTGGTTGCTAAAGAGTCCTCAACATCGCCTCCAGAAACAACTTGATCTAAATCAGTTGCACTCGCTTGTTGAAAAAAAACTGTTAACAATAAAAGTGATAAAATACTCTTAATGTTGGTCATTCTGGCTTTCTCCGCTCTCTTCATCATCTTCACTATTCCACTGGAACATATCCTGAAGAGCACCTCTATTTTTAACAAAATAAAGTAACGAAGCAAAAACATACGTATTGATAATCAGACCAATCATGATCTGTTCTTTAACAAAAGTGAGGATCATGACCAGAAATATAATAAAGAGAACACGCTTTTTATGTGAGCGAACCCACTCAGATTTTTTAAACGAATTAAATGGAATATTGGAAATCATCAAAAAAGCAAAAAAGAGAACATAAGCGACAAAAACAAATGGTGAAATTTCCATTACTTCAGGGTACTCCAAAGTGAAAAGAGTTAGACCTGCAAGGGCCAAAGCTCCACTTGGAATGGGCAAACCTTGAAAAAAATCTGAACTTACTTTGTCGATATTGGCATTAAAGCGAGCGAGCCTTAAAGCTCCACACAATAAAAACACAAATGAAGTGATGAGACCAATTCTCCCCAAATCAAAAAAGAACTTATTGTAAACTAAAAAGGCCGGAGCCACCCCAAATGTCACAACATCTGAAATTGAATCAAATTGCTCGCCGAAAGCCGATTGAGTATGAGTCATTCTTGCAACTCTGCCATCCACTGAATCAAAAATAGCTCCCAGGAGCAAAAGCATTGAAGCAGGGTAAAACTCTCCTTTCCAACCTAAAATAATTGAAAAAAAACCACAGGCCATATTTAGCGCAGTAAATGTATTGGGAAGAAAAAATGCTAATCGTCTTGGAGTATTTAACATAACAGTGCCTTTTAAATATTGTCCGGAACCACTGCGAAAATTGTTTCGCCAGCATTCACTTCATCGTTAGTTTTAACTAGTATCTCATACTTTTTGGGTAAATAAAGCATCACCGTTCCACCAAAAGGAAAGTAACCAATATTGACTCTTCTTCCTCCCCTATCTCCAGGCATAACCATCAGTTCTGGCCAAAGTCCAAGCTTACACTTAAAAAAAGTGAGCCCAATACTCTCCCCGCGGTTATCAAGGGCCAAGCTAACGCCTTTTCCCTCTTTACTCCCGAGAACCTCAACTGCTTTAAGATATCTGAAAAAAGACTGACCTTTTAGAACCAAGAGGTTTTTTATCTCACACGATAGTGGAAGAAATATTCCCATCTCTTTCCACCAAGGAATCATAATTTGAATTTCAATTAATTGGTCTCCATAAAAACCATGAGACACATTATGCTCAATATGCACTACTTTACCATTGGCCGGAGAAAAGATTACTCCTCTGGTACTGATAGGGTCATCGCGAAAGTCATTTCTACTTTTTCGCAAAACTACATAAAGAACAATATAGGCAACAATCAGGATGGATAAGATTTTATAAAAACCGAGCAGCCAAAATAAAACAAATAAAATTGCAGCAAAAGTATTGAATTTAGCAGGTAAATAAGATTTCAACATAACTAATGAAATTCCTCATCAAGTGACCTAAAATAGTAAGGCGCTTTCCTTAATTTAAGTGCTTCGACCTTTGAAAATATTTCAGGAGCCTTGTTCTTAATCAAGCTTTTGGTCGATACTAGATTTGAAAATATTGGATCACTGGTATCGAGAGTAAAACCCAATTTTTCCTCTTCGATAAAAAAAGCGTCCTTATTAAGCAGATGCTTTTCTACTTCATCTCCATTCCAATTATAAACAAAAACCTGACCTTTAAAAGCATTAGTGGCCCAAAAGCCTCTTGGAACACCACTTAATCTTGGAACATCAAAATGATAAAATGAATAGACTGGCATATGCACAAGCTCGAAAACTTGGGCCAGGCCTTCGCTCAATCTCATTCCAGTATATGAGCCAGGCCCATTCGAAACAAAACACTGCATATCTGCAAGATTAAGGCTGTATTTTTTTAAGAGATTAAAGATTTCAAAATGAATAATTTCCGAAGGTTTTTTTTCATCGAGACTCATATATTCGACCCAAGAATAATTTGAATCAAGGAGTCCAATAACTAATCCCGACGTGCTGTCTACAAACAAAGAGTGCACTAAAAAAACCTGCTTACATCATTAAAAATTGCTCCCACCATCAACATCAGTAGAATTGATAAACCGACTTGCTGTGCGATTTCCATTTTTCTGCGCGATAATGGTCCTCCATTTATAAGCTCAAGAGCTATAAAGAGAATATGCCCACCATCTAGAACTGGAATGGGAAATAAATTGATAACACCCAAATTAACAGAGATCAGGGCCATTAACTGAAAGAAGTACGACAACGATGTATTAAAGGAATCGTGCGCCACTTTACCAATCGCAAGCGGTCCACCAATCGTTTTTAATGAAATCTGATTAGTTAAAAGTTTTACAAATCCATCGATGGTTTTCTTAACAGAATCCCAAGTGCGGATCACAGAATACTTAATCGATCCAAATAAGCCCTTTGACTTTGTGTGAACAAAATTAATTTTCTGAATTTCGATATAACTATAAACACCTAACAAGCGAAGAGTTTTTCCTTCTTGTATTGTCACATCTGGAGTGACAACTAACTTCTTAACTTGCCCTTTATTCCAAATTTCGACATTTACAGACTTCTTCTCAATAGTTTGAAGTCTTGTTCTTAAATCTTCAAAGCTATAAACTTTTTCACCTTCAAGACTGACAAAAACATCGTTCTCCCGGATACCAACTTTATCCGCTGGTGAATTCATGTTCACACTGCGGACCATAAGATCGATAGTCTTAAATCCTTTTGAATCTAAGCCTATCAGCATCGATTTTAAATCTGTAAAATTTAGTGGAACCTCTATACCGGATTTCATATCAATTTTAAGTTCTTCGCTCGAGATATCCTGACCGGGAAGCACTGGGTAGAGATAAGCAAATTTCGTGCTAGTTCTCATGCTCATTTCTTCAATCGAATCTTTAAGATTTACTTTATCTTTTTCGAAACTCATCAAATAGCGATGAGAATTAGAATCAATTAAAAAAGGCTTTCTTAAAAATGGAGGATATTTCAAAATGTCTTCAAAGAATTTATCCCCTTTGAAGTCTACGGCCAGAACAACTGGTTGATCCGCTCGCTTAACAGTAATACTTTTAATTTCGCCTTTCCCCTCAACCATTAAATCAGTCGGGTTATAAACTTCAGTATCATTAACTTTTAAAAGAATATCTCCAGTGCGAAGCCCTGCCTTATAAATAGACGACTCAACAGGAATTGCTCCTAACTTAATCTCTGGAATACGTTCACCTGAAATTAAAAGCGAGAAAAAAATAAAAAAGGCTAAAATAAAATTTGCGAGAGGTCCACCCAAGACGATGCAAAAGCGTGCAAACTTTCCCTGATGAGTAAAACTATGATGTCTTTCTGATTCTGGAACATCATCCTTAGTAAAAGGATCATCACCATACATTTTTACATATCCACCAAGAGGAATAGCAGATACAGCATACTCCGTATTACCAAATTTTTTCTTAAATAACTTTGGCCCAAATCCAATTGAAAAAACTTCAACTCGTACGCCAAAGAGTCTCGCAAATAAAAAGTGCCCTAGTTCGTGGAAAAAAACTAAAGGTCCTAAAAATAATATAAAAACAGCAATTTTTTCTAATAGCATGAAGCCTCACGTGCAATCGAATTTAGAGAGGAAGATGTCGTCCTAGATATTTTACAACAAACACGAAAAAAGGCGACAGAAAGATGAGGCTGTCGATGCGATCATAAATACCACCATGACCTGGTATGAGATTGGAGCTATCTTTGATTCCAAACTCTCTTTTTATTTTAGATTGAACTAAATCACCGACTTGAGAAACGGCTCCACAAGCAGCGAAAATAACCGAGTAATACCATTGGTAATCATTAAACAAATAATGCCAAGCAAGCGTTCCGAGTAGTGCTGTCGTAAACATTCCTCCAACAAAACCTTCGACTGTTTTTTTAGGACTTATTTCCGGCCAAAGCTTTACTCTCCCAAAATTTTTGCCAAAAAACCAAGCCCCAGTATCCATACTGATTGTCACAATTAATAACAAACCAAGAATATGGCGCCAGTGATCAGTTTCAAAATGAATCCCAAAAGATACAATTGGCAAAATAGCGATTACGCTTAAAAGTCCCGGATTCTTCTCAGTGCTCTTCTTCATGAAATTTTCTTGAAGAGGAATTTTAAAAAGATAGTATATTAAAAAAATATTTAAAAAGAGCGCAGAGATTGTAAAAAAACTGCGTGATAGTTTGGCTTCAAAAAAAACATTAATAAACAAGAAGAAAAGAGTAAAAAAGAAAATAATATATTTATAAAAAAAACTTTTACGAGTCAGTTCTGCAAAATTAACAAGCAACTCGTCAATACATAAAATCCCAACGAGCATAACCAGAATTAAGGTTGGCATTTTGCCAAAAAAAACACAGAGAACCACTAGGATTGCCATAATTAGAGCTGAAATAATTCGCTGTTTCGTATTAGACACCGCTAGCCTCTTAATAAAATCTTATTAGCTCGTGCTTGTTCGACATTTGTCTTTAAATCACAAGCTGAGGTTGTAGAGCCAAAACGTCTTTCTCTTTGTGAAACGTTTTCTAAAATTTCTCTAAATTCATGAGTGCTAAAATCTGGCCATTTTGTTTCAGTGAAATAAAATTCAGCATAAGCAATTTGCCATAATAAAAAATTAGAAACACGGTGATCCCCACCGGTACGAATAAGTAAATCCACGTCCCCTAAGTCAGGGATCAAAAGATTTTTTGCCAATTCTTCTTCTGTAATTTCTTTACCTGGATTCGCTTTAATAAAACGATTTAAAGCCTGAGTAATTTCCGCACGCCCCCCATAACCGAAAGCAAACGTAAGCTTTAAGCCAGTATTGAACATGCTCTCAGCTTCTAGCTGAGAAATAAGATTTTTTGTTTGAGAAGGAAGATTAGTTATATCTCCCATGATCTTAAAACGAATATTATTTTTTAAAATTCTATCGCGTTCACGTTTTAAAAATTTATGGAGAAGGTTAAAAAGCACTCGAATTTCAGTTTGTGGACGACTCCAATTTTCTGTCGAAAAAGCGTACATGGTAAGTGCACTTATTCCACAGCTATCAGCTTCCTCTACAATATCTGCAACCACGCCTGAACCACGAACATGTCCCCACACCCTAGGATGTGAGCGCATTTTGGCCCAACGACCATTTCCATCCATGATGATTGCCACGTGCTTAATAGGGTGTTTCGGTTTTTCTAAAATCATTTTTTACAATTAGATCGCAAGAACTTCCTTTTCCTTATTAGCAATAATGATATCAACTTCTTTCGTGAATTTATCTGTAATCGTTTGAATTTCTGCCTGAATCTTTTTTGCATCATCCTCAGAAACAGCTTTATCCTTTTCTGATTTCTTCACAGCATCGTTTTGATCACGACGAAGATTTCTGAGAATAACTTTTGTATCTTCACCAATTTTTTTAATTTCTTTTGCTAAATCTTTACGTTTGTCTTCAGTCAATGAAGGAAAATTTAAACGGATTAAATTCCCATCATTAGTTGGAGTCACACCTAAGTTTGCTCCGAAAATAGCTTTTTCAATTGCACCCAACATTGATTTATCAAAAGGCTGAATTTGAAGTAATCGTGCTTCAGGTGTGCTGATTTGTCCCAACTGACTCAATGGACTCAGCGAACCGTAATAATCAACCTGAACACCATCTAAAATATTTACAGATGCTCTTCCCGTACGAACCTTTGTGAGCTGATGCTTTAATGAATCAATTGCTTTTTTCATTGAATCATTTAATGAAGTTTTTGTTTTATCCATCATAATGAGTCCCCTTATTTTTTGGCTCTTATTTATTAGTTACTATTGTACCAGTATTATCGCCCATTACTGCGCGCTTAATATTTCCTTTTTCAAACATATTGAAAACAAGAATATCAATTTCATTATCCATACAAAGGCTGATAGCAGTTGAATCCATAACCTGTAGGCCTTTATTTAAAACATCGATAAACTTTATCTTATCAATTTTAACTGCATCTTTAAACTTCATTGGATCTTTATCGTAAATACCATCCACTTTTGTGGCTTTCATAATTACGTTCGCGTCAATTTCATTGGCCCTCAAGGCCGCTGCTGTGTCGGTTGTAAAATATGGGTTCCCTGTTCCTGCTGCAAAAATAACTACGCGCTTTTTTTCCAGGTGGCGAACGGCTCTTCTTCTAATATAAGGCTCAGCAATTTCTTGCATATCTATAGCTGATAAAACACGAGTATTAATTCCATTTCTTTCCATGCTATCTGACAAAGCGAGAGAATTAATAACGGTCGCCAACATTCCCATATGATCAGAAGTTGTACGATCCATTCCAACCGTTGCTCCTGCGACTCCGCGGTGAATATTCCCACCACCAATAACGATCGCCACTTCTACACCCATTTCAATCAATTCTTTTATTTCACTTGAAATTGTATTGAGTACATCAAGACTTATGCCATGACCTTTATCTCCGGCCAAAGCCTCACCAGATAATTTTAATAGGATTCGACTGTATTTCATTGAGTTCCCCTATACCATTTAGTGTTGTGTTTTTGAGCATACAAAAAGGGGCTTTAAAAAAAGCCCCTTTATTTTTTTGATAATTCTTAGTGTTTTCCACCAGTCATTGAAGCAACTTCTGCTGCGAAGTCATCTACTTTCTTCTCAATGCCTTCTCCAAGTGTGAATTTTACAAATCGTCTTACGTCGATTTTTTCTCCAACTTTAACAGTAAGTTCATTGATAAGATCCTGAACTGTAATATCTGGATTCTTAATGAATTTTTGATCTAGTAAGCAAACTTCTGAAGCAAGTTTTTTAACTTTTCCTTCAACAATTTTCGGGATCATTGCTTCTGGCTTCCCTTCTTCTTTTAACTGAGCAGTGTAGATCGCAACTTCTCTATCTACAAATGCTTGGTCCATTTCTGAAGAGCGTACAAATTTAGGATCAGCAGCTGCTATATGCATAGCCACGTCTTTAACGAAAGTTTGAAAATCTTCTGATTTAGCTACGAAATCTGTTTCACAGTTAATTTCAACTAGAACACCTAGCTTACCACCGTGAATGTATGATCCAACCGCTCCTTCAGCAGCAATACGAGATTGCTTTTTTTGAGCAGCTGCAAGACCTTTTTGTCTCAGATAATCGATTGCTTTTTCAATATCACCATTAACTTCGCCAAGGGCTTTTTTACAGTCCATCATTCCGGCACCAGTTTTTTCTCTCAATTCAGACACGAGCTTAGCTGTAATTTGTGTAGTCATTATCTATTCCTTTTAACTTTAAATTAAATTTCCGTCCTAACTATTCGTCAGCTAAATCGATATCTTTTTCGTACTTAGTGATGATTTCTTTTTCAAGAGCTACATCTCTAGTAGAATCTTTATCTTTAGCAAGTTTGTTATTTTTCTTAGCAAGCGCCATACCTTCAGATACAGAGTTCGCAAAATATTCAGTAAACATACTTACAGATTTCATTGCATCGTCATTTCCTGGAACAACATAATCAACACCTGTTGGATCACAGTTTGTATCCGTGATAGCAACAACTGGAATTCCAAGATTGTTAGCTTCAAGGATTGCAATTCTTTCGTTGTTTGGATCGATGATAAAGATAGCTCCTGGAAGCTTTCTCATATCTTTAATCCCACCAAGAGTTTTTTCTAGTTTCACAACTTCCTTTTCGATGTTGATTCTTTCTTTTTTAGTTAGAAGACCAAAGTCTCCTGTTTCTTTCATTTTTTCTACTTTGCGAATTTTATCAATTGAAAGTGAAACGGTTTTCCAGTTAGTAAGCATCCCACCTAACCATCTGCTTGTTACGTAGTAAGCACCACAGTCGATAGCTGCTTTGGTAACAACGTCAGCTGCTTGTCTTTTTGTTCCTACGAAAAGAACTGGCTTACCTTCTCCAGCAGTTTTCTTAAGAAAGTCGTATGCACTTTTTGCAAGAGGAATAGTTTTAGCAAGATCGATAATGTAAATACCGTTCTTCTCACCGTAAACGTATTTTTTCATTTTTGGATTCCACTTTTCAGTCTGGTGACCGAAGTGAGCGCCGGCCTCTAAGAGGCTTTTAAGAGATAATTCTTCTGACATAGTAACTCCGTTGGTTGATCGAATTGTCTGTGAGCCGCATATGGTTATTAAACATTAACTTTAGCGGACCAACTTTTCAGACAACTGAAAATTATTAATGAGATAGATTGATAGCATATGCCCATAAATTGGGCAAGAAGTATGAGAATTTTCCCTCGAACCAGTACTAGAAAACTCTCAATGAAAAATACATTTAAGTCAGGCTTTCTGAACCCATTAAAACTTTTCTAGGCTTCGATCCTTGCGCTGGTCCCACAACTCCTTTTGATTCCATTTCTTCAATCAGGTTTGCGGCCCTATTATACCCCACACCCAGTCGTCTTTGCAGCAATGACGCACTTGCCGAACGATGCTCCACAACAACTCGCACGGCTTCGTCATATTTGTCATCTCTTTCGCCTACATCACCACTATGTGTCACTAAACCAACATCCGGCTCTTCTTCTCCACCATTCTCCAAAAATTCCATAATATTTGGATTAAAGGAAGGTGCCATTTCGGCTAATTTATCCGTTAAGGATTCAATTTCATCTTCTTCGATATAAGCGGAGTGAATACGAGTGGTGTCCACCCCTTGCTTGTAGAGCATATCCCCCTTTCCGAGAAGTTTTTCTGCTCCCATTGCGTTTAAAATTGTGCGAGAGTCAATAGCACTCGTTACCCGGAAAGATACTC
Organism: Bacteriovorax sp.; assembly: GCA_028710485.1. Lineage (GTDB taxonomy): Bacteria > Bdellovibrionota > Bacteriovoracia > Bacteriovoracales > Bacteriovoracaceae > Bacteriovorax. The sequence goes on along the minus strand of JAQTTZ010000008.1, from coordinate 2,066 downwards.
GTGTCGGAAAATTTGACTTAATCAATCCCGTAATTACATCTACTGAAGGCCTTTGTGTCGCTAAGATTAAGTGAACCCCGGCCGCTCGAGCTTTTCCGGCCAATCGACAAATATGGGTTTCAATATCCTTGCCTTTTTGAGTCAAGATTAGGTCTGCAAACTCGTCAACAATGATGACGATATAAGGAAGTTCATAGGTGTCCTCAGTTGAGTACTCATAGAATTTTCTAATTTTATCGACCAACTCTCTCGGTGCTTGCTTTAATTTATGGTTAAAGCCTTCAATATTTCTCACACCAAATTCTGACATTATTGAGTAACGTCTCTCCATTTCCTGACAGGCCCAAAGCAGTGAAGTCGCAGCGGTTTTTGCCTCGGTAATTACCGGCATAAGCAAATGCGGAAGACGCGCATACAGTGCAAGTTCAAGTTGTTTTGGATCAATCAGAATTAATTTCATTTGATTCGGTGATTTTTTTATAAGCAAAGAAACTAAAATCGAGTTAATGAATACCGACTTCCCTGCTCCAGTAGAACCCGCAACTAGCATATGTGGCATAGAAGCTAAATCAACTACCACTGCCTCGCCATGAGCATCCTTCCCCATTGCTAAAGGCAACTGATGCACAGTGTGCACAAAATCTTTTGAACTAATAATTTCATCAAGAAAAATAAAATCTCGAGGATTTCTTGGCACTTCAATCCCAACTGTCGTTCTTCCCTTCATCGGATAAACCATACGAATTGGCGATCCAGATAAAGCTAACGATAAATCTTCAGATGTACTTGTTAACCTTGAAACTTTTTCCCCGACTCCAAGCTCCCACTCAAAAGTATCAACAACGGGTCCTTTTAGAACATTGATAATGCGCCCTAAAATCTTGAATTCCCCGAGCTTGTCCTGAATCTTCGTAATAATATCGTGAAAATATTTATCGTCCGGTTGCGAAAACTTCTGATCGCCCTTTTTATGCGAAGCCACTTTCACTAAATCATAATACTTATCATCGTTAAATTTACTAATCGTCTTGTTCGACTTTAAAGATAGCCCAATTTCAGATTCATCGACATAATCATCATCGCCATCATCATCAATGAATTCTTCAATCTTGTTTTCATTGGCCGTTGTAATAACAACAGCAAAATCATCGTGTTCAACGACTAATTCGTTATCGATAATCGCAACTTTTTGCACCAATATTAACTCGTTAACAGGCACCCTTTCTGGAGCAATTTGAATCACTCTATTTTCATCTTTCATAACCGCAGAGTTTTGCCCTACGCCTTCATGATCAATTGGTGCATCTTCGTGATCAATTTCTATTAATTTGGACTGTGGAGAGATTTTCTCCTTAAGGATGGTGAAGTATTTTTCGGAAAAAGCGAATGCTTTACTTGCAGGTGTTTTAATATCAACTTTCTTAATTTCGCAGGCAATCATTTTTACTTTTTCAGTAAAATCACCACGGAAAGTTCCCCAAATAAAAGCTACAAGCGAGCAGCTCCATAGGAGAAATGAAACAAATGGAGAAAATGCAGATGATAAAACTTGAAACAAGCCACCACCTAAAAGTGTTGGCTGAAGATAATAAGCAGTCCACACAGAAAAAATAACAAGTGAGAGGATATTCAAAACATCGATCCAATCAGCACGTTTTGAAAAAACAAAAACATAAAAGGATGTAAAAAATGCACAGGGAATCAGAACCCATGGACCAGAATAATAATTGATAAAATTTAGTAGACTAGTTCCGTAGTAAGCAAAGAACCCATGTGAGGACGCAGAGGATATGGATAAGTAATTATCAGGCAAAGTATCCCGATAATAAAAAACCACTAATGTGATGACGGTTAAAAAGAATAGAGAAAAAAGTTCATATTTAAGTATTTTTGCATTCATATTTAAATATTTTACATGATGTTAAATGAAAGAGAAGACGTTAAAAATAAAAAACCCCAGACAAGCCGGGGTTTTTTTAAATTAAGAGGGTGCATCGACCTTTTCTCACACCAAGTTTCCCTGGCACTACCTTCGGCGCTGAAGAGCTTAACTTCCGAGTTCGGGA
>JAQTTZ010000080.1 GCA_028710485.1 Bacteriovorax sp. | reverse complement strand
CCCAAAGTAACGGTGGTATCGGTGGCAATAATGCCGGCGGCATTGTCGGTTCGGAAACCTCTGGTTCACCTAGTAATGTATTTATCGATAACGTACATGTGTCCCATAGCTCGATTCGAGGAAGTGATAATGTATCTGGCCTCGTAGGAATAAATTATGGAATGCTTGCGAAGTCTTCATTCAATGGAACAATTAAGGCCTCAGACTCAACAGGTACCAGTGCCGGTGGTCTCGTTGGTACTAATAATTTTGGAGCCATTACAAATTCTTATTCTGAAGGATTAATTAATTCTTCTGTTCTTAATAATGGTGGAATAGTTGCCATGACAACAGGTGGTACAATCACAAATGTTTATTCAACAATGATAATGAACATTTCTTATTCAGGTATATCCAATACCGGGGGAATTATTGGTATAGCAACGTCGGCTCCTACATTTAGCAATCATTTGTTTGATGGTTATATTAAAGTTTCCAGCGGACAGTCGAGTACTCATGGAGCTTATGGCTCGGGAGTTGGTCCTGTTTCAAGTTGCATTAACGGTTCAAACTTTACTGATAATAATTGTACAAGTGTTTCGTATCTTCAATTAAGAGGTTTTGCATCAACCACATTAAGTGCTGCCCTTGCTGTCAGTAACACATCTTTAACAGTAACTTTAGGTTCGGAGTTTCCTGTAGGTCCGGGAACAATTAGAATTGGCACTGAGGAAATAGCTTATACAGCAGTGGCGGGAAATACGATTACAATCTCACCAGCAATAAATCCACATTCTATAGGTGAACCTGTTACATTTATTCCGATAAGTGGAACCCCTTGGATAAATATGAGTGGCTCTATTCCACGTCTTGCGTGGGAGACATCAGCAACACGTCTATGCCTATTGCCTGACAATCAAGCAGCATTTGGCTCACAGGTAAATCGCAATGGTTCATTGGCCACTCCTTACGCCGTTTGTAATTTGTCTCAATTAAGTGCACTCGTAACCGCCAGCTCCCTCACGCAACATTACCGTTTACTTGATGACCTGAATATTTCACCTTTTAATACGGTAAGTCCTATTGCAAGTTTTGCTGGAGATTTTAATGGTGACGGATTTAGTCTTTACGGTGCAAATATTACGACTACAACAAATTCTGGTGCTGGACTTACGCAAGGATTATTCCAGGTATTAACTGGTGAATTAAGAAATTTAAATATCGCAGGTGTCACCATTAATAATAATGCGAACCCTACAGATGTGGGAACAGGAATACTTGTTGGCCGAAACGAGGGAGTTATACAAAATATCGATATAGAAGCAAGTACGATAAGTGGTGAATCTAACGTGGGGATGTTGGTTGGAGTTAATACGGCCACAATTTCTGATATTAATATTGATTATGGTAATGTTGCTTATGGTAATATCAATGTTGGTGGTGTCGTTGGATTGGCAAGTAGTACAAGTCATATTTCAAAAATTGATAGCCAAGCAAAAATTAGTAATTACAGTATTGCTTATAATGCCCTTGGAGGAATTGTTGGACAAAATTACGGTACAATTGATCAGGTTAAATACGGCGGGCAAATCACCATGTCGATTTCATCTTCACTTGCTACTGCGGCCGGTTTTTCTCCTCCTCTGCCTCGTATAGGAGGGCTTGTAGGTGATAATGCAGGTGCCATTCACAATGCATATACATCTAATTACTCTTCAATGAATGTTAAGGATGTTAATGGTATCGGTGGGCTTGTTGGGACTAATTTTGCGACGGGAACTATCGATCATTCTTTTGCTTTAGGAAAAGTGATTTATGATTATAGCTTTGCTCCGGGGCCAGCAGGTGCCGTCATTGTAAGTACGAGCTTTTTTCATTCATTGATCGGATATAATGAAATTGCACCTAATCCCACAAATTTTTATCTCGAAAAGAATATTGGTGCCCTGGTAGATTCAAAATCAACGTCAGGCGGTTGTACATATACTAACCCTACCCAAACTTGTTCTATCGCTGGTACTTTTTCTACCAGTTTTGCGAATGCTTTTTCTCCTACCTATGGTGGTAGTGGAATGAGTTTGAGTAATATGATTTCAACAAGTACACCAATTACCACAGCGACTAGTGCATTTCAGGTAACTGACCCTATTTTGGTTACGACCGGCTTGGCCGTGTCGTTAAATTTTTATAATTTATTTACTATTACTAACACGACAGGAGTTCACGCTCCGGCTGATTTTGGTGCCATTTCTACTTTTTGTGGAACTTTTTCGGCAGATGCAACGGGTGATCAACACTGCACAGATGGTGGTTATGATATTGCTAACTCAAGCATTGGTGCTAATCGTATTAATGCTTATTACGCGGCCTTTATGAATGGCAGTCCAACACCGCCAAACACACCAATTTGGGAAATTGATAACGAAGGTTATCCAGACCTGGTTCAAGTCGGTCATAATTAAAAGGGTTCCAGGAGACTTCTCTACGAGAAGTCTCCTGGAACCCTTTTTTAAAAATGGGCCCTATTTATTTAGAATATAAAAAATTAAATGACTAACTAAGACCCACACATCACACAATCTTCCGGACTCTCCAGCGAGCAAACCATTGCCGCCTTTTCTTCCTCGACCGACTTTCTCACAGGCTCAGTTTTCACTGTAAACTGAACAGCATTAACCGCTGCTCTGGTTCTTAAATAATACATCCCAGTTTTAAGTCCAGCTTTCCAAGCATAAAAATGCATTGAAGAAAGTTTTCCAAAATTAGGATCTTCCATGAAAACATTAAGGGATTGACCTTGATCGATAAAAGGCCCACGGCCTTGAGACATATCAACCACAGCTTTCTGCTTAATTTCCCAAACTGTTTTGTAAAGAGCTTTTACTTCATCAGGAATAGAGTTCACGTTTTGAACCGAACCATTGTTGGCAATGATCTCGTTTCTCATTTTATCATCCCACAATCCTATTTTTATAAGATCGTTTACCAGATAACGATTAACGATGGCGAATTCACCTGAGAGAACACGGCGAACATAAATATTTGAAGTGATCGGCTCGAAGCATTCATTATTGCCAAGAATTTGCGAAGTCGAGGCCGTTGGCATTGGAGCAACAAGAAGAGAATTTCTCACACCGTGAATTTTTACTTCAGCTTTTAGAGCGGCCCAGTCCCAGTTGCCACTTGTTGGTTGAACGTTCCACATATCAAATTGGAAAATTCCTTGTGACATAGGACTTCCAGCAAACGTCGAATAAGCGCCGTCTTTTTGAGCTTGATCTTTTGAAGCAGTAACTGCCGCAAAATAAATTGTTTCAAAGATATCGTTATTGAGTTTTAGCGCATCTCTAGATTCAAATGGCAGTCTCATTTCAAAGAATGTATCGGCAAGCCCTTGAACCCCAAGCCCGATTGGACGATGGCGCATATTAGAGTTACGAGCTTCTTCAACCGGGTAGTAATTGATATCGATAATGCGGTTTAAGTTAACCGTCATTTGATAAACAACATCATAAAGTTTTTTATGATTGTATGAGGCCTTTCCGTTTGCGAAATCTACAAATCTATTGAGTGCTACCGAGGCCAGGTTACAAACAGCAACTTCATCAGGAGCGGTGTATTCAAGGATTTCCGTACAAAGGTTTGAAGACTTAATAGTCCCAAGATTTTTTTGATTTGATTTCTCGTTAGCTGCATCTTTGTAGAGCATATAAGGAGAGCCCGTTTCAATTTGAGATTCTAATACTGCAAACCAAATATCTTGAGCACGGATAACTTTTTTAGCTAATCCTTTTTCTTCGTAAGACGTATAAAGTTCTTCGAATTTTTTACCGTAACAATCAGATAGTCCCGGAGCTTCATGTGGACAAAATAGTGACCACATTCCATCTTCTTCAACTCGCTTCATGAAAAGATCTGGAATCCAAAGAGCGTAAAATAAATCGCGAGCTCTCTGTTCTTCTTTTCCAGTATTTTTTTTCATTTCAAGAAAATCAAAAATATCAGCATGCCATGGCTCAAGGTAAACGGCGAAAGCACCTTTTCTCTTTCCTCCACCTTGATCAACATAACGAGCAGTATCGTTAAAGACTTTTAACATTGGAACGATACCGTTAGAAGTTCCGTTTGTGCCTTTAATCTGTGTGCCTTTAGCTCTGATATTGTGGATAGCAAGGCCTATGCCGCCAGCTGATTGAGAAATCAATGCTGTTTGTTTTAGAGTCTCGTAAATCCCTTCAATCGAGTCGTCTTTCATCGTTAAAAGGAAACATGATGAAAGCTGAGCTTTAGTTGTTCCCGAATTAAAAAGAGTAGGGGAAGCGTGAGTGAAGTATTTCTCAGACATAAGATTATAAGTCACAATGGCCGCTTCAATATTATTAGAGTGAATCCCAAGAGAAACTCTCATGAGCATTTGTCCTGGACGCTCAACGATCTTGTTATTCATTTTTAGAAGATAAGATTTTTCAAGAGTTTTAAATCCGAAATAATCATAATTAAAATCTCTGCGATCAGAAACCTCTTTATCTAATTTATGGGCATTGGCCATAACCACTTCGTAGAGTTCAGTTGAAACTAGAGGAGAGTACTCACCAGTTAAAGGATTGTGATAGTGATACATGGCCTTAATGTTTTCAGAGAAACATCCACGGGTTTCTTTGTGAAGATTACTTACTGCAATTCTTCCCGCTAATGTTGCGTACTGAGGGTGTTGAGTAGATAAATAAGCAGCAGTTTCAGCAGCTAATTGATCTAGTTCCTTAGTTGTAATCCCGTCGTAGATTCCTTCGATAACTTTCTTTGCGATTTTCATTGGATCAATGAAGGATCTGTCTAAATCAAAGCAAAGTTGCTCGATTCTTTCTGTGATTTTGTCGAACTTAATTGGCTCTTTCTCGCCACTGCGTGTGATGACGTACATGTTAAAACTCCGCGTCTAATGTGAATGTGTGTGATTGTTTCTCTCCGAGAACTCCTGGTCTTTGATACTCAGAAACTCGTTTTTCAAAAAAGTTTGTTTTTCCTTCTAATGAAATTAATTCCATCCACTCGAAAGGATTTTTTGTTTTATAGACGGGGGCAGCGCCTAATTGTTGTAACCAATGATCGGCCACGAACTCGATGTATTGAGACATTGAATCAGAATTCATCCCAATAAGTGAAACTGGAAGCGACTCCAGAATAAATTCTTTTTCAATAGCAACGGCTTCAGTAATAATTTGAGTAATTGTTTCTGCGGATACTTGTTCATCAACACTAAGAAGAGAATGCATCAAACAAGCGAACTGGCAGTGAAGACCTTCATCGCGTGAAATAAATTCATTTGATGTACAAAGACCGGCCATCAGGCCTCTTTTTTTCAACCAATAAATGGCGCAGAAAGATCCTGAAAAGAAAATTCCTTCTACTGCTGCGAAGGCCACTGCTCTATGAGCAAATGATTTATCAGACTTGATCCACTTCATGGCCCATGCTGCTTTCTTTGCAATACATGCCATATTTTGAGTGGCATTGAAGAGCTTATCTTTTTCTTTTGGATCTTTGATATATGTATCAATTAAAAGTGAGTAAGTTTCGCTATGGATATTCTCCATGGCGATTTGGAATCCATAAAAACAACGGGCCTCTGGTATTTGTACGTCATTATAAAAACGAAGGGCCAGGTTTTCATTAACGATGCCGTCGCTTGCTGCAAAGAAGGCCAAGATGTTCGAAATGAAATGTCTTTCATCATTGTTTAATTTATTTTCCCAGTCATTGAGATCTGGAACAAGATCGATTTCTTCTGATGTCCAAAAAACGGCCATGTGTTTTTTATACATCTCCCATACCTGGTGATACTTGATTGGGAAAAGAACGAAACGTGAATCGTTTGGTGCTAAAATACTAGATTGAGCAGAGTCCATTGCTGCCATAAGTGTGCCTCCTGAAAGTCTTTAGTATCGTGTGTGTGTATGTGTGTGTATTAAGAAAACATAACAAGATCGTTGAATTTTAAAAATAAAAAATTTTGGCGCCAGACTTGATATGTTTCGTGACAGGCAGCTGCAAGGCCTTTCGGAGATCATAAAAAAGATATATATATCAATTAGTTATGTCAGGTATTGGCGGTCCTATGAATCTAAAATTTGCGATCTAATTTAAACTTACATCGTATTATTATGAGGTGATAATTATGAAAATTATTTAATTTTTCCCTTGACCACCACCATATATAGTGTGGCCTTAAGCAATAGAGGTCATATATTTTGTGTTAGTGTGCTTTTTATTGAGCTCTGTTTGCGATTGCAACTCTTGTCGTTATCTTGACAGAAGTCTTCCCTAAGGGCATTTATAGGCTAATATATAATGATGAATTAATAATAAAATCAATCGATCCTTCTGTTTCAGAAGGATTTTTTTTATGGTGAAAAGAATTTATGTTGTTTGATAAAATAAAACATTTCTTTATTGGCGATCCTTTAACCATGGACAAACTTGAGGAAGAGCAAATTCCAAAGTGGAAGGCCTTGGCCGTTCTTTCATCGGATGCTTTATCTTCGGTAGCGTACGCGACGGAAGAGGTTTTGATTGCTTTGCTTGCACTTTCAACGGCCGCAATGGCCTGGTCGATGCCGATGGCAGTCGGGGTTGCAATTCTTCTTTTGATTATTACACTTTCTTATCAGCAGACTATTTCGGCCTATCCTCATGGCGGGGGAGCTTATACCGTTGCCAAAGAAAATTTAGGCGAGACGGCGGGATTGGTGGCCGGAGCGGCACTCCTTATCGATTATATTCTAACCGTATCAGTTTCGGTTTCAGCAGGTGTAGAAAACATCGGTTCGGCCTTTCATATAATTGCCGAACATAAAGTCATTATAGGTGTCTTTTTTATTCTCGTAATAATGGCGCTAAATCTAAGAGGGATTCGCGAATCATCAAATATTTTTGCCTACCCGACCTACTTTTTTATCTTCAGTATCGTCGTGTTGATTGTCATGGGTTTTTATAAAATAATGACTGGTGAAGTCGTTCAGCACTCACCAATTTTTCACGAAAACTATCCAGAAGTTCCACTCTTTCTACTTCTGCGGGCCTTCGCTTCCGGGTGTTCGGCCTTGACCGGTATTGAGGCCATCTCTAACGGGGTGCCAATCTTTAAAAAACCTTCACAAAAAAATGCCAAGATCACCATGATTTGGATGGGTGCTATTCTTGGTTGTTTCTTTTTGGGAATAACTCTTTTGGCCCATGTTTACGGGATCGCTCCGGTTCATGGCGAAACGGTTATGTCACAGCTTTCTCGCTCGGTTTTCGGTACAAATTTTATGTATTACGGAACTCAAGTAGCGATTGCTTTAATCCTTTTATTAGCGGCCAATACTAGCTATGCCGACTTTCCACGTTTGTCTTCTCTCTTGGCAAAAGACCGTTTTCTTCCACGCCAGCTCTCAAGCTTTGGGGACCGTTTGGTTTTCTCAAACGGAATCATGGGGCTTACTATTGCTGCGTCCATGTTGATTATTATTTTTAAGGGCTCAACTCACTTACTGATTCCTTTATATGCCGTGGGAGTTTTTCTTTCATTCACTCTCTCGCAATTGGGAATGATCGTCCATCATTACAAATACAAAGATCCACACTGGAAAAAGGGATTCATCATCAATGCAATGGGGGCGATTACAACTTTTGTTGTTTTAATCGTTATCACTATAACAAAATTTGTTCACGGAGCTTGGATCATCGTTGTTTTGATTCCAAGTTTAGTTTTCTTTTTTAAATTGATTAAACGCCACTACCTGGCAGTAGGGCATCAATTAGCGCGCGATACTTATCACCACGACCTCAATATCGCAAACGAGAAAAAATATACCGCAATCGTTCCTATCTCTGGAATTCATCCGGGAGTTGTTATGGCGGTTCAGTACGCTTTAACTATTTCAGATGACGTTCGCATTTGTTACGTAGACGTCGATCGGGATGCTACCGAAAAGATGCAGAAAGTTTGGGAGAAATGGTCACAAGGATTGCCGCTGAACATTTTAAAATCGCCTTACAGATCGGTTTTAGGGCCACTGCTTGATTACATTGATCAGGTCCATATTGATTCTGGAAAAGAAATGGTTTCAGTTGTTGTTCCGGAATTTATCACCAGACATTGGTACCATCAGTTTCTTCACAATCAGATGACTCTGGTTTTAAGAACAGCACTCCGATTGAAGTCGGGGAAAGTTGTGACTTCGATTCGTTACCATCTGTAAATAAAACTAATCAGACTCTCTAAAATCAATGGGACAAGTGTCGCCTGCGCAGGTGATGTGTTCCATTGATACGTCTTCTTTATATTCATCTTTATATTCATGTTCATCTTTTGCTGAGCTTAGATTAGACTTTTGAATTTCACTCACCATTTGTTGATACTGCGAGATGGTCATCATTTCTTCCGGTTGATATTCATAGGCCGATATTTTGGTTTGAGGCATTACGGAACAGCAACGTACTGAGGATTGTCCTTCTAAAAAGGTTTCGACAAATTCTCCAAATGAAACTTTTGAAGGATTGTATTTTAGCGTATAACTGACCTGATTGCCGCTTTCTGCAAGAGGTGTAACTCCATCAACGTCCACGCCTCGAATCCAATATTTTTCGAGTAAGCGCAAGTATTGATACTGCTCTTGTGGTGTTGCCTCGGCCGCAGTGACGAGCTTGGACCCCATTTTTAATTTGCAAATTTCAGGTTGCGTGGGAAAACCCACAACAGTTGTCCCGGAATAAGATTTAAGAATTTTAGTTGGATAACCTAGTCTTTTATATTCTTCAATGATCGGATCATCGTTTCTAAATTGCACCCAACGCAAAAATTCTCGCATTGAAGGAAGATGTGCCCCTTCAGTTAGCCCAAAAAGTTTTGAAGTGGTGCCGGCCGGTTTCATGGTTGTATCGGTATGTGGAACCACTGTATTTAGAACATTCGCATATTCCTGAGCTGTGTTTTTTACCACTCTTTTAAATTTTGCAAGTAGTAGCCACATCTCGAGGGATTTTTTCTCGTCAATAATATCCTTCCAGCCAAGGCCGAAGCGCTTCCAGGCCCATTCATGAAATCCAGTGATGCCAACACCAATGCGATTAGTGCGCAGCACTTCTTTCTTGTAGACACTATCCATTAAATTAACCCGCATCAGGGCCTTGGTGGCAGTCGCAAAAGCGTCACACGCATCTTCATCATTTTGAGCGTGATAAGGGACGACATCGGCGATTACGCAATAACCGCCAAGAAGATTGAGGGTTATTTCTCCGCAGGGATTGGTGATTTGATGGTATTGCATATCTTTGGTGATCGCTGCCAGAATTTTGGTGAGAGGAAGAGTTTCAGTATCGATTTTAAATTTTTTACTCTCGGCAAATTCTCCATCCAGGTATTTATCTAATCCAATTTCATTATGAGTTAATTTATCCTGATTGATAATTCCAGGCTCTCCTGTGCCGTCATGGTAAGCGGCCTCTGTAATTGCAGTAAAGGCCTTGCGGGCATGAAGGGCCATCTGGGTATCAATTGATGGATTGCGAACATAATTCCAAAATTCAGCATCCACTGTTACAGAATTATTGGAACTCCAAAGAAATCCCCCCCTCTTTAAATTGATGAAATCAAAAATGCTCGAGTCTCTCCAAGACTTGGTGGCCATTCGTGCCGCTCGTCTTGCGCCACCAACCAGCACACATTCGGCCAGGTAATGATCGGCAAACATTGTGGCCCGCCAAGGTTCCATGCCTGCCTCACGAAGCTTTGCAATTTTCTCTATCGCCAAGATTAAGGGACCCGGTCCCGATGCTGGACGATTTTGCATTCCTGCAATAGGTGTTCCCCTCGGACGAACATTTGAGAAATCAAGAATCAAGACTGTATTTTTATATATTTTATGAAAGGCCATCACTTCTATTTTTTCGATTGCTTTGGCCCACCCCTCGCGCGAATCGGGAACATCGAAGTAGGTGATGGTTTTATTCTTATACAAGTGCAGAGCAGATCGTTTGTCTAAGCGCTCAGAAATTTCTCCTGATAAAACATCGGCATGCATGTCATTAATGACCGGAACTACGATAGGTAATTTTCTATAATCAACAATCATCAATTCATCATCCATTGATCTTCCGACACCGCTGCCGTTAAGTAGGAGATAAAATTTTAAGAAACTGGTAACACTTGTGGCGCAATTAGTGAAAACTTCCATATTGCGTGTCGGCTGTGAAACATCTCCATGTTGAAGATGTCTTCCCGACATCAAAAGAGAGGCCTGTCTTAAATGATGATGCATTTTTAAAAATTCAGTTTGTGAGTCTTGGGGATGAAGCAAGGTATTTCCCTTTGCCACACGTTGGGCCACATCGCTCCAGTGCTCCATTTTTTGCCTGGCCGTAATATGCAAAGTGATTTGATTTTTATCCAGAATTTCGTAATGAGAAATAATATAACCTTTGCTCTGGCAATAAAGGTTCACGACTTCATTTAAGGATAAATTTTGATGAGGCCCGAGTTTGATAGTGAGAATTTTAGGTTCTCGGAGCTTATGGATGATTTTTCGATTGATAGTTCGGTCGGCAACGGCCTGTCCCATCCCTTTGGTATATTTTCTGGCCGGATGATCAAAAATAATTTCTGGCACTGGCCTTGGCATAAGAAAAAAACCCCAACGTTAAAAATCCCTAAGAGAATTATTAATTGAGTTGGCCGCCATATCCAGCAATAAGTTTCCAATTTGTCTAACTTATTGCTTTTTGTTATTGATTAGTACTAAATATTATATCGGTTGAAATTTTTTACTTTGCATCTCAGCTCTGGCCTGAAGAATCAATTTTTCAGGAACCTTTTTTAAATCCTTAACTAATCCTACAAAAGATAAAACCTTGATCAACCATTTGGTTGGATCGAAATGGTACCAACGGATTCCATTTCTATAATCGCTTGGAAAGTAGTGGTGATAATTATGATACCCTTCACCGTAACTAAAAAAGGCCATAACATAGCTATCTCTTGCAGTATTAGAGTCAGTGTAAGGACGATTCCCTACAACATGGCATAATGAATTAATAAAAAATGTGCAGTGATGAACAAAAACTATTCTTAAGACACCGGCAAGTGCCAATCCTCCAAGAGCAGATCCCAAAAAGTAACCAATAATAGTTGGAAGAATAAATCCCACGATGAAGGCAATCGTATAATAGTTGCGGTGTTGCCACATGACCAATTTATCGTTTAATAAATCTTTTGGATAATGAGCGGTTTCAGTATTTTGATCTTTAAAGAAAATCCATCCGATATGAGCGTAGAAAAAACCTTTGTTGATATTGTATGGATCTTTATCGCCATCGACATGTCTGTGGTGAATGCGGTGATCGGCAGACCATTTTAATGCTGAGTTTTGATAAGCTGCTGCTCCAAAAATCAAATAGAGAAATTTTACGATATTTCCCGCACGATAGGCCCTGTGGGATAATAGTCGGTGATAGCCGGCAGTGATGGCGATTCCTGTGATAAAATAAAAAGCAATTCCTAAAAGAATTTGAGAAATCTCAAGGCCGTGACCTTTAAAATAAATCCAACTTAAGATGACTGCTGCAACTGGAGTCAGAGTTAAAAAAAGAGTGTTTAGCCAATCGATGGCGAGTTTTTCTTTTTTTATACTTTGGATTTCAGAAGAGATTTCAGAAGGAATTTCAACTTGATGTGTTTCAAATGGTGCTGGTTTCATTGGTGTGTTCTCCTGATGATAGGATAACCAGAAGAACACTCCGTTACTGTAAAACAAATGTCACAAGTTCAAGTATTAGCGAAGAAAGTCTTCAAGTACTAGAGACGCTTCACTTTTTTCATCTCTGTATTTGACGATAATGGCACATTGAAGAGTTAAGCCCATTTCTTGCGCCCAGAAGTTCTTTGACTTAACTGGTCGGTTACCAGGAACAACCACCGCATTTTCCGGGATTGGTTCACCCTTAGCTAAAATGCGTTTGTTCACCAGATCATAAACCGGAATTCCCTTGGAGAGAATTACTCCTGGAGCAATGACAGCTCTTCTTTTTATTTGGATTCCTTCCACAATAATGGCGCCTGCACCAATAAAAGCTTCGTCTTCAATAATAACCGGAGCGGCCCCAATAGGTTCCAGGACACCACCGATTTGGACTGCAGTAGAAAGGTGAACCTTTTTCCCAATCTGAGCACATGAGCCTATTAAGACATGAGAGTCAATCATTGTGCCTTCGTCGACGAAAGCACCAACATTGACATAACTTGGCGGCATGATGATGACACCTTTTGCGATATAAGATCCACGGCGAACAGAAGTTCCGCCAGGAACAATTCTTACTCCGCGATCCACATTAAATGTTTGGGGCATTAAGTTGTGTTTATCTACGAAGCCATTTTCTTCTTTTAAAACGCCGGCCTTGAAGGCTTCAAGAATCTGAGTTTTTACTTCGAGGTTGGCAACCCAGGCCCCGTCGATAAAATTGGCCGAACGAACTCGCCCCGCTTCTAAATCATTGAGAGTTTTTTCCCATGTACTCATACATTCTCCTTATACCAAGTTTGAATATTTTTATTAGCTTCGACTACTGGTGAATTATCAGCAAAATCTTTGTGACTTAGAGGGGCCCTTAAAACATTGGTTTTAATTCTTCCTTGAACTGCCATCAAGTTTTTTACCGGCACTGGATTTGCGGCAATAAACAAAGTGTCACATGCTTTTTTCCAAAGGGCCGCTTCTGCTGGCGAGAGTTTTTTCTCTAACGCTTTAACCACATAGGCGCGTGTTTCAACCGGCCATGAGTTTCCAGCAACTGAAACTAATCCCACACAACCATAGGGAGTATAGTCAGGGACCATTCCATCGTCTCCGCTGTAAAGGCGTGCCTTGGGATTTGCCTCGACATATTTTTTGAAATCTTCAACTGAACCCGAAGCTTCTTTGATGGCCCAAAAATTTTTATGGCCCGCTAAATTTTTAACAGCATTAAAATTCATTTTTACGCCTGTTCTACTTGGTACATTATAAAGCATGCAAGGCTTAGTTGAGAGGTCCAGAATCGCTTTAAACCACTCTGTTTGGCCGTGTTCACCTGGCTTGGCATAAAGTGGAGTGACTACCAGGTAAGCGTCGAGGGGCAGGGTATTTAAATAACTTACGTATTCAAGAATTTCTTTTTGATTAAATCCACCGATACCGGTCATTACAGGAATATTTAGTTTTAAGGAAAGGCCATATTCCAGGACTTTTTTGCATTCTTCTTTTGTAAGATTGAGGGCCTCACCAGTTGATCCTAAAATCACAACGCCATTTTTAGCGGCCTCTTGCTCGCGCAAGATCTTTTCAAAAGAGGGATAGTCAACCGTAGAGTCTTCATTCATCGGTGTGACGATGGCGGTCCAGAGGGGGTATTCATTGATATTTTTCATTGGGGCTCTCCTTGTATCTTCCTATATTTTTAGTTATTTCTTATTAAGTTCAAGTTGAACAATATCTTGAAACAGATGAAGTCCAGGGGCCAGAGATTTGTCATTAAAAATTTTATTAGCGGCATAGAGCGCACCTTCCGCGAAGATCTTTCTATCAAGGGCCTCGTGTCGCAACGAGATGATTTCATGAGGTGTAGTCAATGTTAATTCGTGGATTCCTGCAACATCTCCAATTCTATCAGAAGTAATCTCCATCTCATGACCGGCCCACGACTTCCATGAAAGGGCAGTTCCTGATGGAACATCTAATTTTTTAGTATGGTGAATTTCGTGAATATTAAATTTATAATTGTCGAAAATTTTCGAGGCCTTATTCATGATGAGAATCATTTGCTGAACTAAGTTCATGCCTAGGCTAAAATTGGTGGCATAAATCCACTTAATTTCTTTTTCTTTTAACTGTGAATCAAATTCTGAAGGCCAGGTCATTCCGGTACTGCCACAGATAACTGGAATTTTGGTTTCAACTAATAAAGGCAAGTAAGTTTTAAAGGCCTCTCCTGGCAAAAAAGAAATTATAACGTCATGGCCTTTGAGTTTATCGTTAGAGGGAATATTTTTTGAATCAAAAAGAGTGTAGGAGAGTCTAGCTTCATGAATAAGTTCTAAAACTTTCCCACCGGTTTTTCCCTTTCCTAATAATGCTATTTTCATAGTGATTTTCCGATGAAAGCATTGTGTAAACGATTGATAACTTCCACACCTTTATCTTCAGTGATCATAAAGCAAAAATTATGTTTACTGGCGCCCAAACAAATCATGCGCACATTAATATCGGGAATTGTTTCAAAGATTTTTTTAGCAAGGCCCGCCGTATGGTTGATATTATTTCCAATTAAAGAGACTAAAGCTAAATTCTCTTCCACTTGAACGTCAGCGATTTTTTCCAGATCAGTTATTAAATCGCGATTGAGCAAGGTGGAGTCGTCGAGAGTTAATGATACACTGATTTCACTGGTGGTAATGGCATCGATACTTACTTTATGATCATTAAAAACTTTAAAAATTTGGTATAAAAATCCGTGTGAATAAAGCATTTCAGGGGTTGAAAGTGTGACTAGAATTTGCTTTTTCCGGAGCGCCATGGCGCGGACCAAAGGAGTGTCATCCACATCTTTTTTGACCCAAGTTCCGCCTAATTCAGGATTAAAACTTGATCCTACAAAAACTGGAATATGAGCACGAATGGCCGGTAGGAGAGTCGCGGGGTGCAAAATTTTGGCCCCAAAAGTTGCTAACTCCGAAGCTTCTTTAAAAGAAATTTCAGAAATAGCACGGGCGTCTGAACAAATGCGCGGATCAGTTGTGGCAATTCCTGCGACATCAGTCCAAATTTCTAAAATATCTGCTCCTAATCCTTCAGCTAAAATGGCCGCTGAATAATCACTTCCCCCACGACCGAGTGTGGTTGTCATTCCTTCTTTGGTGCGTCCAATAAATCCTTGGGTCACTAGTACTAGATCGGTGTGTTTAACCATTGCCAGGTGTTCCAGGCATAGAGCTTTGATCTCTGTAGTTAGTGGACGGGCCTTTGAAAACTGATTGTCGGTGATTAAAACATCGCGGGCATCAAACCATTTTGCAATTCTTAAAGAATTTTCCTTTCGTAAAATAATACTCATCGCTTCAGTAAATAATAACGATGACAGGCGCTCACCAATACTTTGAATCGAATCTAGGGCCTTTAAGGAGCAGTCTTTTAAGAGATGAACTCCACGGGACATGGATTCCAATTCTTCAAATAGTTGGTTTAATCCATCGATTTTCTCTGGTGTCATCTCCAGGTCGCGCGCAATTTTTAGATGCTTAATTTTTATCTTGGTAAGAATAAGCTGAGCGTTTTCCCAGGTATTTTTTTCAGAAGTTGTCGCAAGTTCAATTAAATCATTGGTAGTTCCAGAAGTTGCTGAGACAACCACTAGCTTCGAATTTTGCTTAAAAGCGACTTCAGCACTTCGCTTCATGCATTCTGCGTCTCCCATAGAAGTTCCGCCAAATTTTGAAACAATCATTTTTGCTTGCATAATAATTCCCTATCCTTGCTAATTCCGAGTAAAATAATCTGTTTTACAAAGCATTCTAAAAGATAAAAAATAGCGTGGGAACAAGAATATTAAGGGAAATGCTTATGTTGAAGTTAGGAATTGTTGGATGGCGCGGAATGGTTGGTCAAGTTTTGATGGAACGAATGATTGAGTCATCTGACTTTAATCATTTTGAATCAATCTTTTTTTCGACTTCTCAAAAGGGTGAAAACAACCCCATAAAAGTTCCAAATTCCAATCCTATCCTGCAAGATGCCTTTGACTTGAATGAACTCAAAAAAATGGATATCATTCTAACCTGTCAAGGCGGGGATTATACTAAGAAAGTCCATGGCGAGCTTCGTGCTTCTGGCTTCAAGGGTTATTGGATTGACGCCGCTTCCACTCTCCGCATGGAAGACAATGCAATCATTATCCTCGACCCCCTTAATAAAAATATAATTCAATCTGCGCTCAAAAATAATCAAAAAGATTTTATCGGTGGAAACTGCACGGTCTCCCTGATGATGCTGGCCTTGGGTGGATTATTTAAAAGTGATTCCATCGAATGGATTACTTCTATGACTTACCAGGCGGCTTCGGGGGCCGGGGCAAGACATATGAACGAGCTGCTTCGTCAGATGAAATTTGTCACTGACCGAGTGATGGCAGATGGTGAAAATCTCTCAGAGCAAATCCTTCAAGTCGAAAAAAAGGTCAAAAAGCTTTTATATGATCCCCAATTTCCCAGTGAGAATTTTGGAGCACCACTAGCTTTCAATCTTTTACCCTGGATCGATTCTGAATTAGACAATGGCCAGAGTAAGGAAGAATGGAAAGCGGGAGCAGAGGCCAATAAAATTCTTCAGAGAAAATCTTTAATTCCAATCGATGGAACTTGTGTGAGAGTCTCGGCGATGAGATGCCATTCACAAGCGCTGACCATTAAACTTAAAAAAGATATTCCTATGGATGAAATTGAATCCATGATTAAGGAGCACAATGAATGGGTTAAGTTTGTTCCCAACACCAAAGAAGAGTCAGTTAAAACATTAACCCCTCAATTTACCAGCGGAAGTCTTCAAATCCCAATAGGAAGAATGCGCAAAATGAACTTGGGACCAACTTACTTAAATGCTTTTACGGTAGGGGACCAATTATTATGGGGGGCCGCTGAGCCTCTTCGCCGCATGTTGCATATTCTTTTAGAGCACTAATAAGAAAAAACAACAATACCTGATTAAAGAATTTTATTTCCTCGTAGAGAAAAATCCCATTAATCGCTAAGATATTTTTATCACTTTCATTTTCTAGTTATGGTGATACCTGAGGATTTTTATGCAAAAAAATATTTGGATTGCTCTTTCTCTTATTGGCATCAGTTTTTCTAGCACTAGTTGCTCAATATTTAAAAGCCGCAAACCGGCCTCGGAACGCGAAACCATTTTGTCCCAAATTTATAATGAAGTCCGTGAAGCCCGCAGTTTAGTGAGTACCAATTCAGTTAATTGCCATAATACATACGATGACCTTTATCAAAAACTTTTTAATATTGCCGGCATTCCCAGCTATTTTGATTCAAGCGATTTAAAATTAGTGGATGAAGATATTAGAGCATCTTTTAAAACGAGGATTGCACTTAAAGAATCGTTCAGTAATTTCAACGTGGGGAACGCTGATGATCAATCATGTCTCTCCAGCGCTCAAGATGTATTTAAAGCTCTGAGATATGTAGAAGATTATTTGGTTGAAGTCCGAATGGATAAGGCCCACGGAAGTCCATCTGAGTATGTCAGCATGATAGGAAATTTTCCTTATTTTTTAATTAATCCCAAATTTGCCAATGAGTTTAAGTCGTTCAAAGACTTAAAATCTGGGGACGTTATTTTGTCCCGAGGAAACGCTTATTCGTCGGCGGCAATTGCTAGAATCGCTCAAAGTGATTATCAATTTTCTCATTTAAGTTTTGTCTATCGCGATCAGGATACAAAGGAGCTCTACACCAGTGAAGCCCATATTGAGATCGGCAGCGTTGTGGCCCCTATTATAGAAAATATCAACGAAAAAAATGTTCGCTCG
>JAQTTZ010000079.1 GCA_028710485.1 Bacteriovorax sp. | reverse complement strand
AATTAGAAGTTTTATATCTACTCTTAAAAAGCAAGGACGCAATATTTTTCAAAATCTCTCCCTCGCTCACTCCCAACCTAACTATGGATTTTTAGAGCTATTTTCTTAACCGGGTGAGTGGTTACACGCCGGACGAAGTGTACAAAAAATAGCCACTCAAATATGCCATAGGAAATTTTTACAAAAAAGGTAAGTAACTTTTTTATTACTGTCATAATAGACAAAAGAGTTAACAAATTATTGGAATCTCGATGCCAGTATAAAAGGAGCAAGCATGAAAACAAAATTACTATTGGGATTATCACTTCTAATAACTGCCACATGTTTTGCAGGTCAAAATGACCGCCAAGTCCCCGTCAGAGGAGACAGGGCTCAATTAATGTATGAGTCCCTTTTAAGAAATGGCGCTGAAGAAATTGTGGATGAAGGTGGATTAGTGATGATGATAAAGACTAGCAAAAAAACCTGCATTAAGCTCATTGACCATAACTTTTCAGATGGTGTTTACTACGAATGTACAATCGCTGCTAAGGCCCGGGAAGCTGGCCATTAACTAATGGCCACAATATGTATTTTTACTTCGTTAATTCATGAAAAAAACTTTTCATCCCTTCCCACGATCTTCTATCAGCAATCGCATTATACGCCTGCCCTTTGGTGATATCATGACCAGCACCACTATCAGTAAAGCTATGGACAGCTCCAGAAAAAACAGTTAGCGAATAGGTAACTTTTGCTTCGTCCATTTCTTTCTTAAAAGCTGCCACTTCTTCAACTGTCACGAATGGATCAATTTCACCGTGATAGACTTCAACTTGTGCTTTTATATTTTTAGCATCTGCAGGAGTGGGATTCGAAAGAGCTCCGTGGAAAGTAACAATTCCTAAAACATCTGCACCTGATCGCCCAAGCTCAAGAGCGGCCGTTCCGCCGAAGCAGTAACCTACTGCCAATAATTTACTAGAATCCACTTTAGAATTTTTTGCAAGTGTGGCCAGAGCAAGTTTTGATCTCTCTCTTAAGAGTTGGCGGTCATTTTTTAATATAGTCGAAAGCTCGCCTGCTTCTTTTGCGTCTTTTGGTCTTGTTCCTTTGCCGTAAAGATCTGCGGCCATGGCAACGTAACCAAGCTTGGCAAGTTCTGTAATTTTTGATTCGGCCTCAGAAGCAATTCCCATCCAGTTGGGAAATACAATGACTCCTGCTTTTTTTCCCTTGAGACTACTATCGTAAGCAACAACGCCTTCAAAAGTTTTATCGCCAGATTTGTATTCTACTTTTTCTAAAAGTACTTTTGCTTCTGCACTCATTGAAATAAATCCTAATAAAATGGTTAAAAAAATTCCTTTCATAAAGTTATCCCCTTTAAAAAAAATGGCCATTAAAATAATAGATTAAAAATTAGGGAAAGGAAAATAGACAGGGCCTGACATTGCCAAGGCCCATACATAGATTGAAATTATATATTTAAAGCGCGATTATCAGTTGCTGCCAAGCAGGCCTCTTTCAGACTTTCTGAATAGGTTGGATGGGCATGACTTGTTCTGGCAATATCTTCGGCAGAAGCTCTGTATTCCATAGCGAGAACAGCTTCGCCGATTAGATCAGCGCAACGAGGGCCAATCATATGAACGCCTAAAATTTCGTCTGTCTTTTTATCAGCAAGTACTTTCACAAATCCGTCTGATTCATTTGAAGCGCGCGCTCGTCCTGAAGCTTTGAAAGGGAAAGAGCCCGATTTGTATTCTCTACCAGCAGCTTTCAATTGATCTTCTGTCTGGCCGACGGAAGCGACTTCAGGCCATGTGTAAACAACACCTGGAATAAGATTGTAATCGATATGAGGACGTTGTCCTGCCATATATTCTGCTGCCATAACGCCTTCTTCTTCAGCTTTATGAGCAAGCATTGCCCCTTTTACCACATCACCAATAGCGTAAATATGAGGAACATTGGTTTGCAAATGAGTATCGGTATGAACTCTACCGCGGTCATCTAATTTCACCCCCGCTGCTTCGAGATTTAATCCTTCGGTGTAGGGACGTCTTCCAACTGCCACCAGGCAATAGTCGCCTTCAAGCGTAATGATATTTTCTGATTTTTTATCTTTTGCTTTTACTGTGACTTTTTTGCCATCTGACTTAATTTCCGTTACGCCGTGACCTAAGAAAAACTCTACGCCGTCTTTTTTAAGAATTTTATGAAGATTTTTTGAAAGTTCACTGTCCATTGTCGCAATGATTGAATCGGCAAATTCCACGACAGTTACTTCACTACCAAGTCTTCTAAAAACAGAAGTTAATTCAAGACCAATAACTCCACCGCCAATAACGATAAGTTTTTTGGGCGCTTCAGATAAAACCAAAGCTTCGGTGGAAGTGATAATTCTTTTTTTATCAATTATTACACCCGGAAGTGATGAAGGCTTTGATCCTGTGGCGATTACTATTTTTTTTCCTTTGATCTCTTGATTATCATTCTCGCCCTTAATGCTTACAGTATTAGCATCTTTAAAAGATCCCAAACCAACATAAACATCAATTTTATTTTTTTTCATCAAGAAGCTAACGCCGCCAGAAACGTCACTAACAACTTTTTTTACCCGGTCTCTCATTTTATTGAAATCCAGCGCAACACTGCCTGCACTGATTCCGTGATCAGCAAATGAATGCGTTAGTTCGTGAAATTTTTCACTTGAATCAAGCCATGCTTTTGAAGGAATACAACCGACGTTTAAACAGGTTCCGCCTAAATTTTTATATTTTTCTATAATGGCAACTTTCATTCCAAGTTGAGCGCATCTGATCGCACAAATATATCCGCCGGGACCTGAACCAATAACTACAACATCGTATTCTTTCATCTCTACTCCGAATCTTATTATTTAAAAACTTACTAAAACATTCCATTTCTTGCTTTGGCCTGAATAAAAGAAAAGAAGAAGACAGCATTGGGGTCATTGGCCACCACGCTCATTTCTTTTTTCATTCCATCAACCGTTTCTTGATCGACATATTTCGCCTGAACTAATTGCTCACTGGCACTCATTAAGAGTTCACTCCAAAATTCAATAATCTCTTTTCTTTTTTGCGGGTGACGATTATCTAGAAACCAGGTTTTAACTTCTGTTTCAATATTCTGATATCCATTTTGCATCAGAAGATTGCCAAGCTTGGCGCCCATAAAAGGATCTCCTTTTTGATCATACTGATAATCATTAAAGGCCATCCAGTATTTCAAAACATTCGGAGAATAGGGATCAAGAAAAAATGATGAATTGAGCACTTCTGTAATATAAACAATTCCACCGGGGCTAAGGACTCTCCTCACTTCCGATAAAACTCTCCTAGGGTCTGGCACATGCTCCAAAACAAAACACAAAAATGCTCCGTCAAAACTTTCAGCATCAAACTTTAAATCTTCTGCGCTCATTTGTTTCAATTCATAACGATCTTTAGCAAAGGCCAGCTGACCTAGGCTTAATTTGGCAGCAGCAAGTTGCTTATCGCTCAAATCAATTCCCGTTAATTTTATATCTGGAAACCTTCGCAGCAGAATTTCAGATTGGGCCCCAACTCCACAGCCCACTTCTAAAACTTTTTTACTAGCTGAGAAATTAATATTTTGATAAATCGTATGTTCAGCAAACCTGGCTTGTCTTCTTAAGCGTTCCTGCTCAATAGGAGAGAATCCATGCAGATAAGGAAAGTCGGATTTTTCTTTCATACGAACTCCAATGCAAAGCTAAAATTTAAAATTTTTATACATCAAGAAGTAGTCTTGAAGGATCTTCTAGAAGTTCTTTAACTTGTTTTAGGAAACTTACTGATTCACGACCATCGATAATTCGATGGTCATAAGACAACGCTAAATACATCATCGGACGAATCACAACTTGACCGTTTAGGGCAATTGGACGCTCGATTATATTATGCATTCCTAGAATCGCTGACTGAGGGATATTGATAATGGGAGTAGAAAGCATTGAACCAAATACACCACCATTGGTGATTGAGAATGTTCCACCTTGCATATCTTCGATTGTAATTTTTCCGTCGCGAGCTTTTGTAGCAAGAGCTAAGATTTCTTTTTCTATTTGTGCCAGAGACATGCTTTCGGCATTTCTCACGACAGGAACCACTAGACCTTTAGGAGTTGAAACTGCGATGCCGATATCAGCGTAATCATGGTAAATAATTTCATCACCGTTAATTTGAGCATTCACTGATGGAAAATCTTTCAACGCCACTGTCACGGCCTTTGTGAATAGAGACATAAAGCCTAAACCCACTCCATGTTTTTTAGTGAAAGCGTCTTTATATTTTTTTCTAAGATTCATCAGTTCATACATATCAACTTCGTTAAAAGTTGTGAGCATCGCCGTTGTATTTTTCGCTTCTACTAATTTAGTAGCAATCGTTTTTCTCAAACGAGACATCTTTTCAGATCTCATCGCTCTTGCTCCAGGAACAACGGCAACCGAGGCCTTAGCGGCCATTGCCACCGGTGCTGCTTTAGAAGTCGTAGAGTTCAAGGCATCTTCTTTCGTAATTCGTCCATCTTTTCCAGAACCGCTTACGCTCTCTGGACTCACCCCTTTTTCATCTAGAATTTTTCTAGCAGCTGGGCCTGGAGCATTGACTACTTTTGAACTCGCTGCTGCTGCAACAGGAGCTACCTTAGCAACTGCCGCTGCCGCAGGGGCCTCTTTCGCACTTGTCGCTGGTTTAGCGGCACTTGTATCAAGCTCGCCTATCTTTGCACCAATTTTTAATTCAGAGCCCGCTTCTGCCATAATTTTTAAAACACCTGCACTTGGTGCTGGAAGCTCCATTGAAGCTTTATCAGATTCAATTTCACAAACCGCTTCGCCTTCAGCGACGTAATCACCATCTTTTTTTAACCAAGATGATAAAGTAACTTCTGTGACTGATTCACCGATGACTGGGATTTTTAATTCAACACTCATAAAGACTCCTTTATTTTGCAAAAGCTTTCGTAATAATTTCTGCTTGCTCTTTTTTGTGGACGTTAGAAAAACCGGTGGCCGGTGCAGCTGACGCTTTTCGACTGATTAATTTAAAGGTCCCAAAAATTTCGATAAAACGTAAAAGGTATGTCCAGTATCCCTGATTCATTGGTTCTTCTTGAAGCCAAACATTTTCTGCACCTTTATATTTGGCCAGAACTTTTTTAATTTGAACTAAAGGCAATGGATGCAACTGCTCTAGACGAACGATGGCCACATCATCTCTTTTTTCTGCCATTTTTTTATCGTAAAGCTCATAATAAATTTTACCTGTACAGAATATTACGCGTGAAACGTTTTTTCCGGTATTGGCGTCATCAATTAGCTCCTGAAATTTTCCTTTGATAAATTCATCGCGAGTTGAAGTACAACGAGTATCGCGAAGAAGTGACTTCGGAGTTAAAACCATAGCGGGTTTTCTAAACGACCAAGTTAACTGACGGCGAATAAGGTGAAACATATTGGCCGGAGTTGAACAGTTGGCGACGATAATATTATTTTCAGCGGCCATTTGAAGATATCTTTCAGGGCGCGCACTTGAGTGTTCTGGCCCCGCTCCTTCATGCCCGTGAGGCAGAAGCATTAGAAGACCACTCATTCTCTGCCACTTCACTTCAGCAGAAGTGATGTATTGATCGATCATGATTTGTGCACCGTTTGAAAAATCTCCAAACTGAGCTTCCCAAATAGTCAGGGAATTGGGAGTCGCCCAAGAGTATCCAAATTCAAAACCCAAGACAGCATATTCTGATAAAAGTGAATTGTATAAACTGACTTTACCTTGTTTTTCGGAGATAAATTCTAATCCACAATAAGCTTCATTAGTTCTGTCATCAAAAACTTTAGCGTGACGGTGAGAAAAGGTTCCGCGGATAATATCCTGGCCGGTAAAACGCAGTGGATGTCCTTCGTCTAATAAGCTTCCATAAGCTAGAAGTTCTGCACTGGCCCAGTCTAATTTATCCGTATTAAAAGCGGCCTCTCTATCATCTAAAATTTTCTGAGTTTTTCTCATTAATTGCATTCCAGCTGGGACTGAATTAATGGCCTTTACAACTCTTTCTAAAACTTCTTTTGAGACGGAGGTAGCTGGAGACTCATCAAAAGATTCTGGTTTTGAATATCCTAGGCCATCCCAATCTTTATGAGGGCCTCTGATTTTTTTGGGAATTTCATTTTGGCGAACATTATTGAAACGGTCTGAAAGAAGTTGTTTATAAGCTTCGATCATTTCACTGGCCAGTTGGGACTCAATCTTGCCTGAAGTTAAAAGCGAATCAAGGTAAAGTTCTCTTGGATTTTTATGCTTAGTGATCAATTCATAAAGACTCGGTTGAGTGTAGCGAGGTTCATCCCCTTCGTTATGCCCGTATTTTCTGTAACAAACCATATCGATAAAAATATCTTCTTTAAATTTTTGTCTAAATTCTACTGCCAATTCGATTGCGTATACTACGGCTTCAGGATCGTCCCCGTTTACTTGAATGATTGGGGCCTCCACTACTTTGGCAACTGAATCACAATACTGGCTTGATCTTCCATCTTCAAAGTCAGTTGTAAAACCAATTTGATTATTGATAACAAAATGGATTGATCCACCAACCGCGTAGCCTTTTAGCTTGCTCATCTGAAGTGCTTCGTACACTACGCCTTGTCCAGCAATAGAGGCGTCACCGTGAATAATGATAGGAATAACTTTTGATTGATCACCATTATAGTGATTATCGATAAGTGCTCGGCAGTACCCAATTGCCACTGGAGCAACTGTTTCAAGATGAGAAGGATTGGGAAGAAGTTTTACAAAAACTTCCTGATCGTTCATCGTTTTTTGGACAGTGGTAAATCCCATATGGTATTTTACATCTCCACTATGTCCTTGCATTTCCTCAATTGATCCACCTTCGAATTCGGTGAAGATATACTCATAAGTTTTTCCAACAGTATTGGCCAAAACATTTAAACGACCTCTGTGTGCCATACCAATAATAAATTCGTGAGCACCAAGCTCAGCACCTTTATTGATAATTGCATCAAGGGCGGGGATCGTTGTCTCTCCACCTTCGAGTGAAAATCTTTTCTGTCCAACATATTTGGTCTGAAGAAAATTTTCAAAAACATTGGCTTCATTTAATTTTTGGAGAATTCTTTTTTTCTTATCAAGAGAAAGATCAATATTCTTGGCGGTCGACTCAATTTTCTCTCTCATCCACCTGCGAAGATCGGTGTTGTTAGAGTGCATGTATTGAAAGCCAATTTTAGCGCAGTAAATTTTTTTCATATGCTCAAGAATATCTTGAAGTGTGGCAGGCCCAAGCCCCACGAATTCTCCACATTGAAAAACAGTCGTGCGATCGGCTTCTGAGAGACCATACTCTTCTAAACTGATGCGCGCCTGGCGGTCTTTGCGAGGCCGGATAGGATTGGTATCTGCAAGCAGATGTCCTCTCGCTCTAAACGATTGAATCAAGCGAAAGACATTAAATTCTGCCCTTAATTTTTGATCATTAATTCCTGTACCAGCTCCAGATGAAGTGCCAAAACCAACAGCTCCGAACTCGAAGCCTTGAAAAAATCTTTGCCATGATTCATCAACGGCATCAGGACTGTTTCGATAACTGTCGTACAAGGAATCGATAAAAGTAATGTCTGAACTTGAGAGATGTGTGAAGTCGATATTCGTCGCCATAAACTTCCTTGCAAAAATAAACGCTGCTCTTCCGAGTGTATTACTCGGCTAAAAAAAAGATACCCTTAATATAGATCTAAGATATCAAAATTTTAAGCTTTTTTTCGCAGTAGGAAGAATTGTCTCAATTAATTTTTAACGCTTCTTATTGATGACAGCACTTCTTGGCCTTTTTGCCAGAACCGCATGGACATGGATCATTTCGTCCAATCTTTGGTTCGACTCTGCGAACTGTATTATTTCTCATCACACCGTCGACAAAAAACCACTCACCTTTTTCTTTGATAAAGGTGCTCAATTCGTGATGTGCCTGCTCAGCACCATTGAAGTTGAACTTGCATTTGAATTCTACTTGGCCTTCTGTATCCTTCTCAGTTCCTTTAATGGTCTCACGAATCTCTAAACCAAGCCATTCTGAATTCTGGGCCCAAGTCTTAACACCATCCATATCGAGTTCTTTTCTAGTCGATTCGTGGTGGGTTTTATAAATATAATCCATTTCCCCTACCGCAAAGGCCGTGTAACGCGAACGCATTAACGCAACAGCAGTGGGAGCAGATTTAGTTCCCTTTATATAAGCTTCGCAACAATCGCTATAGTTTTTTTCAGATCCACATGCACATAAACTCATTCTCTCACTCCTTAAAATCGAAATAATAAATCGGTAAAACTGCTGGTGTCTTCGTCAAAATGAATTTTACTTTCTAAGAGTCTACTCGAAATAAAAGTAAAATGGGGACGAATAAATTTAAGATATTTTTCTCTGCTTCGGTGAATCGCGTATTCATCTTTAAATTCTACCTCTTCTATCTGCCTTTTTAATTCCAGATCGGTTGGCACGGATAAATAAAGATAGCGCACTCGAGAGGCCAATACGGGCATAATAATTTTAATTTCTTCATCACTTAAGTACTGCAGAACTGAAGTGCAAAGCCCTAAATCAAAAACTTTTTCCCGCTTCATCCCACTGGTTGCCCATGAAACTAAATCTGTATTTTCCATTATTAATTTAGTGCTTTCCGCTGGGCGGATATCTTTCTTAACAACTAAATCATAAGCGTGTTTAGAAGGCTCAATGCCGTGGGCGCGGTAAGGAATAAATGTCTTCAATACTTCTTCAAATAAAATACCTAGACCAAAACCCAAATCAATTACACTGCTTATATCTACGGCCTCCAGAGCAAATATGGACTTCATATAGGCCGCGTGCTCACTTGCGTTTACGATATTGTCCATCTCTTCCGGATCGGCGTAATTAACGTCCCAATACTCGTGAGAAAAACCTTGGGCGCCAACTGATTCTTTTATTTTTTTCATACAGGCTTATTGACCGCAAGCCAGATTGCAAACCAGGCCAGAAGTAAAATGATTGAAGTGATCACGGCTTTATATTCGATAGTTTTTAATCTAAACAGACAAATAAAGAGAATATTTACCGCAACCCAATTGCCAATTTTGAGTTTGACCCATAGAGGAAATGCCTGATCATGCTTAAACCCCAAACGCGCGATAAGACCCATTCCGGCAACAAATATAAGAAAACTTGCCAATCCGACCAGCCACTTTCCAAGCTTTTTTTGAATGAGTTTAGATTGGCAGGAAACAAATCCCATGCTGGAAAAAAAGCAGAGAATGAAAAAAATATGCATTGCTTTGTAATGCTCATAAGTAATCATAACTTTCACCTCGGATAATAAACAAAAAAAAGGCAGACCAGAAAAACGAGAAGAAGACTATTATAATCCAATATTACATTCTATCAAGTTCAGCTTTCATCTTTTTGGAATCTTCATTAGAATGGATCAATGGAACCATGGACCACAAAAACATACCGTAAAGAAGATAAGATTTACCGAGGCGCATTTGCCTATTTCCGTAATGAAAGCTCATATGCCGAAGAGCTTTTCGATGTCTACAAAGATAAAAGAGAGCAGAGTTATCATTATGTTTCGCAGGCAATTGTAAAGGTTACGACTGGAGAAATACTGAGTCTACACGTCGAATACATAGTGAACAAAGACTATATTCCCCAGGCAGTGGTGATTGAAAAAATCATGGGAAAAGAAAGCACCCGCGAAACTTACGAATATATTTCAAGAAAAAACAACCTGCTTTATAAATTCATCAACTCTAAAGGTGACGAGCATAGCGAAGAAATTTCGACAGCTCCCAAGTACCATATCGCGACTCCCACAGCTGCCAGCTCAATGCTCTTTTTGCGTTCTAAAAAATTCGATGCTAACGGCAAAAACTCTTTTAATATTCTGATGGGTTTTAATCAGTGGGAATACAAAGAAGCGCCTAAATTTAAAAATATTATTTTAGAACGCGCCAGTCTCACTGCCGAAAAAATAAATATCGACGGTCAAAATGTTCAGGCCACACAGTATAAAATGTTTGATGAAACTACTGATTTTAAAATTGCCAAAGACCCTCAACACATCAAAATATATCTGAGCCAACACGGGTCAATTCCCTATTTGGTTCGCTCAGATGATGGAACTAAAATTCAAATTAAATATCTCAACGATCTCACTGAGAAAGAGTAGAGGTTTCTGCCTCAATCAGGCCCGGATGACTTAGAATAAATTCTTCTATTTCCAGACAGGCCTCGTCTAATGGTGCTCTCAAGAGAGAGTAAGGCTCCATTAATTTTACCAGCCTTTCCATAGTCTTCCCTTTCCAACTCTTAACTCGGTTATCAACAATAATCACTCCTCCATAATCACTTTCGGTACGCAGAAGTCGTCCAAGCTTTTGGTGAAGAGAACGTGTGCGGTGAGCAAGGTAGTAATCAGTAAACTCATTTCCTAGATTG
Source organism: Bacteriovorax sp. (assembly GCA_028710485.1). Lineage (GTDB taxonomy): Bacteria > Bdellovibrionota > Bacteriovoracia > Bacteriovoracales > Bacteriovoracaceae > Bacteriovorax. The sequence goes on along the minus strand of JAQTTZ010000079.1, from coordinate 7,090 downwards.
GCCTCAAAAAAATCTCTTCGCTCGTTTACCACTAAATCCATTCTTAAATCAGGAATTTTGTCGATAAAAATAAATTGCAGAGCATCCCCTGGAATATCGATCCCCTCTCCAAATGACTCCATTCCAAGCAAAATTCCCGAACCAGATCGCTTGTAATCTTCAACCACGCTTGTTCCCATTCCTTGAATAAAAAGTGGAATCTGCCCTTCAAATTCTTTCAATAAAATTTCACGGGCAATTTCAAAACGCGCTTTTGCAGAAAACAGTAGCAGTGTTTTTCCATTGAGCTTTCTGATCAGAGGTTTAATTTTCATCAGGTTATGTTCAACAAAATTGGACTGGTACAAAGAAGGCCCGTCATCACAAAGAAAAATTTTAGTCTTCGCTTTATAATCAAAAGTAAATGGTAAATAGGTTCCTGTTTTAAATCTTTTGTCAGGTTCCAAATAAGCATATCCGGTTGCCCACTCAATACCTCTTGCACCTGTGTCCCCCGTGCCATTGGCAAGAGTCGCCGAAGTAAAAACAACGGAAGCAGAAGTTGAAAGCAATTGATCTTTGAGAATAAGTCCGACATCAACCGGTGACGAAGAAAATAAATACCCCTGATCTTCCTTAAACTTCATTGAGCGGCAAAAGTTATCGGCGGGAACAATGAGTTTATCAAAGCACAAAACATAGTCTGAGAGTTGAGCGAAAAAAGATTCAAAGCGGGTGAAAGCAATAATCTCATTTTCCGATTTCAAATTTTTCGCATCAAATCTACCGGCATAAGGAATCAGCTGATTAAGATAAGTCTGCATAATAAAATGCACACTCTCCAAGTGATTTAAGATGGCCTGAGCATTACTTTCGGTATGAGTCTGTCGATTGAGCATCGGGAGTTCATTCCAAAAAAGCTCAGTGTATTTTGGCATGCGCTTAAAATACATCGATATCATTTCTCTTAATGGCGCCAGATGATCAGTCAGCATTTGAAACGTTTTTAGAGTTTCTTCCCGTAAACGTCTAATCACTTCACTGGACTCTCCTTCTACACTTTCATTTTGAGCGAGAAGATAAAATAAAGACCCCACGCCCTGAAGATGCTGTAGCGCACTTACAAAAACTTCAAAGCCCACTTGATCAATCTCAAGTGAGAAGGCCTTCGTCGCTTCATCTTCGATTTTATGGGCCTCATCCACTACGATATTGAGTGGACGTGGAATGCCTTTGGGCCAGGCAAACATCAACGAGTGATTGCCGATAATAATATGGGCTTCTTTGGCCTCTCTTAAACCCGTTATATAACTGCAATTGCCTTTAAACGGACAATTATTTCCCGAGCAAGAACGGAAATCAACTCCCAGTTCTTTTTCGCGGCGGTTAAGGGCCTCAATTTTTCTTTTTAAAACATAAGGCAAATCGTCGCGTAAAATTTTATCATTACTTTTTAAGCGGGCATTGTGAAAGAAAATTGATTCAAAATAAATCGAAGTAAAAAGTTCACCAAAATCGCGGCTAGAAATCATCAATGTATTTTCACTTTCTTCTACGCGGAAGATTGATTCACATAAATGATTATTAGAACCCACTAATAGTTTTATTTTTATTTCATCATCAGTAAGACCTAAAAACTCACGGACCTGAGGGACATCTTTATTGAACGCCTGGTGCTGAAGAGTCTTGGTTCCCGTCGCTATCAAAACCGGTTTTTTATCTTCGAGCGCAAAAAGCACCGCCGGTATTAAATACCCAAAAGTTTTCCCTGTTCCGGTTGGAGCTTGAACTAAACTATGGATGCTGTTTTTAAATGACTGTCCGACTTTAACCGCCAGATCAATTTGCGACTGACGTTTGCGATAACTTGGAAAAAGAGTTTTAATTTTGGTTTCATCGTTAAAAATATTTTTAATATTCTGTCCTGAAAATTCTAATGAAAAATTCTTCATTAGTTTTTTCACGGGCTGAATTTCAGGAAAGCGCTTTGGCCATATTTTTTCACGGGCCATATTCACCGAACGATCCAAGTCAAAATCAATTTCCGCAGCCAATGCAACGAGCTCCTCATCCGAGAGGTGAAGAAAATTAGCGAGCCAAAACTCATCTGATATTTTCTTTTCTAAAAGCTGCAATTTTAAAAATTGGTAGTAGGCCTTATCTTTTCTGGTGAGAACAGTTGCGACCAAAACGACTTTTAGCAAATCCTGAGCGTCTTCAAAACCTCTATGCATTTCCGTTTCAGCAATTCCCCAGTCCTGGATAAAATGCTCAAGCTTAAGGGAAGCGTACTCTGGAAATAAAAGTCCCAAAAATAAAAGAGTGTCGCAAAACTCTTCGCGCTCACTTCCATCGTCAATCTTATCAAAGGATTTCTTTAAAAATGCCGATTCAAAATCCGAATTATGAGCAATAAGTTTTGCCCCGAAGAGTTCTTGAATCTCTCCTTCAACTTGTTTCCAGCTTGGCGCTTTGGAGAGCATCTTATTGGTGATGCCGGTAAGTTTTTGAATAAAAGAAGAAAGCTCGTGTGGGTACTGAATCAAGGAAGAATATTTTTTTGTCAGCTTGATACCATCAAACTCGAGATACCCAACATCGATAACTTGATCATAACTTGGATCGGCACCGGATGTTTCAACATCAATGACGGCCCATCTTCCTAGTCGATGACCTGGACTATGATTCATATATTATCCTTATTAAAAATTTCGATTTCAAAAGTTTTATCACGGCCAAGACCATTCGAATATTGATGAAGTTCACTTTTTCATCTATTGTGAACTTATTTTAAAAAGGGATAATTCATGACCAGTGCTGTTGTTTTTCAAATTCAATCTTTTCTCATTTACGCATTAATGGTCTTCGGTATTTCCAAGCGAAAACAACGCCGTGTCCATGTGCCCACAATGATTACTGTTTTGACTTGGGACATACTACTTATTTTACAAATTGAACTCAATCGCAAGGCCGTTGAAAAAGCGGTTAAGGCCTTGATAAACCCCATCATTTTAAATATTCATGTCTCTTTAGCCGTTTCATGTGTAGTTTTCTATGTTCTTCTTATCTATACTGGAAGAAAGCTTTTAAAAGGCCAAAACACATACCGATTGCGCCACCGCCTATTTGGTTGGACGGCCTTTGCGCTACGTACGTTAACTTTAATCACCAGTTTCTTTGCTGTTGCTAAATAAAAAGGGTATCGATATGGAATTTGAAAACGTAAAAAATATTATTAAGGCCGGATTGGCCGATGCATATGTCGAAGTCCAGGACATGACTGGAACCCGCGATCATTTGGATCTTTTAATTGTCAGCGATCAATTCATTGGAAAAATGCTCATTCAGCAGCACCAATTGGTCATGAACCTATTGAGCGATAGTCTCAAAGCTGAGATCCATGCAGTACAATTAAAAACAATGAGTTTTGAAGACGCCCAAAAGCGCGGTATCAAAATTAGCAAATAATCAATTATTAAACTAGAAGGAGTCATATTATGAGTAACCCATTTCAAGTTGTTGGCGGAAACGCTATAGACGAATCTGAACAAAACAAAGCACTAGACCTTAACACTCGTATCGCAACTTTAATCAACTCAGCTCCAATCATGCTCTTCATGAAAGGAACACCAGATATGCCTCAATGTGGCTTCTCAGCAAACGTAGTGAAGATCCTAAATCACGTAGGTGTTAGCTTTAATGCATTTAATATCCTTTCAGACATGGATATTAGAGACGGTATTAAGCAATACTCTAACTGGCCCACTTACCCTCAGCTTTATGTTAAAGGACAATTGGTTGGTGGAAACGATATTATCACTGAGATGTTGAACAACGGCGAGTTGGAACAAGTTTTAAAATTATAAGAATTATATGAAATTATAAAGGCTCCGAAAAGGAGCCTTTTTTCTAGGCCGAGGTGGCGATATCGCTTTCAATCTCTTTAATCAATTCATCTAAATCAAATGGCTTCGAGAAAAATTTCTTAGCTCCAGCGCGAAGTGCATCTTCCACACTTACATCAGCTTGACCAGACACGAAAAAGAAAATTGGGCGTACTGCCATTTTATTGACAAAAGAGAGTACGGCCATTCCATTTCCATTTGGCATTTTATAGTCAGATACTACGATATCGATTTTTTGGCTTTCAAGAATTTTTATTGCGTCATTTCCGCAGATAGCTGTAAGTGTGGTGTATCCACAATACTTAAATTCTTCTTCCATCAATTCTAAGATATCCGGCTCGTCATCTACGATGAGTACGGTCAGATTTTTCTTTGCGGTCATATTTGTTCCCTAAAACCATGAAGCAACAAGGCAACCTTGCAGTCATTTAGACTATAAACGATTTTTTTGGAATAAAATTTTATTTTTCCTTAAATTAAGATAATAACAAGATATAAGGAATATAAGAACTAACCAATAGTAATTAAAGACAAAATATAAGCTATAAGCCGCAGAGCGAATCGCCAACCTCATCCATTCACTTTGATAAATGATCACAGCGTAATGCGGGGCTGATCTATAGTAAATCTTAATAAATTGTTTCCCGATCCAGGTATTGGCCAAGACGTGGTCGCGGTAATGCCGGAAAAAAGTGATGACGTAATGCTCTTCTCCAAAGCCCGCCGTTAATAAATAACAGGCCTGTTTTTTTAAGAGTTCTTGAATCTCGGTAGGCACTACAGTGACATCGTCAGAGAGTGTTGTGGCAAAGCCAAATTTATCCTGAAAAAGAACTGACAGAGTAGCATCAACGCCATTTGGTAGCTGATTGACAGTCACTTCCCCAGTCTCGGTACCAGGGAAATCGCGATCAAGCAATGTTCCAGCATACAACCCGATTGGTTGATTAGTAGTCGCTGGAGCTGGGATAGTGCTGTGTTTAAATATGGTGATTTTTTTAAAATCAAGCATAGTCTGATCGGACGTATAATCTAGTATAACTCGAGAATCACCTTTTCTTGAATTGGTAATAAAAACTCTCAAATCTGTAGCGAGATAAATCCTATTACTCATTTGAACTTCAAAGAAAACTCCATCTGTTCCAGCTGGAACGACCGGATCGCCTAATGGAAGATTAGAATTCGTTGAAAGGTAAAAATAAAGCGTAAAAATTACTTTTGAATTACTCACTGAAGCTGATTCTATTGTAGAACAGTCATATTGGGCACAAATGGCCTTTGGAGATACGCCAAAAGTTAAATCTGTACTAGTGGAAGCAGTCGAAGAATACCGTTGAACAACTTTATAGCCCGTGCCCGTTGACAATTTTGCCGCAGCATAGAGGTATACCGTCCCCGTAATGGCCGTTCTTAAAGGAAAATTAATAACATTATTTACGTTTGTAGTATCAAAAAGAACAGTCACACCAGCGTTGTATTGGGAAAAATATTTATCGTGATCCACAGCGTTGTTGGTCATAGGAACATATACTCTTGCAGGCGATGCTTCCGTAGTTGCATCTCCAGTAATAGAATCAGAACCTAACGTAAATGTTGTGCTCGTTAAACCCGTCATAACTAAATTGGCGGGATCATTTATACGCACGGTATCCGCTGCAAACAAATTCAACGTGAAACAAAACAAGATGAGTAAAGATAGCAATTTCATTTAAAAATTATCCCTTTTGGCGATGCCATCGTCAAACAATTAAGGCATTGATTTATCCCCCTTAAGCCACTATTTTAGCATTATGAATAAGTTTCTGATTAATATTAACGGTGAACTCTTCAATGAAGAAAATGCAAAAATCTCGGTTTTTGACAGAGGCTTTCTCTATGGTGATTCAGTATACGAAGCTACTCGTACATTTAATCGCATACCTTTTCGCATTCAACATCACCTCGATCGACTTTTTTTCTCTGCACAAAAAATTGAGCTTGAACTGACTTATTCCAGAGAAGATATCCTCGTCCTCATTGAGCAAACCATCAAAGCTTCTCCTCATAATGATATTTTTCTGCGAATTATTCTCTCGCGTGGAACCAATAAAGACCTGGGACTCGATCCAGAACTCTCCTCGAAAAATAATCTAATCATTATTACCAAGGCCATCACCCCCAACCCAGACTGGTGGTTGACCAAAGGGATTTCGATGATTTTCTATCAAAAGAAAGGCCACGAAAGAGGGCCTTTGCCCAAAACTGGGAATTATCAGGAAAATATTTTAGCTTATAAAGACGCAATCAAAAAAGGCGCTAACGACGCCATCATGATTAATTCCGAAGGACTGGTGACTGAAGGGACGACCAGTAATATATGGATGATCAGAAATAATATTATTTACACCCCCTCTCTCCAAGACGGCGTGCTGGAAGGTTTGACCAGAAAAACCTTAATTCAATTAGCTCAATGCAAAAACTTGGCCTTTGAAGAAAAAAGCCTTACCCCAAATGATTTTCAAGAGGCTTCAGAATGCTTTATTTCCAGCACCACTAGAAATCTCGTCCCTGTGACAACGATTGAAGGTCGTCCTGTCGGTGATGGGCTTCCTGGAAAAAAGACGCTGGAACTTTTGAGAATGTACTTGGAATTTGTGAGTGTTGAGTAATATTCAACAATATTAAGTCTGCTTTAAATTTCAAATTGACATCACCTCCACCTGCAAGTATTACTAACGGACGTATTTTTTATTAAAATCACAGCTCTAAAAGAAAATATTTTAAGAAGTATTTAAGAAATATTTTAAAAATATAAGTCGCTAAGATTGTAAATTGTTAATTATAGGGGAATGTTTGCATGGCACGAAGTACTACAGGTAGAAGCCGTTTTAAGATTCAAAGATCGCTAGGAATTGAACTTCCAGGTTTGGGAAAAGCTGGCGCTCTAGAAAGAAGACCTTACGGTCCAGGTCAACACGGAAATAAACGAAAGAAAATTTCTGACTTTGCTGTTCGTATGAAAGAAAAGCAAAAACTTAGATATCACTACGGTATTCGTGAAGGTCAATTAGTTAACTACGTAAAGAAAGCTAAAAAAGATAAGTCACGTGCATGGATGGAAACTCTATTAATCACTCTTGAAAGAAGATTGGCTAACGCTATTTTCAGACTTAACTGGGCTCCATCTATGCCTGCTGCTAACCAAATGGTTTCTCATGGATTAGTTT